>NZ_JBQTIN010000022.1:0-5432 GCF_052388015.1 Sphingosinicella sp.
CCAGCACCGCCAAAGTGGCCGGCTCGACCGCGCCGGCAATCGTGACCCCGAGCACATCGATAAACTGGCGATGCGCGGATTCGAGCGCTTCGTCCGGCCATGCGTCGGGCGTCCCGGCGAGCCAGGCGCCGTAGGCCAAGACGGGATTGGTCTCCATCGCGCCCCCTTTACGCCAGCCGCAGCCGCCGCGCCAAACCACCCAGCGACTCGCGGTCGCTGCGGTTGAGGCCGTAACGCAGCGCGAGCCAGGAGGTGGCGGCCCAGAAGGTCATGTTGCCGGCGAAGCGGAGCGGGCCGCCGAAGGCGCTGCTCCACGCCCACATGCACGCGACGCCGCCGATCGCGACCGTGAAGCCCTGGGCGAGCTTGTAGTCGAAGGGCGAGAGGCCGTCGCCGATCCTAAGCTCGACAGCGGCGGCGTAAGTGGAGACGAGGATCGCGACGGAGACGGCGACCGCCATGCCCCAGGCGCCCTGCGCCGGGACCAGCCAGAAAGCGAGGGCGAGCCAGAGCGCGGCGGCGATCAGGCTGTTGAGCAGGGGCAAGGCCCGGTGGCCGATCATCTCGACGATCGTTCCGGCCGGGCCAACGATCGCCTCGCCGGCGCGGGCGGCGGCGAGGATGGCGAGCAGGGGCAAGGCGGCCATCGCCTCGCGGCGATAGACGCTGAGGATGTCGGGGCCGGTGAAGACGAGCAGGCCGGCGAGCGGCACGACCAAAGCGGTCGAGACGCGGGTGGCGAAGCGGTAGAGCGGGCCGACCTGGCTGCGGTCGGCATGGGCCTGGGCGGAAGCGAGCGGCCCGAGCACATACTGGAAGGACTGGCGGACGATATAGGGCACGGTCGAGAGCTTGCGGGCGATCTCGAACAGGCCCGCCGCCTCGGCGCCGCGCGCGCCGGGAATCATCAGGTTGATCAGCAAGGGCGGCGCGTCGATCAGCATCCGGCGGGAAATGTTAGCGGGAATCAAAGCGAGGCCCGCAAGGAGCAGATCGCGGGCGAGCGGGCCGGGCATCGGCGCGCGAAAGAGGCGCCTGAGGTCATAATAGCGGCCGAGCAGCCTGAGGCAGAGCAAGGCGGTGAGGGTCAGCGAGGCGAGATGCGCCGCCATCAGGCCGAGCCGCGCGAAGCCAAGCAGGAAGAAGCCGAGGGCGAACAGGATGCGGGCGAACTGCTCCCACACGATCCTGATCCGGATCTCCGGCCCGAAGGCGCGGCGGGCGCGGGCGGCGGAGGTTGCGATCTCGATGAAGGTCCACAAAGGCAAAGCCCAGGCGAAGAGGGCGATCGCGGCGGGCAAGCGGGCGGCGTCCTCGGGCGCGGCGGCGATCAGGCCGGCGAGCGCGGGCGCCTGCCAGGCGGCGATCGCCGCGATCAGGATCGCGGGGATCAACGTGACCAGCAAGGCAAGCCGCACCGCGCCATGCGCCTCCTCCTCGTCGCGCGTGGGGACGATGCGCTGCAGGGCGCTGGTCAGGGAGAGGTCGACGAGGTTGGTGGCGAGGTTGATCGCGGCCCAGAGCACGACATAGACGCCATAGGTCGCGAGCCCGAACAGCCAGATGTAGAGCGGCTGGGCGACCGCCTCGATCACCGCGCCCGCGCGCGACAGGCCGGCGAGGAACGCGCCCTGCGCGACCTCGCCGCGGGTGACGGCGGGAGGAGCGGGCGCGTCGGTCATCGCGTCCCCTAGAAGCGCAGGCCAAGGCGCGGGGCGGCGAGGGTCATGGCGCCATAGAGCGCGATGGTCAGCGCGCAGGCGAGCGCCAGCGCCAACCAGAAGCCGAGGCCCATGCGCAGCAAGGCGGGGAGCGCGAGGAACATCGGCATCGAGGGCAGGAAGAACCAGAAAGCGGAGCGCGAGAGCGCGGCGATCCGCTCGACATCGCCGGTGTCGCGCCACAGCCAGATGAAGGTGAGCAGCGACACGAGCGGCAGCGAGACGATCAGGCCGCCAAGGCCCGCGTTGCGCCGCGCGACCTCCGAGACGATGGCGACGATGATGCCGGAAAGCGCGGCCTTGATCGCGAGATAGAGCATCGCCTCACTCCTCGGTGCGGATCAGCACCGTCTCGCCGATCAGCAGGAACAGGAAGAACGGGCCCCAGGCGGCGAGCAAAGGCGGGTAGGCGCCGAAATTGCCCATCGCGATGGCGAAATTGTCGGCGACGAAATATGCGAAACCAAGCGCCATGCCGATCACGGCGCGGGCGATCAGCTGGCCGGAGCGGGCGAGACCGAAGGCGGCGACCGCGCCCAGCAAAGGCATCAGCACCGAGGACATCGGCAGCGCGAGCTTGCGCCACCAATGCGCCTCCAGGCTCTCGGTCGGGCGGCCGACGGCGCGCAATTCGGCGATCGCGCCGCGCAGCGAGAAAATGTCGCGCTCGTCGGGATCGACCCGGGCGAGGGTGAACTGGTCGGGGCGGATGTCCGGGCCGTAGACCAGGCTGGGCAGGCGGCTCTGGACGCCGCTGTCGACGTCGAAGACCGTGACATTCTGCAGCCGCCAGCCGCCCGGATCCCGCCCGCCGGTCTCGCCGTTGAAGATCCGCCGCAACGTGCCCTGGGCGCGTTCGTAGATGGTGATTCCGGCCAGCCGCACCGCATCGTCGCGGCCGGCGACGAGGCGTGCGAAGACCAGATTGTCGCCATGGGTGAAGGCGACATTGCTCTGCACGCCGCTGCCCGCGGGCACCAGCCCCCAGTCGACCGCCTCCCAGGCGTCGAGCGCGGCGTTGGCGCGGGTGACGATCCGCTCGTTGAACGCGAAATGGGCGAGTGCGAACAGGAAGGCGGCGACGATCAGCGGCGCGATGATCTGGTGAGCGGAGACGCCCGCCGCCTTCATCGAGACGATCTCGCTATTCTGGTTCAAGGTGGCGAGCGTGATCAGGGTGCCGAGCAGCACCGAGAAGGGCAGGAAGCGGTTGATGAGCTGCGGCACCCGATAGCCGACATAGCGCCACAGATCGGCGTCGCCATTGCCCGGCACGGCGAGGATGTCGCCGGCATTGCCGAGCAGATCGAGCATCATCAGCACGAGCGTGAGGCCGGCGAGAACGGCCAGGCTGCGGACGATGAACAGCCGCGCCATGTAGAAGGCGATCGGCCGGGACGGGAAGAAGTTGAGGTTGATCATTCGGCCGGGATCAGCCTGCGGCGGCGGCGGAACAGCCGCGAAACCAGCTTGCCGAGCCTGGCGAAGACGCGCTCGAGCGCGCCGATCGGCTGGCCGCCCGGCTTGTGGGCGAGCGTCCAGTACATCCAGAAGATCAAGGCGGCGAACAGGACGAGGGGCACCCAGAGCGCGAGGATCGGCTCGATCTGCCCGTTCGCCGCCGCCTCCTGCCCATATTGATTCACCTTGTGATAGGTGACGACCATGATCACCGAGAGGAAGATGCCGAGCCCCGAGGTGCTGCGCTTGGGCGGCACGGCGAGCGCCACCGCCAGCATCGGCAGCATCAGGATCATCACCATCTCGACCAGGCGGAAGTGGAATTGCGCCTGGGCGCCGATTCGCCGCTGCGGCGGCACGTCGGCCAGATAGCCCTGGCGGAACAGCTCGGTGATGGTGAGCTCGTTCAGCGGATTGCCACGGCCGCGGAAGGCCTCGATCGACGGCAGGTCGATCGGCAGATCGTAGCGCTGGAAGCTCAGCACCCGCGGCACCGGGAAACTGCGCTGGTTGTGGACCAGCCGGCCGTTGATCAGCCGGAAGATGATCGTGTTCGGATCGTCGGTGGCGAGGAAGGTGCCGCGATCGGCGGCGGCGGCGAGGCTGCGCCCGTCGCGCGTGTTGGCGCGGACAAAGACGCCGTAAAGATCGGTGCCGCGATTCTCGCTGCGCTCGACGCGGAGCGTCATGCGGCGGCCGAAATTGTTGAACTCGCCGACCCTGATCGAGGCGCCGAGCGCGCCCGACTGGAGATCGAAGCGCAGCTCCTGATAGGCATATTGGGAATAGGGCTGGACGAAGCCGACGATGCCGATGTTCACCGCCATCAGCACCAGCGCGTAGGCATAAGGAATGCGCAGCAGCCGGCCATAGCTCAGGCCGGCCGCGCGCAGCGAATCGAGCTCGGAGGAGGTGGCGAGGCGGCGGAAGGCGAGCAGGATGCCGAGCATCAGCCCCAACGGAATGCCGAGGCCGAGATATTCCGGGATCAGGTTCGCCATCATCCGCCAGACGACGGTGACCGGGCCGCCTTCGCTGACCACGAAATCGAACAGGCGCAGCATCTTCTCCAGCGTCAGCAGCATCGCCGCGAGCAACAACGTGCCGAGCAGAGGGAGAAAGATGAGGCGCGCCAGGTAGCGGTCGATCCGGGGAACCAGCGTCAAGTCAATCACCTTCGGGCGTCCGCGCGCCTGACGCTATAGCGCCGCGGCGCGGGCCGGTCATGCGTTAATCATCGCGTGTGCGACGCCCGCGAGGGAGCCGAAACGAACCTCGCCGGTTGTTATAGGCATGGAAAGACTGTTCGCCCAGTTCGATCTCGTCCCGCATGCGATGGCCTTGCTGATCGCTTATGCGCTCGCTTTCCCGCTGGGCTGGAACCGCGAGAAGGAGGAGCGCAGCGCGGGCCTCAGGACTTTTCCGCTGGTCGCGATAGCGACCTGCGGCTTCGTCCAGGCCACCGAAACGCTGTCCGCCGGCCATCCGGAGGCCCAGGCGCGGATCATCGAAGGTCTGATCGTCGGCATGGGCTTCATCGGCGGTGGTGCCATCCTGAAGACCGACGGATCAGTGCACGGCACCGCCACTGCCGCCAGCCTCTGGGTGACCGGCGCGATCGGCGTCGCGGTCGGGCTCGGCGCTTATGACGTCGCGGTGATGCTGGCGCTGGTCACCTTTGCGACGCTGCAGCTCGCGCCGCCGCTTAAGCGCGCGGCCCGCGACGGTAAGGAGTGACGATGCTGGCGGCACCTGCCCTTGAGCGGCGGGCGCCGCGCGTCGTGCGGCTCGCCGGGCCGGAGGATTTCGAGGGCTGGCGCGAGGCGGCGCGCGGGCTCGCGCTGATCGACGTCCCACCGGACGAGGTGGTCTGGGAGATGGATGGCGAGACGGACCTGTTGGCCACGTCGGCTCCGGCACCGCCCGCCGCGCCGGGCCTGTTCTCGGTGCCCAAAGCGTTTATCGAACTGGCGCGCAGCGTGATCCTGCACCGCGATCCGGAGCGCTTCTCGTTGCTCTATATCTTCCTCTGTCGTTTGCGCGAGCGGCCGCGGGCGATGGAGGACGCGGCCGATCCCTTGCTGCATCGGCTCGAGCTGATGGCGAAAGCGGTGCGGCGCGACAGGCGGATCGGGGAGCGGGCGAAAGCGCTGGCGGACTGAAGCCGGCTGCGCCATGCTCTCCTCCAGCGAGGAAGGGGATGGCGATGAGGCCTTTGCAGCGCGTTTCAGCGATCGCCCTGCTGCTCGT
>NZ_JBQTIN010000023.1:0-51686 GCF_052388015.1 Sphingosinicella sp.
AGCGCACGCACCCCGAAATCGACCTGCGCCTCTCCACCAACAACAACCGCGTCGACATCGCCGAGGAAGGCCTGGATTTCGCGATCCGCTTCGGCGACGGCGCCTGGCACGGCACCGAGGCGGACAAGCTGTTCGACGCGCCGCTCACCCCGCTCTGCGCGACGGACGTGGCGGCGCGGCTGAAGGAGCCCGCCGATCTCGCCCACGAAACCTTGCTCCGCTCCTATCGCATCGACGACTGGCCCCTATGGTTCCGCGCCGCCGGTCTGGAGCCGCCGCGCCTGCGCGGGCCAGTGTTCGATTCCGCAGCGCTCATGGTCGAAGCGGCGCGGCGCGGCCACGGCGTCGCGCTCGCACCAGCCCGGCTGTTCTCACGTGTCCTCGCCGATAGCGACATCGCCCAGCCCTTCGCGATCGAAGCCGGTGGCGACGGCTATTGGCTGACGCGGCTCAAGTCGCGCCCGCTCAACGCGGCGATAACCGCGTTCCGCGATTGGCTGCTTGCCGAAACGGCGCCCTAAAACGCCTCCATCGGCAGCGCCATCAGGCTCTCGCTCCCGGTCTCGATCTTCCGCCTGAGCGCATTGCTTTCCGGCATGATCTTGTCGGCGAAGAAGCGGCCGGTGATCAGCTTGTTGCGGTGGAAATCGGCATCCTCCGCGCCGGCCGCCAGCGCCGCGCTGCTCGCGCTCGCCATCCGGAGCCACATCAGGCCGAGGCAGACGATGCCCATGATGTGCATGTAATTGTAGGAGGCGGCGCCGGCATTGTTCGGGTTGGTCATCGCGTTCTGCGTCAGCCACATCGATGCGGTCTGGAGGTCGCCATTGGCCCGCTCCAGCGCCGCGGCGAGCGCCGCCACCGTCGTGTCGGACGAGCCCTTGCCCGCCGCCGCTTCCTCGCCGACCATCTTCATGAAGGCCTGGATCGCGCGGCCGCCGTCCTTGGGCAGCTTGCGGCCAACCAGGTCGAGCGCCTGGACGCCGTTCGTGCCCTCGTAGATCTGGGCGATGCGGGCGTCGCGGACGAACTGCTCCATGCCCCATTCGCGGATATAGCCGTGGCCGCCGAACACCTGCTGGCTGTTGACCGCCGCGTCGAAGCCCTTGTCGGTGAGATAGCCCTTGATGACCGGCGTGAGCAGGCCGAGCAGGTCGTCGGCGGCGATCCGCTCCTCCTCGGTCTGCGCCTTGCGGCTGATGTCGACCTGGAGCGCGCCCCACAGGACGAAGGCGCGGGCGCCCTCGTTGAAGGCCCGCGCCTCCATCAGCATCCGGCGCACGTCGGGATGGTGGATGATCGTGTCGGCCTTGGCGTCGGCCTCGCGCTCCTCGGGGCGCAGCGCCCGACCCTGCCGCCGCTCTTTCGCGTAGGCGACCGCGTTCTGATAGGCGATCTCGCCCTGCGCCAGCCCCTGCAGGCCAACGCCGAGCCGGGCGGCGTTCATCATGATGAACATCGCCGCCAGCCCCTTCTCCGGCTCGCCGACCAGATAGCCGGTCGCATTGTCATAGTTGAGCAGACAGGTCGAATTGCCGTGGATGCCCATCTTGTGCTCGATCGAGCCGCAGGAGACGCCGTTGCGTTCGCCGAGCGAGCCATCGTCGTTCACGATGAACTTGGGGACGATGAACAGGCTGATGCCCTTCACATTGTCCGGCGCCCCGGTGATCTTGGCGAGGACGAGGTGGATGATGTTCTCGGCGAGGTCATGCTCGCCGGCCGAGATGAAGATCTTGGTGCCGCTGATCCGGTAGCTGCCGTCGGCCTGCGGCTCCGCCTTGGTCTTGATGAGCCCGAGATCGGTGCCGCAATGCGGCTCGGTCAGGTTCATCGTCCCGGTCCATTTGCCGGCGACCATGTTGGGCAGGTAGGTCTGCTTCTGCTCGTCCGAGCCCTTGACCAGGATCGAGGCCATCGCTCCCTGGGTCAGGCCGTTATACATCTCGAACGCCTGGTTGGCGGAGAGCAGATATTCGGTGACCGCGGTGGCGAGGACGGAGGGCAGCCCCTGCCCGCCATATTGCTCGGGCGAGTGAAGCGTCGTCCAGCCGCCGGCGACGAACTGGTCGTACGCCTCCTTGAAGCCCTTGGGCGTCGTCACGCTGCCATCGGCATGGCGGGTGCAGCCTTCCTCGTCGCCCGAGCGGTTGAGCGGGTGCAGCACCTCGCTCGCGAAGCGGCCGCCCTCGGTCAGGATCGCCTCGATCACGTCCGGCGTCGCATTCTCGAAGCCGGGCAGGTTCGAGTAGCGCTCGATCCCCAATATCTGCTCGAGGACGTAGCGCGTGTCGCGGACCGGCGCGGTGTAGCTGGGCATGGCTTCCCTCCCTCGGACTCGCGTCGGACGGCGCGGCTCTCAGGCCGACTCGACCATCGCGATGAAGCGTTCAAGTTCTTCGATCGTGGCGTCGATGTCGACCTTCTGCTTCCTGAGCAGATCGACCCGGCCCCGGCATTTTTCCAGCGTCACCCGCCGCTGCGAGGCGCGATCGTCGTCGACATCGTAAAGATCGATCATCTCGCGGATCTCGGCGAGGCTGAACCCGACTCGCTTGCCGCGCAGGATCCAGGCGAGCCGCGCCCGGTCGCGCCAGCTGTAAACCCGCGTCAGGCCTTCCCGCCGCGGCGCGATCAGGCCCTCATCCTCATAAAAGCGCAACGCCCGGGCGGTAACGCCGAACTCGTCGCACAATTGGGTGATCGTGTAGGTGCGCGCGCTGCGGTCGTCGGCCCGATAATCGGCGTGGAGCGCGGTTTGCGACATCGCCCGCCGCCTAGGCGCACTTTACGTTAACGTCAAGCATTCGACAAGGCGCGTGGACGGGGGCGACAAGCCGGCCCGTGACTCCTATATGACCGCCAGCGCGCCGGGATTCTCATGCTGACGACTCATCCATTTCAGGACGACAAGCTCCGCGAAGAGTGCGGCGTGTTCGGCGTCTGGGACATCGAGACCGCCGCCGCGGTCGCCGCGCTCGGCCTCCACGCCCTTCAGCATCGCGGCCAGGAGGCGGCGGGCATCACCAGCTTCGACGGCGCCGGCTTCCACAGCCACCGCGCCATGGGCCATGTCGCCGGCAATTTCGACAAGGACGAGATCATCCGCGCCCTCGCCGGCCGCTCGGCGATCGGCCATGTCCGCTATTCGACCACCGGCGCCTCGGCGCTGCGCAACGTCCAGCCCCTGTTCGCCGAGCTCGCCACGGGCGGCTTCGCGGTCGCCCATAACGGCAACATTTCCAACGCGATGCGGCTGCGCCGCGAGCTCAACGCCCGCGGCTCGATCTTCCAGTCGACCTCCGATACCGAGGTCATCATCCACCTCGTCGCCACCTCCGGCTACCGCTCGCTGCTTGATCGCTTCATTGATGCCCTGAAGCACGTCGAAGGCGCCTACAGCCTGGTCTGCCTGACCGAGGAAGGGATGATCGCCTGCCGCGATCCGCTCGGCATCCGGCCCCTGGTCATGGGCAAGCTGGGCGAGGCGACCATCTTCGCCTCCGAGACGGTGGCGCTCGACGTGATCGGCGCGACCTATGTCCGCAGCGTCGCGCCCGGCGAGCTGATCGTCGTCTCGGAGCGCGGCGTCGAGAGCCACCGGCCGTTCGCTCCGGCCCGACCCCGGCCCTGCATCTTCGAGCATGTCTATTTCTCGCGGCCGGATTCGATCGTCGACGGCGCCTCGGTCTACACCGTCCGCAAGGCGATCGGCGCCGAGCTGGCGCGCGAGAGCGGAGTCGAGGCCGACCTCGTCGTGCCGGTGCCCGATTCGGGCGTGCCGGCGGCATTGGGGTACGCGCAGGAAAGCGGCATTCCGTTCGAGCTCGGCATCATCCGCTCGCATTATGTCGGCCGCACCTTCATCCAGCCCGGCGATCAGGTCCGCCACCTTGGCGTCAAGCTGAAGCACAATGCGAACAGCGCCCTGATCAAGGGCAAGCGGCTGATCCTCGTCGACGATTCGATTGTGCGCGGCACGACCAGCCTCAAGATCGTCCAGATGATGCGCGAGGCCGGCGCGACCGAGGTCCATATGCGGATCGCCAGCCCGCCGACCCGCCATTCCTGCTTCTACGGCGTCGATACGCCGGAGCGGACCAAGCTGCTCGCCGCCCGCATGGATGTCGCGGCGATGAACCAATATATCGGCGCCGACAGCCTCGCCTTCGTGTCGATCGATGGCCTCTACCGCGCGCTCGGCGAACCCGGCCGCGATCTCCATGGGGATGTTGCCGGCGATGTTCACGCCCCCAGCCATTGCGACGCCTGCTTCTCCGGCGACTATCCGACCGCGCTGACCGATCATGACGATTCCGAGCAGCGCGGCCAGCTCATTCCGATCGAGCGCTACGCCTGATGACGGGATTGCTCGACGGCAGGCTCGCTCTGGTCACCGGAGCGAGCCGCGGGATCGGCGCGGCGACCGCCGAAGCGCTGGCCGGCGCCGGCGCCCATGTCGTCCTCACCGCCCGCACTGCGACCGAGCTCGAGGCGATCGAGGACCGGATCCACGCCAGCGGCGGATCGGCGACTATCGCGCCCCTCGATCTGACCGAAAGCGACAGCGTCGCCCGGTTGGCGAGCGCGATCGCCGGACGATGGGACAAGCTCGACATTCTGGTGCTCAATGCCGCGATGCTCGGGACGTTGGGGGCCGTCGCGCAGATCGACGGCAAGGAGTATAACCGCATATTGACCCTCAATGTCCTAGCACAACAGGCTATGATTGCTGCATTTGATGGACTGATGCGACGAAGCGACGGGGCCAGGTTGATCGCCGTCACTTCCAGCGTCGGACAGGCCCCGCGCGCCTATTGGGGGGGCTATGGCTCATCCAAGGCTGCGCTTGAGAATCTCGTTCTAAGCTATTCACAGGAAGTCGGAAATATCACAAGCATTCGCGCCGCGATCGTCGATCCCGGAGCGACGGCGACCCAGATGCGCGCCCGCGCCTTTCCGGGCGAAGATCCAGCAACGCTGAAGCCGCCGGCGGCGGTCGCCGACGCCATTCTCGACCTGCTCGAAAGCGACTTCGAAAATGGCCGGTTAATCGCCGTTAACGGTTGAAGCCTCCTCGTTAACCGGTCGGAAAGTTTGATTGCAAAATCGCCAGCAGCGCGCCGGACGGCGGCTTCGCGAAGCCGGCGGCGTCATCCGGCGATCGCAGCGGCGCGGCGAGGTGAATGGCGTGAAAAAGGCGGGCGAAAGCGTGCGCTTCGGCTCCCTTGATGCCGTATGCGGCCGCCAACAGGGTCGTCGTCACCAGCTCGCGCCGGTCATCGGCCTTGCGGACAATCTCGCTCAGCTCGGCATCGTTGAGGGTCAGCGCGCGCACCCCTCTTTCGAGCCGATGATCGGCCGTCTCGGTGAGCGCGAGCAGCGCCCGGAGACGCTCCAGGGGCTTGCTGCCGACCGATGCGGCACGCCCAACCGATTCGCTCTCCGCCTCCGCCCAGGCCCTTGCGACCGCGCCGGTCAGTTCCTCTATCCCCTTGAAATGGTGATAGAATGATCCCTTCGTCCGGTGCGCGCGCCGGCACAGATGATCGACCGTGAAGCGCGCCGGCCCCTCCAGCCGCAGCGTCTTGACCGCGAGATCGACCCAATCCTGGCGGCGGAAGATGGCGAGCGGCTTCTTAGCCGGCACGGGGCCGAACCGTACGATATGGTATGGTCATCGCCCCGGCCATACCGCCGGTCATGCTTTTCGGCAAGAAACGCCATACTTCGCGGTATGGCGCGCGATTCAACGCCGGATCAGCGTGATTTGGGCGACATCGATGCCGCCGCCCCGGAATCCGCCCTCGCAATACATCAGATAATAGCGCCAGAGATCGTTAACCTTGGTTACGAAACCCGGCGGCAGTCGATCTTCGGCGATCGCCGCATCGTAACGCTCACGCCAGATCCGCAGCGTTTCGGCATAATGACGGCCATAGCCCTGGCGATCAGTCCACTCGAGGCCCGCCTCGCTGGCGAGCCGGGCGAAGCGCTCCTCCTCGATCAGCATCCCGCCGGGAAAGATGTAGGTCTGGATAAAATCGGCGTTTGCCGCATAGGCGTCGAACAATTCCGTTCGCATCGAAATGAGTTGCAGTGCGGCCTTACCCCCTGATTTCAACGCGCGGGCGATCGCGGCGAGGTAATCTGGCCAGTAGGCCTGGCCGACCGCCTCGACCATCTCGACCGAGACGACCGCGTCGAATGACGCCATGACGTCACGATAGTCAGTGAGCGCTATCTCGACCCGGTCGGCCAAGCCGGCGGCCGCCAGGCGCCGTTCCGCATAGGCTTTCTGCTCTTCCGACAGCGTCAGGCCGACAACCCGCACACCGTAATCGCGGGCCGCCAGCTCCGCGAGGCCGCCCCAACCGCAACCGATCTCGAGCAGCCGCTGGCCCGGCTTCAGGTCCAGCCTGTCGAGCAGCAACCGGTTCTTGCGCGCCTGCGCCTCCTCCAGCGGCTCGCCGGGCGCGGCCGGATCGGCGAAGACAGCGCTGGAATAGGTCATGCCCGGATCGAGCCAGGCCGCGTAGAAATCGTTCCCCAAGTCGTAATGATGGGCAATGTTCGTCCGCGCCCGCGCCCGGTCGTTGTGGCGAAGGGCGTGGGCGAGGCGATTGAGCAGGCGCCACGGCCCCTTCGCGCGACCGGCATTGCCCAGGGGGGCGGCGTTGCGCGCGAACAGATCGAAGAGCGGCACCGGATCAGGGCTCGACCATTCGCCCTTCGCCCAGGCCTTGTACCAGCCCACCGAACCCGAGACGGCGAGCCGGACGAGTGCCCGCCAGTCGTGCAAGCGCACAATGGCCACGGGCCCGTCGTCCCGGCCGCCGAGCGTTCGTGTCGCACCGTCCGGCAGCGTCGCTTCAATCCTGCCCTGCGCCAGGCCCGCGTCGATCCTATCGAGCAGTCGCGAGAAACCGCCGGCAAACAGTCGTGAGATCAGCCCGCCCCCTGTCGCGAAGCCGCGATCGGCCTGGACGAGGTGGAGGCCGCGAGCGTCCGGTGACGTCATGACGCCGCCCGCACGCTAAATCTCCCGCGGCTCCTTGCCGACCTGCCAGGTCTGGCCCTTGGCGACCAGCGCCTGCAGGTCGGCGGGCTTGCCCTTCGCCGCCGCTGCATTCTGCTCGCGCACAGCGCTCTCGAAGGTCGGGCGGGGATCGTCGTAGATGACGCCCAGCGCCATCGGGAAGCTGCCGATCGGCATGTCGATCAGCATATGCGCCACCGCCTTGTTGGCCGGATCGTGGACGATGACATCGGCCGCCTGCCAGTCTCCCTCGACCACATCGACGACCGTGAGGTTCAGCGCTTCCCGGTCGAGGGCGATGCCCTTGGCGCCGTTGTCGAACAGCATCGGTTCGCCCGCCTTCAGCCAGAGCTGCTTGCCGGCATTCTCCTTGGCGGTGAAGGGTGCGAACACGTCGTCATTGTAGACGATGCAGTTCTGGAAGATCTCGACGAAGGCGGCGCCCTTGTGGGCGTGGGCGGCCTTGAGCACGTCCGGCAAATTCTTGTGCACGTCGATCGCGCGGGCGACGAAGCGGGCCGACGAGCCCAATGCGAAGGCGCAGGGGCGAACCGGCCGGTCGACCGAGCCGAACGGCGTCGAGGGCGAGCGCGTGCCGACCCGTGATGTCGGAGAATATTGGCCTTTCGTAAGACCATAAATCTCATTGTTGAAAAGCAATATCTGGCAATCGAGGTTGCGGCGGATGAGGTGCATCGTGTGATTGCCGCCGATCGACAACGCGTCGCCGTCGCCGGTGATGATCCAGACGTCGAGATCGGGATTGGCGAGCTTCACCCCCGTCGCGATCGCCGGCGCCCGGCCGTGGATCGTGTGGAAGCCGTAGGTTTCCATATAATAAGGAAAGCGGCTCGAGCAGCCGATGCCGGAGACGAACACCGTCCGCGCCGGATCGACGCCGAGGTCCGGCATCGTCCGCTGCACCGCCTTCAGCACCGCATAGTCCCCGCAGCCGGGGCACCAGCGTACCTCCTGATCGGTGGCGAAATCCTTGGGGGTCAGCTTGACCATCTCGGTCATGGATCAATCCTCAACGCATGTAGTAGATGATCGCCAGCACGACGATCAGCATCAGCACCAGCGGGATCAGGCGGGGCGGGTTCATCGGAGCGCCTCCCCGATCGCCGCCTCGATCTCGGCGATCTTGAACGGCTGGCCGGAGGTCTTGGTCACCGGCCGGGCGTCGACCAGATACTGGTCGCGGAGCAGGGTCTTGAGTTGCCCCTTGTTCATCTCCGGCACGATGATCCGGTCGTAAGACTTTAGAAGATCATCAAGATTCACTGGAAGCGGCCAGATATGGCGGATGTGGATGTGGCTGACGTCCAGTCCCCGCTTGCGGGCGCGGCGAACGGCCTGATGGATCGGCCCGAAGGTCGAGCCCCAGCCGACGACGGCCAGCTTGCCGCCCGCCTCGCCGAGGCAGACCTCCTGGTCCGGGCAGGAGCGGGCGACGCCGAGCACCTTGTCGGCGCGGATGTCGGTCATCGCCTGATGGTTGTCGGGGGAATAGTCGATATGGCCGGTGCCGACGTTCTTCTCGATGCCGCCGATCCGGTGCATCAATTTCTCCGTCCCCGGCCTGATCCAGACCCGGGCGAGCTTGCCGTCGCGGGCATAGGGATTGACCGCCTCGCCCTCCCCCGGCGGTTCGTCGTGGAACGCGACCGGGAACGGCGCGTAGCCGGCCATGTCCGGCACTTTCCAGGGTTCGGCGGCATTGGCGATATAGCCGTCGGTCAAGAGCATCACCGGCGTCATATACTGGACCGCGATCCGGCACGCCTCGATCGCGCAATCGAAAGCGTCGGCGGGCGAGCGGGCGGCGATCACCGGCAGCGGCGCGTCGCCGTTGCGGCCATAGACCGCCTGATAAAGGTCGGACTGCTCGGTCTTGGTCGGCAGGCCGGTCGAGGGACCGCCGCGCTGCGAGTTGATGATCACCAACGGCAGCTCGGTCATGATCGCGAGGCCCATCGCCTCGGTCTTGAGCGCGATGCCGGGGCCGGACGAGGAGGTAACGCCGAGCGAGCCGGCGAAGCTCGCCCCGATCGACGCACCGATCGCCGCGATCTCGTCCTCCGCCTGGAAGGTGGTGACATTATATTCCTTGAGGCGCGACAGATGGTGGAGGATCGCCGAGGCCGGGGTGATCGGATAGCCGCCGAAGAACATCGGCAGCCCGGCGAGCTTCGCGCCCGCGACGAGCCCGAGCGAGATCGCCTCGGCGCCGGTGACCGTGCGGTAAAGGCCCGGCTCGGCCGCGGCCGGCGCGATGCTGTGCTGGTGGACATGGCCGTCCATCTCCGCCGTCTCGCCATAGGCATGGCCGGCGTTGAGGGCGGCGATATTGGCCTCGGCGAGCTCGGGCGCCTTGGCGAACTTGGCCTTGAGCCAGTCGACGATCGGCTGGCGGTCGCGGTCGAACATCCAGAGCGCGAGCCCCAAAGTCCACATGTTCTTGCAGCGCAGTGCTTCCTTGTTGCCGAGGCCGAAGGGCTTCACCGCATCGAGGGTCAGCTGCGAGATGTTGAGCCGCACGACCCGCCACTGGGCGAGCGTGTCGTCGTCGAGCGGATTGCCGTCATATCCCGCCTTGGCGAGGTTGCGCGCGCCGAACTCGCCTTCGTCGGCGATGATCAGGCCGCCGAGCTTCAGGTCCGCGACATTGGTCTGGAGCGCCGCCGGGTTCATCGCGATCAGCACGTCCGGCGCGTCCCCCGCCGTCTCGATCGCCGCCGAGCCGAAATTGATCTGGAAAGCCGAGACGCCGAACGTCGTCCCCTGCGGCGCGCGGATCTCGGCCGGGAAATCTGGGAAGGTGGCGAGATCGTTGCCGGCGAGCGCGGTCGAGAGGGTGAACTGGCCACCGGTCAGCTGCATGCCGTCGCCGGAATCGCCGGCGAAACGGACCACCACCGATTCCAGCGGTTCGTCATGATGGGCTTCTTCGGGCGTGAGATAATGGGTGGCGGTCGCCAAGAGTCGGCCTTTCGCGGGGTGGACAGCCAATCTAGACCCCCACCCTCGCCGCGACAACCGCGCCAGGCCGATTTCCTAGGGGGCGATGGACGAGCCGCTTCCAGCTTCGTAGGAAGCTCGCCGTGAGCGAACCCTATGTGCGGCCGGACGTGCGGCTCTTCCTTGACTATCTGAACGCGCTGCCGGGCCCGAAAACCTATGAGGTCGGCCCGGTCGAGGCGCGGCGGATGATCGTCGCCTCGCGCTTCGTCGCCGACGCGCCGACCGGCGAGCTGGCGCTGATCCGCGATCTCTCCTGCCCCGGCCCGGGCGGCGACATCCCACTGCGGCTGTTCGACGCCCAGGCGGAACGCGGCGAAGCCGGCTCGCTGCTGGTCTATTTCCACGGCGGCGGCTTCGTGTTCGGCGATCTCGACACCCACGAGCCGATCTGCGCCGAACTGGCGCGTCAGCTCGACATGCCGGTGCTCGCGGTCGATTATCGCCTTGCGCCCGAGCATCCCTGCCCGGCCGGCGTGGAGGACGCGATTGCCGCGACGCGCTGGGCCGCGGGCAGTCCGGCGGCGCTGGAGCGCCAGGTCTCCGGGCTGGTGCTGGCCGGCGACAGCGCCGGCGGCAATTTCGCCATCGTGACCAGCCTTTCGCTCCGCGACGAGCCGGCGGCGGTGCCCGTCCTGGCCCAATGGCCGATCTACCCGGCCGCCGATCCGGGCACGACCCATCCGAGCCGCGCCGATTTCGGCGCCGGCTATATGCTGACCGAAGCCAGCATCGACTGGTTCGATGATTGCTATGCCGGCAATGAGGGCGACTGGCGCTACGCCCCGCTGGTCAAGAGCCAGGCCGGAATGCCGCCGACTCTCGTCACCACCGCCAGCCTCGATCCGATCCGCGACCAGGGTCGGGCCTATGCGGCGGCCTGCGTCCAGGCCGGCGTGCCGACCATCTTCATCGAGGCGGTGGGCAATGTGCACGGCTTCGTCAATCTGCGGCGCGCCGTCCCGTCCACCGACGGCGACATCTTGCGCTCGGTCGCGGCGCTGAAGCTGCTTCTCGCGGCGCGCGCGCGATGAAGGACGCAGGCTATCGGCCGGCGGCGGCGGTGATGCTGCTCAACCGCGAAGGGAAGGTCTGGGTCGGCCAGCGGCTCGATAACGCGCTGGACGCCTGGCAGATGCCGCAGGGCGGCCTCGATCCCGGCGAGGACCCGCTCGAAGGCGCTTACCGCGAGCTGGAAGAGGAAACCGGGATCGCCCGCCGCCATGTCGAGCTGATCGCCCGTGCACCAGAGGAGCTCCTTTACGATCTGCCGCCGGATCTCATCGGCAAGGTCTGGAAGAAGAACTGGCGCGGCCAGCGCCAGAGCTGGTTCCTCATGCGCTTCGCCGGCGAGGATTCGGACGTCAACATCCAGACCGCCGAGCCGGAGTTCCGCGCCTGGAAATGGGCCGAGCCCGCCGAGCTGCCGGCGATGATCGTGCCGTTCAAGAAGCAGCTCTACGAGGACGTGCTGAGGACGTTCGCGCAGTGGCTCTAGGGGCCACGGGAACCGCATCCCCCACCTCACGTTTCCGAACTTCGAAGGAGAGGCGCAATGGACCTGCTGACCCCGCTCGACACGTTCTGCCGGCTGATCCTGCGCGCCAAGGAGCTGGAGGCGCAGGTGCCGACGGCGAACGAGGTGCAGGATGCCGACGACGTCGATGATTATGACGACGACGGCGATCAGGCGCTGTCGGTGCTGGACGACGATCTCAACGACGGCGTCGAGGAGGAGGTGCAGGCGCTGCTCGACGACCTCGCCGACGATCAGCTCGCCGAGACGCTCGCTTTGGCCTGGGTCGGCGCCGGCACCTATGACGCGGGCGAATGGGACGAGGCGTTCGCCGAGGCGAGCGAGCTCGACGCGGAGCAGCGGCTCGGCGAATTGATGGACATGCCCCTGCTCGGCGGCCATCTCGAAGCCGGCCTCGCCGCCTTCGACTATAATTGCGACGGCGTCGGCCAGACCGACTAAAGCCGGAACGGCCACTCCCGGATCGGCTCCCAGGGGCCGCCGCGATAGCGCCAGGCGGCTAGTCCCCGGATCGCGAGCGGCCTCGGTATGAAGCCGGCCGCGAGCCGCTGCTGCAACGCCCGCGCTTTCTTCGTTTCGACCTTGTTCTGGATCGTGATATGCGGCCGCCACGGCGCCTGGTCCTGCGGGATCAGAAGGCCGTGAAAGGCCTCGGCCAGCGCCTCCCGGATTGCCGCCAGCGCCTCGCTCTCGACCCTGAAAGCGGTTCCGCCCCCAAGATCGAGGATGCCGGCGACGATCGCCGCCGGTCGCGGCGACGCCGTGGCAATGGCGAGCCGCCGCCCGAGTTCGTCCTCCATCGTCGGCGGCAGATGACGGAACAAGGTCAGATGCGCCGGCACCTGGTTGCGCTCCGCCGGATAATGTTTGCGCCGCAATTGCTGGAGCCAGCCATCGTCGCCCGGCGCGAAGGTCGCGGTGACGATGAGCGCGCTCAGATCTCGACCTGCGAGCCCAGCTCGACCACCCGGTTCGGCGGCAGCTTGAAGAAGTCCATCGCGCTTTCGGCGTTGCGCATCATCCAGGCGAACAGATGCTCGCGCCAGATCGCCATGCCGGGCTTCGGGCTGGCGATCAGGGTCTGCCGGGCGAGGAAGAAGCTGGTGTCCATCATCTTGAACTGAGGCCCGCACTCCTCGACCCGCGCCAGCGCCGCGGGCACGTCGGTCTCCTGCATGAAGCCGTAGCGGATGATCAGCCGGAAGAAGCCTTCGCCGAGCGGCTCGAGATGGAAGGTCTTCTCCTCCTCGACATAGGGCACATCCTCGATCTTCACGGTCAGGATCAGGATGCGCTCGTGCAGCACCTTGTTGTGCTTGAGGTTGTGGAGCAGCGCGTGCGGGATGCCGTCCGCGGCGGTGGTCATGAAGACGGCGGTGCCGGGTACGCGGGCGGCGCTGGCGGCGGCGGACTTGATGAAGATCTTGGCCGGCATCGCCGCCTCGTTCATCCGCAGAATCATCAGCTTGCGGCCGCGCGCCCAGGTGGTGAGCAAAGTGAAGGCGAACAGGCCGACAAGCAGCGGGAACCAGCCGCCGTCCGGCACCTTGATCAGATTGGCGCCGAAATAGGCAAGGTCGACGAGGAAGAAGAGCGCCAGTATCGGTATCGCCAGCCAGGGCTTCCAGCGCCAGAGCTGGAACAGCACCACCGCGAGCAGGCAGGTGTCGATGAACATCGCTCCGGTCACTGCGATGCCGTAGGCGGCGGCGAGGTTGGATGAGTTCTGGAAGCTGAGCACCAGGGTGATCACCATCACCATCAGCGCCCAGTTGATCACCGGGATGTAGATCTGCCCCATCGCCCGCTCGCTGGTGTGCCGGATGCGAAGCCGCGGGATGAAACCGAGATGCATCGCCTGCTGCGTCACCGAGAAGGCGCCCGAGATCACCGCCTGGCTGGCGATGACCGTCGCGAAGGTGGCGAGGATGACGAGCGGCAGCCGCAGCGCTTCCGGCGCGAGCAGGAAAAAGGGATTGCGCAGCGTCTCGGTCGCGGTCGCGGCGTCCTGAGCCAGCACCATCGCCCCCTGCCCCATATAGTTGAGCATCAGCGCGGGCATGACGAAAACCAGCCAGGAGACGCCGATCGGCCGCCGCCCGAAATGGCCCATATCGGCATAGAGCGCCTCGGCGCCCGTGACTGCGAGCACAACCGAGCCCATGGCGATAAAGGCGGCCCAGCGGTCGGTGAGGAAGAAATTGACCGCGTTCAACGGGTTGATCGTATGCCAGATGATCACGGGATCGGTTGCGATATGCATGATTCCGAGCACCGAGATGGTAATGAAATAGAGGATCATGATCGGCCCGAAGAGCGCGCCGACCCGCGCAGTGCCGTGCGCCTGGATCGCGAACAGGCCGACCAGGATGCCGACCGCGATCGGCACGACATAGGGGCCGAAGCCCGATTCGACCGTGGTCAGGCCCTCGACCGCCGACAGGACCGAGATCGCCGGCGTGATCATCGAATCGCCATAGAACAAGGCGCAGGCGAACACGCCGAGCAGGACGATGCCCGCCGTCCAGCGCCGCTGCTCCTTCTCCGTCTTGCGATTGATCAAAGCGAGAAGCGCGAGGCTGCCGCCCTCGCCTTTGTTGTCCGCCCGCATGATCGTCATGACATATTTGAAGGTCACGACGATCATCATCGACCAGAAGATCAGGCTGAGGACGCCGAGAATCTCGGTCGGCCCATGCTCCAGCCGGTGATGGCCGGAGAAGGTCTCGCGAAAGGCGTAGATCGGGCTCGTGCCGATATCGCCGAAGACGATGCCGATCGCGCCGACCGACAGCCTCAGGATTCCCGAATGATGTTCGTGCCCGGCCGCATGCGCGGCGGGTGTGTGGGCGGCAGCGCTATCGCTCATTGGTCAGGAACGTAAACGTCCGCCTTCCTCGCTCGCTCCAACCCCCCGGAGCGGCGCGCGGCTTAGCATCGCCCTTCCGCCTCCGCAACGGCGACAAGCTTGCGGCGTCCCGTTATAGAGCCGCCGGAAACCGGCCTGAACTAGGGAGAGACCAGATGCGCGTCGGCGTGCCCAAGGAGATCAAGAATCACGAATATCGGGTCGGGCTGACGCCGCCCTCGGTCGCCGAGCTGGTCGCCGCCGGCCACGAAGTGATCGTCGAAACCAAGGCCGGCGACGGCATCGACTTCACCGACAAGGAATATCAGGCAGTCGGCGCGCGCATCGTCGCCACCGCCGCCGATGTCTTCGCCCAGTCCGACATGATCGTGAAGGTGAAGGAGCCTCAACCGGTCGAGATCGCGATGCTGGAGCCCCGGCATTTGCTCTTCACCTATCTCCACCTCGCCCCCGATCCCGAGCAGACCAAGGGCCTGATGGCCTCCGGCGCGACCTGCATCGCCTATGAGACGGTGACCGCCAGGGACGGCTCGCTTCCCCTGCTGAAACCGATGAGCGAGGTCGCGGGCCGGATGTCGGTCCAGGTCGGCGCCCATTATCTCGAAAAAGAGCAAGGCGGCCGCGGCGTGCTGCTCGGCGGCGTGCCCGGCGTCGCGCCGGCGCGGGTCGCGATCCTCGGCGGCGGCGTCTCGGGCGTCAACGCGGCGCAGATGGCGGTCGGCATGCGCGCCGACGTCACCATCTACGACATCTCCAACGCCCGGCTCGCCGAGCTCGACATGTTTTTCGGCAGCCAGATCAAGACCGCTTATGCCAGCAAGGCGGCGATCGCCGCGGCGGTGAAGAACGCCCATCTGGTGATCGGTGCCGTGCTGGTTCCGGGCGCGGCCGCTCCGAAGCTCGTGACGCGCGAGATGCTGAAGACGATGAAGCGCGGCTCGGTGCTGGTCGACATCGCGATCGATCAGGGGGGCTGCTTCGAAACCTCGCGTCCGACCACCCACAGCGACCCCGTGTTCGAGGTCGAGGGCGTGATCCATTATTGCGTCGCCAACATGCCGGGCGCGGTCGCCCGCACCTCGGCCTTCGCGCTCAACAACGCCACCCTCCCCTTCGCGCTCAAGCTCGCCAATCTCGGCGCCGAAGCGGCGATGAGGGCGGACCCTCACTTGGCCGAGGGCCTCAACGTCTCCGGTGGCAAGATCCGCCATCAGGCGGTCGCCGAAGCGCTCGGCCTGCCGTACGAGGCGGCCTGACGGTCCACCCTTCGGAGTCATCCCGGCGAAAGCCGGGACCTATGAGCACCTGCCGATATGGAGAGGCGTTACTGCGTTCGCCTCGTTCTCCAATTCCGAGTGCATGGGTCCCGGCTTTCGCCGGGATGACTCCTGTTTGAAGTGCCTGCTGCTTACCGGCTGTTTTGCACCGCAGGCGCGACGCCATTCGCATCGGCCGGAGCCGCAGGCATCGGCCCGGCCGGTATCTCGCCCCGCGCCCGCGCCGTCTCGAGCGCGCGCAGCCGTTCCTCGATCGCGGCGCGGTAGGTCGCGCTCGGCGGCGCGCTGGCGAGCAACTGCCGCCACACCCGCTCCGCCTCGGCATAATTGCCGCCCTGGGCGAGCGCGAGGCCATAGAAGAAGGCCGGGCCGGGATGTTCCGGCGCGATCTGCGCCGCGCGCTGGAAGGCGAGTTGCGCCGACGGGCTCATCATCCCGTTCGCGTGGATGACCAGCGCATTGCCGAGCCCCACCCAAAGATCGGCGTCGCGCGGGCTCTCGCGCAATCCCGCCTGAATGATCTCGACCGCGGTACGCGTGTCGCCCCGCCGCTGATAGCCCTCAGCCATGGTCAGCCAGCGCGACGCCGCGTCGAAGCGGCCGAGCAGCTCCTGTCTGAGCTGCGCGAACTGGCTCTCCTCCATCGGCTGGCGAGCCGGCGGCGCCTTCGGGCTTCCGGCGAGCCCAGGCCGCCCCTGCCAGGCATAGCCGGCGAGCGCGACGAACAGGGCCGCGCCGAGCAATTGCCGTGCCGCCATGTCGCGCACGAACCACCACAGGCCGGCGAAGACCAAAAGCGCCAGGATCAGGATGGTGATCCAGCCCATCAGGTCTTCCGCCGCTTGAAGCGGTTGCGGGCGAGGAACAGGCCGAACAGGACGAGCAGGATCGGCGCGCCCCAGAGCGGCCAGGTCAAGGGCTCGACCGGCGGATCGTAGGTCACCCAATTGCCGTAGCGGGAGATCAGCCAGTCGCGGATTTGCTCCGGCGTTTCGCCGGCTCGAATGCGGGTGCGGACGAGGTGGCGCATGTCGCCGGCCATCTCGGCATCGCTGTCCGAGATCGCCTGCCCCTGGCAAACGAGGCAGCGAAGCGTTTCCATCAGCGCCCGCGCCTGCGCCTCCTGCCGCGGATCGGGCAGCTGCCTGTTCGCATATTCCGCCGCCGGCATCAGCGAATCGGCGAGCACCGGCGTCGCGACGAGCAGCAGCAAGGCGGCGGCGAGCAAGGCCCTCATCGCGCCGCCTCCCAGGCCGCGACGATCCTTGGCACGTCCTCGGCCATCACCGCGCCGATATGCTGGTGGCGGATGATGCCGCGGCCGTCGATCACGAACGTCTCCGGCACGCCGGCCGAGCCCAGGTTCAATTGCACCCGCCGGTCGACATCGGCGCCGATCGCCTGGAACGGGTTGCCATAGGTGGCGAGGAAGGCGGCGAGATCCTCCGGCCGGTCGCGCACGGCGATGCCGTCGATCGGGACGCCGCGCCGGGCAAGCTCGGCGAGCGGCCCCGCCTCGGCCCGGCAGGGAATGCACCAGCTGGCGAAGATGTTGACCACCCGCGGCTGGCCCTGACGATAGGCCGCGCTGGTCAGGCCCGGCTGGTTCGGCATGCCCGGCGCAAGCGTGAATTCCGGCACAGGCTGGCCGACGAGCGCCGACTGGATGTTCCGGCTCGCCGGCCAATAGAGTCCGCGCACGATGAAGCCGACGATCAGGACGAAGACGATCAGCGGCACCCAGAGGATCAGCCGGCGCTTCATGCCATCGCCTCCTCGAGCTTCGCCCGCGCCGCCTTGCGCTCGCGCCGCACGCGGCCGATCAGCGCCAGCAGACCGCCGAGCGCGACCATGCCGCCGCCCAGCCAGATCAGGGTCACCAGCGGCTTCCACCACAATCGGAGCTGCCAGCGCCCCTGCTCGTCCGCCTCGCCGACCGAGATATAGAGCTGGCCGTCCCACAGGGTCGCGATCGCCGCCTCGCTGGTCGGCGTCGGCGGCGTGGAGAACATCCGCGCCTGCGGAGCCATCTGAAAGGGGGTCGCGCCCTCGCCGCGCTGTGCCGTCAGCCGCGCCTCGACCGCGGTCCAGTTCGGCCCGGCGACCGGCTCGACGCTGTCGAAGCGGACGCTGAACGGGCCGACATGCGTCGTCTGGCCCGGGCTGGCCGCCACCAGCGTCTCGCGGATGAACGCGCTTTCCGACGCCATGCCGGTCAGCGCCACCGCGATGCCGAGATGGGCGATCACCATGCCCCAGATGAAGAGCGGCGTGCGCCGGAGATTGCGGCCCCACAAAGGCGCGACGCTCGCCGCCGCCACGCCTGGCGCCAGCATCAGGCCGAGCAGCGGCAGGAGCCGGATGTCCGGTGCGAAGACGATCAACGCGAGGAGAGCCGCGGCGCTGAGCAGGATCGGCAATGCCAGCCGGTTGCCGAGCGCCTTGAACCGATCGCTCCGCCAGCGCAGCAGCGCCCCAGCGCTCATGATCGCCACGAGGACGAGCGCGACCGGCCCGGCGGCGCTGTTGAAATAAGGCGGCCCGACCGAAAGCTTCTCCCCGGTCACCGCCTCGACGATCAGCGGATAGATCGTGCCCACGAACACAACGCCGAGAATGACGGTGAGCAACAGATTGTTGACCACCAGCGCGCCCTCGCGGCTGACCAGATCGAAGCGCGAACCTTCCTTCACCGTGCGGATGCGGAGCGCGAACAAGGCGAGCGCGCCGCCGATATAAAGGACCAGAAGCGCAAGGATGAACGCGCCCCGCTCCGGATCGACCGCGAAGGCGTGGACGCTGGTCAGGATGCCGGAGCGGACGAGGAACGTCCCGATCATCGACATCGAGAAGGCGACCACCGCCAGCATCACCGTCCAGGCGCGGAGGCCATCGCGGGTCGCGAGCACGGTCACGCTGTGCAGCAAGGCGGTCGCCGCCAGCCAGGGCATCAGGCTCGCATTCTCGACCGGGTCCCAGAACCACCAGCCGCCCCAGCCAAGCTCGTAATAGGCCCAATAGGAGCCGGCGGTGATGCCGAGCGTCAGGAAGATCCAGGCCCCCAGCACCCAGGGCCGCATCGCCCGCGCGAAGGCCGGCCCGACGTCGCGCGTGATGAGAGCGCCGACCGCGAAGGAGAAGGCGATCGAGATGCCGACATAGCCGAAATAGAGCGTCGGCGGATGGAAGGCCAAACCGGGGTCCTGCAGCAGCGGGTTGAGGCCGTTGCCCTCGATCGGCGCCGGCGTCAGCCGGGTGAACGGGTTCGAGGCGAAGAGCAGGAAGGCATAGAAGCCGAGCCCGATCGCCGCCTGCGCCGCCAGCGTCGCGATAAGCGTGTTCCTGGGCAGCTTGCGCTCGAATAAGGCGACGATCGCGCCCGCCACCGCGAGCACCGTTACCCAGAGCAGCATCGAGCCTTCGTGATTCCCCCAGGCGCCGGCGAACTTGTAGAGCCAGGGCTTGGCCGAATGGCTGTTCGCCGCGACCAGCTGCACGGAAAGGTCGGTCCTGAGGAACAGCCAGATCAGCATCAGGAAGGCGATGGCGGCCAGCACGCCCTGCGCCACCGCCACCGGCCGGACCGCGCCGGCGAGGTTCTCACCGCTCGGCCTCAGGCTCGCCGCGCCGAGGAAGAACTGCAGCAGCGACAAAGCCGCCGCCAGCCACAATGCCGCAAGGCCCCCTTCCGCGATCATCTGAGCGTGTTCGTTTCGTGCCGGTCGCCCTGCGGGCCGAGCCGGGGCGGCATGTAATTCTCGTCATGGCGGGCGAGGATCTCGGTCGCCATGAAGCGCCCGTCGGGCTGAAACCGCCCTTCCGCCACCACGCCGCTATTCTCACGGAACAGCTCCGGCGTGATGCCGGTGAAGCGCACCGGGATGGTCGCCGCCGTGTCGTCGCCGACGGTGAAGTCGATCGTCACCCCGTCCGGATGGCGCTGGATCGAGCCCTGTCGCACCATCCCGCCGATCCGCACCGCCCGATCGAGCGGCAATCCGCGCCGCGCGACGTCGCCGGGAGCGTAGAAGAAGCTCGCCTGGTCGCGCATCGCCGCCATCGCCAGCAGCACCGCGCCGAACACCGCCAGGCCCGCCATGACGAGCAGGATCAGGCGCTGGTTCTTGCGCTTCATGGCGTGGGCGCCAATCATGTATCGCGGCCGATCCGCTCCGCTTCGGCCTCGGCCCGCCGCATCGCCCGCCAGCTCAAAGCCGTCAGCACACCCGTCGCGACCAGCGCGATGGCGTAGGCGCCGATCACGAACGGCCAGGGGTTCATGTCGCGGCCAGCCTCTTCATCCGCGCCTCGATCTTGTTGCGCGCCAGTTCGGAGCGCATCCGCATAAGCACGACCGCGCCGAACAGCAGCGAGAAGCCGAGCGCCGAGACCAGCAGCGGCCAGAGCATCGCGGCATCGATCGTCGCGCTGCCGCGCACGAAGCTGATGCTCTGCCCCTGGTGGAGCGTGTTCCACCAGACGACCGAATAATGGATGACCGGCAGGTTGATCGCTCCCACCAGGCCGTAGATCGCGGTCAGCCGGCCTTCCCCATCCTTCTCCTTCTCAGCGCCGGCGAGCGCGATGAAGCCAATGTAGAGGAAGAATAAAACGAGCATCGAGGTCATCCGCCCGTCCCATTCCCACCAGGTTCCCCAGGCCGGCCGGCCCCAGATCGATCCGGTGGCGAGGCAGATGAAGGTGAAGACGGCGCCGGGCAGCGCGATCGCCGTTGCCGCGACCGAGGCGAGCGGGTGCCGCCAGACGATCTGCATCAGGCTTGCGACCGCGATCCCGGTCCAGCCGGCCATGCCGAGCCAGGCGGCCGGGACATGGATATAGATGATCCGCACCACTTCGCCCTGCAGCCGGTCGGGCGGCGAGATGAACAGGCCCGCGATCAGCGCGCCGGCGATCAACGCCGTCCCCGTCCAGCCCAACCAGCCGGTGAGCGGACGCGCGAGCTTCAGGAAACGGGCCGGATTCGCGAGAAAATGCATAGGTTCGGGGCGGGATGGTAGCGAAGCCGTCCGGCGCGGGGAAGCCGTCGCTTGCGCGCGCAACCCGCGCCGGGCAGGGACACGGCACCGTGACCGACGCCGCCTCCTCCCATTCCGGCCGCAGTCCCTTGTTCGGCATCGGCCTCAGGCTCGGCGCGACCATCGCCTTCGCCTTGATGGCGGCCTTGATCAAGCTGGCCGCCGATCACGGCGTCAACGCGCCGGAGCTGGTCTTCTACCGCAGCCTGTTCGCATTGCCGCCGCTCATGGTCTGGATCGCCGCCAGCCGAAACCCCGGTCGCTGGCGCACGCAGCGGCCGATCGCCCACCTCACCCGCGGTGCGATCGGCCTCACCAGCATGTTCCTCTCCTTCGGCGCTCTCACCCTGCTGCCGCTCGCCGAGGCGGTGACCCTGAGCTTCATCGCGCCTTTGTTCGCTGTCGCGCTATCGGCGCTGATCCTCTCCGAGCCGGTCGGCCGCCACCGCTGGGCCGCCGTCGCGATCGGCCTGCTTGGCGTCCTCGTCGTCATGCGGCCGGCCGGGACCGGCCTCTCACCGCTCGGCCTCGGCCTCGCCGTCGCCGGCGCGTTCAGCGTCGCGGCGGCGATGATCACCATCCGCCAGATCGGCCGCACCGAATCGACCCAGAGCATCGTTCTCTGGTTCACCCTGATCTGCACCGCCGCCGGCGCGGCGACGATGCCGGTCTTCGGCCAGCTTCACGATGGAACGACCTGGGCACTGCTTGTCGCCATGGGAACGTTCGGGGGCGTCGGCCAGCTCTTGATGACCGCCTCCCTCCGCGCCGCGCCGGTCGGCGCGGTGGTGCCATTCGATTACGCCCATCTGATCTGGGCGGCCTTGCTCGGCTGGCTGATCTGGGACACGCGCCCGCGCGCCACCACCTGGGCCGGCGCCGCGATCATCATCGCCAGCGGCCTCTACACCCTCTACCGCGAACACAAGCTCGGCCGCGAAAAGCCGCCCTCGCCGGAGCCGCTCTGAGCGTCAGCCCCGCCCGATCAGCCGGCGCGCCATGTCGCCGGCGACGCGGGCCGGGTTGTGGCCGGTGGCGGCGCTTTCCTGCCAGATCTGCTCGAGCCTGCCGGGAATGGTTTCAATCCGCGCCTTGACCGTGCCCTGGTCGCCGTCCTTCAGATATTCGGTCGAGACGTTGATGATGCCGCCGGCGTTGATCACATAATCGGGCGCATAGAGGATACCCCGCGCCTGGATGCGGTCGCCGTCGTCGCGGGTCGCGAGCTGGTTGTTGGCCCCGCCCGCCACGATCGGGACGTTCAGCGCCGCGATCGAGGCCTCGTTGAGGATCGCGCCCAGCGCGTTCGGGCTGAGCACGTCGGCCTCCAGCGTCATGATCGCGTCCGGCGAGACGACGGTGCCGCCGGTCTCGCCGCCCAGCGCCTGTGCCTTGGCCTGGTCGACGTCGGCGACGCTGATCCGCGCCCCCTCCGCCGCCGCGCGCCGCGCGACGCCGCCCGCGACGCTCCCCGCGCCCTGCAGTGCGATGTGAAGACCCGACAGACTGTCCTTGCCGAGCGCCCGCTTCACCGCCGCCTTGACGCCGAGATAGACGCCATAGCTGGTGTGCGGCCCGGGATCGCCGCCCACCGCGCCTTCCGCCACCGGCAGGCCGGCGACAAAAGGCGTCTCCTTCGAGATCGCGACCATGTCGGCGACGCTCATCCCGACATCCTCTGCAGTGACGTAACGGCCGCTGAGATTGTGCACCGCCTTGCCGAACGCGGCGAGCATCTCCGGCGTCTTGGCCCGGGCCGCGTCGTTGGCGAGAATCACCGCCTTGCCGCCGCCCAAAGGCAGGCCGGCCATCGCATTCTTGTAGCTCATGCCGCGCGACAGCCTGAGCGCGTCGGTGATCGCCAGGTCCTCGTCGGCATAATGCCACAGCCGGGTGCCGCCCGCGCCCGGCCCCAGATGGGTGGAATGGACGGCGATGACGGCCCTCAGCCCGCTCTTCCGGTCGGTGACGAAATGGACGAGCTCATGCTCGTCGAAATCCGGATAATCCCAGAGCGATTCCATCAAGTTCCTGTCCTAAGTCTTTGTAATGATGGGGCGGCCAACGGGACTTGAACCCGCGACCCCCGGTACCACAAACCGGTGCTCTAACCAGCTGAGCTATGGCCGCCATGAGTATTGATGCGGCGCGCACATAGGGGGGCGGTCGCCCCAGCGTCAAGGACGGCTAGGAGGTGCGCGCCCGGGCGGCGAGCAGGTCGGCCAGCTCGAGATGGCGGCGTCTGACCTGGTCGTCGCCGGCACAGGCCGCATGATGGCGCTGCTCGGCTGCCCGACGGGCATAATAAGCGCGGTCGTCCGTCATCAAATCCCTTCCCCGGCTGACCGGACCCGCTAGGCCGGCGATGAGGAAACGGCCAGCACAGACACGTTAATCCGCGGCGATTTCGCGACAACAGGAGCGATGGCGCGACGAGTCGCGTCAGCGGCGCGGCGGGTCGAGCCAGCGCGCCGCCTCGGCCGGGGTTCGTTTGTCGACGTCGCGATCGACCAGCAGGTTCGCCTGTCGCATCCGCTCGACCGGAATCGCGCCGATCAACGGCGTCAGCGCGGCGGCGAACCGCGCGTCCCCCGCCCGCCGCGGCGAAAGCAGCAGCAGCGCCTCGTAGCTCGGGAGCGCCCGGCGCGGGTCGGCCAGCGTCACCAGGTCGAGCGCCGCGATCCGCCCGTCCGAGGAGAAAGCGGTGATCACGTCCGCGCTGCCCTCGCTCAGCGCCCGGTACATGAAGGTCGGGCTGTAGGGTCGCTGGTCGGCGAAGCGCAGCCCATAAGCGTCGCGGACCGCGCGCCATTCCGGCCGCGTCAGGAATTCGAGGTCCGCGCCCAGCCGCAAATTCGGGCCCGCGCGCGTCAGCTCGTCGAGCGAGCGCAAGCCAAGCTCGGCCGCCCGCCCGCGCCGCATCGCCAGCGCATAGGCGTTCTCGAATCCCAGAGACCCCAGCACCCGCACGCCGTCGCGCGCCCGCAGCGCCTCGGTCAGCGCCGCGCGCATCACCTCGGGCGGCGGCGTGTCGGTGCGGCCGAGGATGTTGGTCCAGAGCGTGCCGCCATAATCGACATAGACGTCGATCTCCCCGGCCGCGAGCGCCTGATAGGCTACGGTCGAGCCGAGATTGTCGCGCCGCTCGGTCCGGTACCCGGCCGCCCTGAGCCGATCTTCGATCACGCTGGCGAGAATATATTGCTCGGAGAAATTCTTGGCGCCGATCACCACCGTCTCTCCGCCGTCCGCCGCCCGGCCCGGCACGAGCGCGAGCAGCAGCGCCGCGCCGAGCAGTCCGATCCCGCCCCACAGCCGCGTCCGCGACCGCCGCGCGAGCCCGCCTTCGACCAGCGCCAGACAGCCGTCGACGATCAGCGCCAGCGCCGCCGCCGCGGCGCAGCCGACCAGCACTCGCGCCCAATTCTCGGTCTGCAGGCCGGAGAAGATGAGGTCGCCGAGGCTCGGCTGGCCGACCGTCGTCGCCAGCGTCGCCGCCCCGATCGTCCAGACCGAAGCGGTGCGGATGCCGGCGAGGATCACCGGCCCACCGAGCGGCAGCTCGACGATCCGCAGCCGCTGCCCCGCCGTCATCCCCATCCCGTCCGCCGCCTCGATCACCGCCGGATCGATCCCGGTCAGCGCGACCACGCAGTTCCGCACGATCGGCAGCAGCGCATAGAGGCTGAGCGCGAGCAAAGCCGGCAGGAAGCCGAGCGAGGGAATCGCCAGCCCGGTCGCCTGCCCCAGGATCAGCAGCATCGGATAGAACAACGCCAGCAACGCCAGCGCGGGAACGGTCTGCACCAACCCGGCGAAAGCCAAGACCGGCCCTCGTACTCGCCGGCTGCGCGCGGATAGGATCGCCAACGGCAGGCCGGCAAGAACCCCAATGCCCACCGCGCTGCCGCTGAGCAGCAAATGGGCGCGAACCAGCGCCGGCAGCTCCGCCACGGCCTCGGCGAACGGCACGCTCACAGCGCCGCCAGCCTTCGTGCCTGAGCGAGCGGCGTCTCGACCAGCGCCCGCACCTCCGGATCGTCGGATTGGCGCAGCGCGGCGGGCGCGGCGTCGGCGCGCACCCGCCCCTCGATCAGCACGACGATCCGGTCGGCGAGCAGCAGCGCTTCGCCCAGATCGTGTGTCACCATGATCGTCGTCAGGCCGAGCCGGCCATGCAGCGCGCGATAGGCCCGCCCCAATTCCTCGCGAGTGATCGGGTCGAGCGCGCCGAACGGCTCGTCCATCAGCATCAGTCCGGGCCGCGCCGCCAGCGCCCGCGCGACGCCGACCCGCTGCTGCTGACCGCCGGAGAGCTCGCGCGGATAGCGCACGGCCATCTCGGCCGGCAGCGAGACCAGCTCCAGCAGCTCGGCCGCCCGGTCCTCGCTGCTCCCCGTCAGCTTCGGCACGAGGTTGATATTCTCGGCGACGGTCAGATGCGGGAACAGCCCGATGCTCTGGATCACATAGCCGATGCCGTGCCGCAGCACCGGCAGCGGCACGGCCGCTGTATCGCGCCCGTCGATCAGCACCGCCCCTTCGTCGGCCGCGATCAACCGGTTGATCGACTTGAGCAAGGTGGTCTTGCCCGATCCGGACGGCCCGACCAAAGCGACGAACGCGCCCGCCCCGATCGTGAGCGACACATCATCGAGGATCGCGCGTCCGCCCCTGCGAACAATCAGGTCACGAATATCGATGGCGCTCATGAGCAAGACGTGGTGGGCGCGGCAAGGATTGAACTTGCGACCCCCGCGGTGTGAACACGGTGCTCTACCACTGAGCTACGCGCCCACGCCTTGCTCGGCGGAAGGCGGCCCTTAACGGGCCGGCAAAATGCTGTCCAGACGGTCAGCCGTTCACCGCGTCCTTCAGGCCCTTGCCGGGCTTGAACTTGGGCTGGGTCGATTCCTTGATCTGCATCGGCTCGCCGGTGCGCGGGTTGCGCCCGGTCGAGGCCTTGCGGCGCGAGCAGGAGAAGGTGCCGAAACCGACGAGGCGGACTTCGTCGCCGCGCTTCAGCGCGTCGGTGATGAGATCGAACAGGGTCTCGATTGTCCGCGTGGCGTCGCCACGCGACAGGCCGGTCGAATCCGCGACCCGGACGATCAGTTCCTGCTTGTTCATCTGGTCCGCACCCCCTCTGACGACTCCGGCCGCCGGCCGGAACCGCGCCCGATTAAAAGACCGGCGCGGTTCCTAAGTCAAAAGGAAAGACGCGCGCGCGCCCGCGACTGGCACCACGGGACGCGCGACTGTCCTTTTCAGGACCGTATCAGTGGCGAACCGAAACGTCGGGCAGATTGTCCGGCGACGCCAGCTCGGCGGGCGGCAGCGCCGCGAGCTCGTCGGCCTCGGTCCATTCGATCGGCGCGATCGGCGCGACGAGCGCGTGGCTCAGCACGTCGTCGACATGGGCGACGGCGACGATCTCCAGTCCTTCGCGGATATTGGCCGGGATTTCAGCCAGATCCTTCTCGTTCTCGGCCGGGATCAGCACTTTGGTGATGCCGCCGCGCAGCGCCGCCAGCAATTTCTCCTTGAGCCCGCCGATCGGCAGCACCCGCCCCCGCAGCGTGACCTCGCCGGTCATCGCCACGTCGCGCCTCACCGCGATGCCGGTCAGCGTCGAGATGATCGCGGTCACCATGCCGACGCCCGCGGACGGGCCGTCCTTCGGCACCGCGCCCTCGGGCAGGTGGACGTGGATGTCCTTGCGCGCGAACACGCTTGGCTTGACGCCATAGGCCGGCGCCCGCGCCTTCACGAAGGCGAAGGCGGCCTGCACCGATTCCTGCATCACCTCGCCCAGCTTGCCGGTCGTCTTGATCTGGCCCTTGCCGGGGACGGTGACCGATTCGATGGTCAGCAATTCGCCGCCCACCTCGGTCCAGGCGAGGCCGGTGACGGCGCCGATCTGGTCCTCTTCCTCGCTGATTCCGTGGCGGAACTTCCGCACCCCCACGAACTCGGCGAGATTGTCCGGCGTGACGATCGCCTTCTCGGCCTTGCCCTCCAGGATCTGGCGCAACGCCTTGCGCGCGACCTTGGCGATCTCGCGCTCCAGCGTCCTGACGCCCGCCTCGCGGGTGTAATAGCGGATCAGGGCGCGCAGCCCCTCCTCGCCCAGCTCGAACTCGCCGTCCTTCAGGCCGTGCGCCTCGATCTGCTTGGGCACCAGATGCTTGAGCGCGATCGCGACCTTCTCGTCCTCGGTATAGCCCTCGAGGCGGATGATCTCCATCCGGTCCATGAGCGGCTGCGGCATGTTCATGCTGTTCGCGGTGGTCACGAACATCACGTCCGAAAGATCGTAGTCGACCTCCAGATAATGGTCCTGGAACTTCGAATTCTGCTCCGGATCGAGCACTTCGAGCAGCGCCGAGGACGGGTCGCCGCGGAAGTCCTGGCCGAGCTTGTCGATCTCGTCGAGCAGGAAGAGCGGGTTGCTCGTCCCCGCCTTCTTGAGGTTGGTCATGATCTTGCCGGGGAGCGAGCCGATATAGGTCCGGCGGTGGCCGCGGATCTCGGCCTCGTCGCGCACCCCGCCCAGCGACTGGCGGACGAACTCGCGGCCGGTCGCGCGGGCGATCGAGCGGCCCAGTGACGTCTTGCCGACGCCCGGCGGCCCGACCAGGCAGAGGATCGGCCCTTTGAGCTTGTTGGTGCGCGCCTGCACCGCGAGATACTCGACGATCCGCTCCTTGACCTTCTCGAGGCCATGATGGTCCTCGTCGAGGATCCGCTCGGCCTCGACCAGCTCGTGCTTGAGCTTCGATTTCTTGCCCCAGGGCAGGCCGAGCAGCACATCGAGATAGTTGCGGCTGACGGTCGCTTCGGCCGACATCGGCGCCATCGCGCGCAGCTTCTTGAGCTCGCTCGTCGCCTTCGTCTTGGCTTCCTTGGAAAGCTTGGTGCGCTCGATCGTGCGGGCGAGGTCCGCCAGCTCGTCGCCGCCGCCTTCCTCGCCTTCGTTGCCGAGCTCGCGCTGGATCGCCTTCAATTGCTCGTTCAGATAATATTCGCGCTGGGTCTTCTCCATCTGGCGCTTGACCCGGCTGCGGATTTTCTTCTCGACCTGGAGCACGCCCAGCTCGCCTTCCATGAAGGCAAAGGCCATCTCCAGCCGCCGCACCGGGTCGAGCTCCGCCAGCAAGGCCTGCTTGTCGGAGACTTTGATGTTGATGTTCGCCGCGACCGCGTCGGAGAGCTTGGACGGCTCCTCGATCTGGCCCAGCTGCACCGCCGTCTCGGCCGGCAGCTTGCGGTTGAGCTTCGAATAATTCTCGAACTGTTCGATCACCGAGCGCATCAGCGCCTGCGCCTCGGCGCCCTCGGGCTCCTGACCCACGACGAGCGTCACCTCGGCGACGAGATGGCCGCCCTCCTCCTTCAGCGCCTGGAGCGAGGCACGCTGCTTGCCCTCGACGAGCACCCGCACCGTCCCGTCCGGCAGCTTCAGGAGCTGCAGCACGGTCGCGATCACGCCCAGGTCGTAGAGCGCGTCGCGGTCGGGATCGTCCTCGGCCGGGTCGAGCTGCGAGACCAGGAAGATGTTCTTGTCCGCCGCCATCGCGCTTTCCAGCGCGGCGACCGATTTGTCGCGGCCGACGAACAGGGGCACGATCATCTGCGGAAAGACGACGATGTCGCGCAGCGGCAATACGGGAAGCGTTTCGCTCACAAGGGTCTCCACTCGCGGCGCCGAAGATCGCGCCGCCCTTTGACCGCTATATGGGGCAGCGATGGTTTACCATCAATGAGCGGCCGTTAAGGCTTTCGACAGCCATGGTTTGCGATTGACCGTGCCCGGGCCGGGGTTTAGTTTCCCCCGGTCTCCGTAACGGGGAGTTTCAGCTCATGTTTCGTGGCTTGTTTCTCGGCACGTCGCTGGTCGTGGCGTCGCTTGCCGTTTCCCTTCCCACGCCCGGCGACGTCGCCGCGGCCCAGTCCCTGACCGGCGAGCAGTGCCAGCGCCGCAACGAGGGCCGCCGCGCCGGCGGCGCCGCCCTGGGCGCGCTCGGCCGCGGGCTGCTCGGCCGCTTCGGCGGCGGTGGCGTTGCGGCGATGATCCCGATGGCCTCGCTGCTCGGCGAGGGCATCATGCGGATGCTCGACTGCGATGAGCAGGACAAGGCCGCGACCGCGACCGAGGAGGTCGTCGAGCGCGCCTCGGCCCAGCGCGGCTCGGCCGCGGTCGGCACGACCACAACCTGGCAGAGCGAGAGCCGCCCCGGCGTCACCGGCTCCTCGACCGTCACCGCGGTCGAGCCCAACGCGCAGGATGGCGATTGCATGACGGTGACCGATATCGTCATCGTCGACGGCCAGGAGACCCGCGCGCCGAAGCGGATGTGCCGCCGGCCGCCGTCGAACCGCTACGTTCGCGTCACTTAGGCTTCACTCATGCGTAAGTTCGCGTCCCTCGTTGCGCTGGTCGCCCTGATCAGCGGCCATGTCGCGGCCGCGCAGCAGGTGGATTCCAACAATCCGACCTGTCCGGCGGCCCCGAACTGGTCAAACTATCGGGAGATGCGCTTTTCCGAGCAGGAGGTGAACGGGCGGCGGGTGCTGCTCGCCGAGGGCCAGATCGACGACAATCTGATGCCCCGTCTGCAGGCGGCGGTACAGAATTTTCAGGGGGATGAAATCTGGCTCCGATCGCCGGGCGGGAATGCCCGCGTCGGCAATCAGGCTGGCCGCTTCATCCGCGACAATAATCTGACGACACGGATCCCGGCAGGCTGGGCCTGCTTCTCGGCCTGCAACTTCATGTTCATGGGCGGCGGCATTCGCTTCGTCGATAATGGCGGCCTGTTCATGGTCCACATGTTCACCCACACCGGCAATCGGTCCGCGCTCGAGGGCGCGCTCCAGCGCGATTCGGCGGGAACGGTGGGTCAGATCGAGCAGCAATCCGCTTTGCTCGCCAGCGAGGACAACGACTTCCTGATCCGGATGGGCATTTCGCGCCTGTTGCTGACGGAAGTCATGTACCAGCAGAGCGCGGTCCAGAGTGCCGCCAACCGCTCGACCCGCCGCTGCCTCACGCAGCAGGAGGTCAACCGCTACAATGTCGCCACCGTCCCATGGCAGGGCGCGACCGCCGCCGCCCAGCCGGCTGCCGCGCCGGCGAACGAAACGCGCCGCAATCGCCGCCGCAACTGAGCGGCAGCCGGGGCGCCGTCTCACAACGGGAACATTGGCGGGGTAACTGACCCTTGCCACGACTCGCCGGCCCGGTGGGAACAGGGTGGCGCGCCGGTTCGTCCCGGCACGGATAGCAGAGCAGAGGAGTGTTCATGCGCGAGCTTATCGCATTGATTCTGCTTGCCTTGTTGCTGATCGCGTTCACGACTCTGGCCGTAGTTCTGCGGCGCAGGGCGAACCACGCGCGCTGGTTCCGGCGCGGTCATGCCGATTATTCGAAGGTCAGGCCACGCCGCGGGCTCTTCGGCTGACAGCACGCCCAGCCCCAGGGGCTCGCCTGGCTGAACGATCAGCCGCTCGCGTCGGATTTCAGCAGCTTCGCGAGCACATAGGCGAAGCTGACCTGCCACGGCGTGTAGATCCACAACAGGTCCAGCAGCCCGCCTTCCCGGCCGGCGGGAGTGGCCGAAAGATACATATGCACGCCGAACGATCCCACGAGGATGAGCAGCAACGTCCCGATCGCCGCCAGCGTCAGCGCCTGCGAATCCCGGCGGAGCAGACCGAGCAGGATGCCGAGGATGAGCGAGGCGGCGCTGCCCACCGCGCCGCCGACGGCGCCGGCGACCCAGGTAGATTCGCCCGAATAGCTCTGGATCGCCGCCTCGACCGCCAGATAGTGAATGGCCGTGAAGGCGACGATGACGAGCAGCGCCCTGGCCCAGAAACGGCCCTTCGCGCTGGCCAGCAGCCAGACAATTCCGAAAAGCGGCGTAATCCAGATATTGCCCCGTTCAACGTTGGCGTTGATCACGACCGCCAATCCGGCGACATATAAAAAGTGTCCGGCAACCAGCCACATGAAGGCGCGCGCCGCGCCGCTGCTAAGACCAAGGCTGAATGAAGAGTTGTTGGCCATCATTCGCCTCCCCCACGTCCGAGTCCTGCGCGCCGGCAATAGTGCGCCGACGTCCACGAGGCGTCAATCGTAACGCTTCACGCGACGAGCGACGGGGAAAGGTGGCGATTATTCGGGTTTGACTTCAGGGCCCGCCGGGAAATTCGCTCCGTTCAGGCCGCGTCGCCGGCCTGCTCTTCCTTGCCGGTATAGACACGCACCGGGTCCTTGGTCCCGGCGACGACGTCCTTGTCGATCATCACCTCGTCGACGCCCTCCATGCCGGGCAGGTCGAACATCGTGTCCAAAAGGATATTCTCCATGATCGAGCGCAGGCCGCGGGCGCCGGTCTTGCGCTCGATCGCCTTCTTCGCGATCGCGACCAAAGCCTCGTCGGTGAAGCCAAGCTCGACATCCTCCATGTCGAACAGCTTCTGATATTGCTTCACGAGCGCGTTCTTCGGCTCTTTCAGGATCTCGACCAGGGCCGCGACGTCGAGGTCCTCGAGCGTCGCCACCACCGGCAGCCGGCCGACGAACTCGGGAATCAGCCCGAACTTCAGCAGGTCCTCGGGCTCGGTATGGCGCAGCACCTCGCCGGTGCGCCGCTCGTCGGGCGCCGCGACATGGGCGCCGAAGCCCATCGATTTGCCCTCCAGCCGGTCGCCGATGATCTTCTCGAGGCCCGCGAAGGCGCCGCCGCAGATGAACAATATGTTGGTCGTGTCGACCTGCAGGAACTCCTGCTGCGGATGCTTGCGCCCGCCCTGCGGCGGCACGCTCGCCGTCGTCCCCTCCATCAGCTTGAGGAGCGCCTGCTGCACGCCCTCGCCGGAAACGTCGCGGGTGATCGATGGATTGTCGGACTTGCGCGAAATCTTGTCGATCTCGTCGATATAGACGATGCCGCGCTGCGCCCGCTCGACATTATAGTCGCTCGACTGGAGCAGCTTCAGGATGATGTTCTCGACATCCTCGCCGACATAGCCAGCCTCGGTCAGCGTCGTCGCGTCGGCCATCGTGAACGGCACGTCGAGGATCCGCGCGAGCGTCTGCGCGAGCAGGGTCTTGCCGCACCCCGTCGGCCCGACGAGCAGGATGTTCGACTTGGCGAGCTCGACCTCGCCGCCCTTCGCGCCATGGGCGAGCCGCTTGTAATGGTTGTGGACCGCGACCGAGAGCACCCGCTTGGCGTGGTTCTGGCCGACGACATAATCGTCCAGCACCTTGCAGATTTCGGTCGGCGTCGGGACGCCGTCGCGGGTCTTGACCAAAGCGGACTTGGTCTCCTCGCGGATGATGTCGTTGCACAGCTCGACGCATTCGTCGCAGATGAACACGGTCGGCCCCGCGATCAGCTTGCGGACCTCGTGCTGCGATTTGCCGCAGAACGAGCAGTACAGGGTGCTCTTGCCGTCGCCGCCACTCAGTTTCGTCATCGGTCCTTACCGTCTCACGCCGCCACCGACGCCATCCTGACGCGGAACTAGCACAATCACAATGGCCTAAAGGTTAAGCCGTTCCACCCTGCCCCGGAACGGCGCAGCTCAGGCCGCCTTCGCTTCCTCGCCGTCGCTCGGCACCGGGCGCTTGTCGAACACCGCGTCGACCAGGCCGAATTCCTTCGCCTCCTCGGCCGACATGAACTTGTCGCGGTCCATCGCCTTCTCGATGTCCTCCAGCGGCTTGCCGGTATAGAGGGCGTAGAGCCGGTTGAGATCGGCGCGCATGCGCAGAATCTCCTTGGCCTGGATCTCGATGTCGGCGGCCATGCCCTGGACGCCGCCGGAGGGCTGGTGGATCATGATCCGGGCATTGGTGAGCGCGACCCGCATGCCGGGCTCGCCGGCCGCGAGCAGGAAGCTGCCCATCGAGGCGGCCTGGCCGATGCACACCGTGCCGACCTTGGGCCGGATATATTGCATCGTGTCGTGGATCGCCATGCCCGCGGTCACCACCCCGCCCGGCGAGTTGATGTACATGTAGATGTCTTTCTTGGGATTTTCGCTTTCGAGGAACAGCAGCTGGGCGGTGATCAGGCTCGCCATATGGTCCTCGACCGCGCCGGTGATGAACACGATCCGCTCGCGCAGCAGCCGCGAATAAATGTCGAAGCTGCGCTCGCCGCGGTTCGACTGCTCGATGACGATGGGGACGAGCTGGCTGGTGATGTCCTGATGGTCCATAAGAAAGAAGGGTCCTGTCGGTGCGTGTGATCCGGTGCGAAGCTACATCGGAGGAACCGCGCGAAGGTTCAAGAGCGAAGCCGCAGGCGAGCAGCGCGAAGCGCAGCGATCGCTGTCGGCGCACGCCAGCCGACAGGTTCGCAACGCGGAGCCTGATCGACGTCGCGGGACAATGGTCCCGCTGCGAAGCCAAAAAACTGACGGGCCGAAGCGTCGAAGGTCAGGCCGGTGCGAGCCGCTTCGCCATCGTCGGCGCCCGGCCGAAGCGGGTCCGGGTCTCGCCCTCATGGGTAAAACCGCAGCGCCGGTAGAAGCCGAGCGAGGTCGGATTGGCGACGACCGCGAGGCGGCTGCGCCCCGCCCCGGCCGCGACCTCGGTGATCGCGGTCAGCAGCGCCCGGCCGACGCCGCCGTGCCAGCGCGCCGGCTCGACGAACAAGGCGTCGAGCTCGGCCTCGCCCGGCCGGCCGGTGTCGATCCAGGCGGCGAAGCCGGCCAGCCCGGCATCGTCCTCGGCGACCAGCACCCGTCCGGCCGCGATCTGCTCGGCCGGCACCTCGATCGCGTCCGGCTGCGCCTCGATCTGGTCGCGATAATCGGGCGCCGCCAGCGAGGCGCGCCGCATCAACGCCTCGAGCGGCGCCTGCTCGGATGGACAAGCCTGGCGGATGATCAACCGGTCGATCGCCGGCTGCTACACGCCGCGGCCCGCGGCGTCGAGCCGGGCCCTCGTTCGGCCGCCGTTAAGCTGGTTTGCGGGACCCTGCGCGCCAGCCTTGGGACAAGGAGCCACCGATGCGCATCGCCACCGCTTCGCCCCTTCTGCTCTCTCTTTTCGCCTTGCCGGTCCAGGCCCAGATCGTCGGCCATCGCGACTACGGCCCGACGCCGGCCGCCAGCCCGTTCCTGCCCGACAGCCGCCTGCCCGGCGCCGGCATCGGCCGCGAGGCCGCCCATCTTCGGAACCGGATCGACCGCGCCCGCGACGCCGGCCTCATCTCGCGCCGCGAGGCCCGCCGGCTGGACCGTGAGGCGCGGCTGATCGGCGCCATAGCCCGCCGCTATGCCCGAAATGGGCTCTCCGGACCTGAGCGGCGCGAGCTGGAGAACCGAACCCGCATTCTCGATGGCGCGATCAGCGCCGCACCGCTTCGCCGCTAACGCCGCTAGAATCCGACAATCCGCGGCTCCCTTCGCGGCTTGATCAGCTCGGTCATCGCCCAAACCATGGCATCGAGGCGGTCGGGGCTACCCTGCCCCCGATAGCCGTCCCAGGTCAGCGCGCAGAGCTGGTCCTCAAGCTCCGGGAAGCTGCCGGCGAGCCGCGCCTTGCCGGTCTCGAAGCGCAAGGCGACCGGCTCGGCGCGTGCGGGCTTGCTCTTCGTGGCGGGGACGAGACGGACGGGGAGGCAAGCATCCACGCCGCGCAGGACGCTGGCGATCATGTCGCCGCCCTGATTCTTCTCGGCGACGACCAGGCTCGCGCCCCATTCCTCCGCCGCCGCGGCCACCCGCCGCGCCCAGGCTTCGGGGGAGAGGCCGCGGGCGCTCAGGTCGGCCAAGACATGGAGCAGGCCGGCTTCGTCCGCGCCGCAGACGACGATCCCGCAGGCGTCGCCGCCGGTCGAGGCCGGCGGATCGAGGCCGACGACGATGCGCTGAAGGTGGAACTCCCCTCCCTCCAAGGGAGGGGACAGGGGTGGGTCAGCCCCGAGGCGGCTCGATGCCGCCGAGGGGCTCCAGGCCATGGCGTTGAGGCTCCCTTCGGTCGCACCCACCCCTAACCCCTCCCTGCCAGGGAGGGGGATCCTTACCCGCGCCCTCTCGATCATCTCCCGCGTCCACAACGCCCCCTCGAAATCCTCGAACAGCACACCCTCCAGCTCCTGCCGGCCGAGCCGCGTGCCGCCGTACATCGCCTCCACCGCTTCCCTGAAGTCATGCGGCAGATGCGGGTTCTCGTCGGTCCGCCCGTGCGTCGCGGCGCAGCGGTCGAGCGCCAGGATCACCTTGAGCAGCGGCACCGGCTGCGGCGTCGTGGTGACGATCGTGCGCGGGCGCTCGCCCAGGCGCAGGCCCAGCATCAGATTGTGCCAGGTCTCGTCCGGCTCGGTCCACTTGGCGAGCTCATCGCACCAGGCAAAGTGATGCTGGAAGCCGCGCAGCTTCGCCGGCTTGGCGGCGGTATGGGCGAAGCCGAGCGCGCCGGAGGGAAACTCGAATGTCCCGCGGCTGGGGATCCAGCGCGGCTCCTCGCCCGTCCGCGTGCAGGCGAGCAGCCCACTCTCCCCTTCCACCATCACCTTGGCGACCTCATCGAGGCTCGCCGCGACCAGCGCGATCCGCGCGGCCGGATATTCACGCGCCCGCGCCCAGACCCATTCCGCCCCGGCGCGGGTCTTGCCAAAGCCGCGCCCGGCGACGATCGCCCAGATCCGCCAGTCGCCGGGCGGCTCGATTTGCCCGCCATGCGCCCACCATTTGTCCTCGATCCCGCGCGTGACTCCGGAAGGAAGGGCGGCGAGCAGCTCGCGCCGCCCCTCCGGCGCCATCCCGCCCCAGGCTTCGAGCACGGCCCGCGCCTTTCGGCTGCTCACTCCTCGTCCGCCTCTTCATCCTCGCGGATCGGAATGCCGATGGCCCTGAGCTTGCGTTCGATCGCCTCGATCGCTTCCTCGAAGGTCCATGCCTTCAGATGGGCGCGCGAGACCTGTCGGACACCCACGCCGCCGCCTTTGCGGTCGAACCGCTGAAGAAGCTTCAGTACGCGCTCGAATTCCTGCGCGATCTCACCTTCGGGAATCAGCCCGTCCCTGAGCTGCTGCTGGGCGAGCAGCCGCTGGCGGAGCGCCTCGGCCTCCAGCCGGACAACGCCCTGTTCGAGCGCCGCCTGGTAACGCGCGGCGAAGTCCGGGTCCTTCTGGCGATGGCGGCAGATGGTGGAGGTCGAGACCCCGGCGGCTTCAGCGGCGGCGGTCTCGTCGCACGTGCCGGCGAAATGGGCGAAAAAGACCTCTTGCCGCCAAGGCTCGAACCGCAGGCGGCGAATGCGCCGGAGCTGCAACGGGCGGCCGTTCCCGGCGCTGATGAAGCGCGGCGTGTTGGACAGCTCCAGCGCTTCCTCGACCGCCTCGTCGAAGGCCGGATCGCGCTTGCGCGCCTTCCAGAATGCGCCGCCCGAGAAGCCGGCGGCGCGGGCGGCATTCTCCATCAGGAGGCCGCGTTTCAGCTCGGCGAGAAAGACGCCCTTCGCCTCGTCGTCGATGCGGCGCGCATTGCGCCAGCCCGAATCGCTCTGTTTGCTCATCGGTCAGCTTAGAACATAAATGGTACTATGTAGGAAAGTATTTTGTGCCGTTTAGGTTATTGCGAACTGCGTGGCGACCCGGCTTAACCGAAAAGTAGAAATGGTTCGCGCGGAGACGCGGAGGAAACGGAGAGCGCGGGAGGTGTCGGGCGGATGACTCCTGCGCTCGCAAAATCCCCGTTGCTGCAGAGCTGTGTGCGGCTCCTCCGCGTCTTCCCTTCCTTCCTCCGCGTCTCCGCGTGAACCCACTTCCTTTTGCCAGGAGGCCGCTCGCGATCCGGCGACTGATCACACTCCCGCGCTGCGCACCATTGTGGTATGAATAAATCCTACCAGGAGGCAGGAATGGGCGCGGTTCGGAAGCTCAGCATCGCTCTCACCGAGGAGTTGGCGGGCGAGGTCGAAGCGGCGGTGGCCAGCGGCGATTACGCGACCGCCAGCGAAGTGGTGCGCGACGCGCTGCGCGCCTGGCGACGCGAGCGCCAGGATCGCGAGGCCGCCATCCGGCGCCTCAGGGAGTTGGTGGAAGAAGGCCTCGCCAGCGGCGAGCCCGAGCCGATGCCGGAGAACTGGGCTGAAGAAATTATCGCGCGCGGCCGCGCGCGACTGGCGGGCCGCGAACAGGAATGAAGCCGGTTTTCATCCGCCGCTCGGCGGACCGCGACCTCGACGACATCTTCGCCTGGATCGCTGCGGACGACCCGGCGGCGGCGGAGCGACTCGTCCATCGGCTTGTAAGCGCGGCGCGGCGGCTGGCCGATTTTCCCGACAGCGGGACGCCGAGGCCGGAGCTGGGCAAGGGCATCCGCAGCCTGCCGGCCGGCCGCTATCTGCTCCTCTACGGGGTCGGGCCCGACAGCGTCGAGATCGTCCGTTTCGTCCACGGCGCGCGCGATCTGTCCGGGCTGGTGGACGACGGCGAGCCGGGTTGACTCGTCCACATCATTCCTTCGAGCCAAACCTATGGTTTGTCGCGAGGGTCACAGGCTGGCGTAGCGCGGAGATATCGGACTTGCGCGGCGCCAGATGCATGCGGCGATGGCAATTCGGGCATAGAGCGACGACATTCTCGATGCAGTCCGGGCCGCCATCCGCGAGACGCAGGATGTGATGGCATTCAAGGAATGGGCCGGCGGCCGTGCGAAACGGCGCGTCGTTCCCGCAAAGATCACAACGGCCGTTCGCCGTCCTCTTGGCGTAGGCGCTGATCCAGGGAGAACGGGCAATCGACTGGCCCCTGGAACTGGTGCGCGGCGGTTCTTGTCTCGCCTCGCGTTCCGCACGATCACGTAGGCCGGCCAAATCCATTTGCGCGAGGTCTTGCTCGACCTCCAGCTCCTCGCCTTCCTTCGGCACGATCATGAACCCGAGCGCCGCGAGGACGTCGTTGGTCGGCCAGCCCCCGCCGCGATTGTTCCTGACGCCGGCCAGTTGGGCGGCGCGGCTCAGGATCACCTTGGGCGGATATCGATCGCCGGAGTTCGGATGGAGAACGTCCCACCGGGTCGATCGCCGCTCGGCGCGATATCCCTCCTTCGCTACTTGTTGAAATGCCGCCAGGACATGCGCGCGCGTGATCGGCTGGTTGGGCCACCTCCGCTCTGTTTCCTCTCTCAATCTTTCGGGCCGCAGAGATACCTTTTCGCTGGTTTGCCTCGGCAAGTGGTGAGTGATCTGCCGAACCGCGAATGGCGGTAACGCATCGTGAATGTCGCCCGCTGTCGCCTGCCAGCTTACGCGTGCTTCGTGCCGATGGTTCGACCCACGCCGGGCGTTCGCGACGAGCCGATAACTTTGCGGGCCTTCGGCAATTCCGTATCCGACGACGCCAAAGCCGTTCGCATAAGCGAAGATCGTATCCCCAGCTTGATAGCGTCTAAGAACTTGTTGCCCCCTGCCTCCCGGTTCGTTGCCAAACCCGGCCGTGATCGTTCCGCTTCCGCGAAGGCTGTCCCACAGCGACTGCATTGTCGCCGGCGGCACTGGCATCCCAAGATTGTGGAAATAGGCGACCATATTCCTGCTTTCCTAGCAAGTTCAGTAGGTAGGGGGCCCGCCTATCCCCGGCAGTGCAAGATAGTGAAGCCGCCGCACCTCCCGCCTGCCCCGCACCACGGTGTCGAGAATCAGGCCGGTGAAGAAGCACAAGGCGGCGAGGATCATCAGGCCGGTGGCGAGAATCGCGGTCGGGAAGCGCGGCACCAAGCCGGTCCGGGCGTAGGTGATGGCGAGCGGGATCGAGATCAGGATCGCGATCAGCGCAAGCAGCAGCGCGTAGAAACCGTAGAACATCACCGGCCGTTCGATCCGGTAGAGATGCAGGATGGTGCGAAGAATCCGAGAGCCGTCACGATAGGTGGAGAGCTTGGATTCCGAGCCTTCCGGCCGGGCGCCATAAGCGGTTTCGACCTCGCCGACCGGCATGGCGAGCTCCAGCGCGTGGACGCTGATCTCGGTCTCGGTCTCGAAGCCGCGCGAAAGGGCCGGGAAGCTCTTCACGAAGCGTCTTGAGAAAACCCGGTAACCCGAGAAGATATCCGTGAAAGTGCGCCCGAACAGGCGCGCGAGGATGCCGGTCATCGTCCGGTTGCCGAGCACGTGGCCGCGGCGATAGGCGTCGGCCGCCTGATGGACGCGGGTGCCGACGACCATGTCGAGCTGCTCGTCGATGAGCTTGGCCACCAGCGCCGGCGCGACAGCGGCGTCATAGGTCGCGTCGCCGTCGGCCATCACATAAATGTCGGCTTCGACATCGGCGAACATGCGGCGGACGACATGGCCTTTGCCCCGCATCCGCTCGGTGCGGACCATCGCGCCGGCCGCCGCCGCGACCTCAATGGTGCGGTCCTTGCTGTTATTGTCGTAGACGTAGATCGCCGCGTCGGGCAGCGCGGCGCGGAACCCCGCCACCGTCGCCGCGATCGCGGCCTCCTCGTTGTAGCACGGCAGGAGGACGGCGATGCGATGCTGCGGTGCTGGCACGGCCGATCCCCCTTCGCCGGCGACTATGCCTTCTTCGCGGCCTTCTTGGCAGGGGCTTTCTTCGCCGCCGGCTTTTCGGCCTTCGCCGCGGCCTTCTTCTTCGGCTTCGTCTTCTCGCCATGATCGTGGCCGCAGCCCGGGCCATGGACATGCGTGTCCTCGGCCTCGACCGCCGCCTCGAGCGCCTCGCGGGTCACCTCGCGATCGCTGATCTCCGCGGTGCCGAACAGGAAATCGACCACCTTGTCCTCGAACAAGGGCGCGCGCAGCTGCGCCGCGGCCATCGGCTCGTTCTGGATATATTCGACGAACTTCTGACGGTCCTCCGGCCGGTATTGCTGGGCGGCCTGCATCACCAGCTGGTTCATCTCCTGCTGGCTGATCTCGACGCCGTTCTTCTGGCCGAGGTCGGAGAGGAGCAGGCCGAGGCGGACGCGGCGCTCGGCGATCCCGCGATAGTCGTCCTTCTCGCCTTCCATCTCGGCGAGCGCCGCCTTCGGATCGGCCTCGTGGCTGGCCTCATGCTGGAGCTGGCGCCAGATCTGGTCGAACTCGGCGTCGACCATCGAGTCCGGCACCGGGAAGCTGTGGCTCTCCGCGAGCTGATCGAGCAGCTGGCGCTTCATATGGGTGCGGGTGAGGCCGCCCATCTCCTGCTCCACCTGGCCCTTCATCAGCTGGCGGAGCTGGTCGATGCCTTCCAGGCCCATCGACCTGGCGAACTCATCGTCGGCCTTGACCGGCTTCGGCGTCTGCACCTCGTTCACGACCACGGCGAATTTCGCCTCGCGGCCCTTGAGATAGTCGACCGGATAGTCGTCGGGGAAGGTGACGGTGACATTCTTCTCGTCATTCGCCTTCACGCCCACGAGCTGGTCCTCGAAGCCGGGGATGAGCCGGCCGGAGCCGAGCTCGACCGACATGCCTTCGCCCCGGCCGCCCTCGAACGGCTCGCCGTCGACCGTGCCCTCATAGTCCATGACGACGAGGTCGCCCATTTCGGCCTTGCGCCTGGCGGGCGCGGGATCGAAGCTCTTCTGGCCGGACGCGAGCCGGTCCACCGCGGCGTCGATCGCCGCCTCGTCGGCCGGGACGGTGAGCCGCTCCAGCTTCAGGCCCTCGATCTTCGCCTCAGGCACGTCCGGCAGCGTCTCGACCTCGACGGTGACGACCGCGTCCTTGCCCTGACCGCCCTCGGTCAGTTCCACGCTGGGCTGCATGGCGGGGCGGAGGTTCTGCTCGCTCATCAGCTGCTGGACGCCGGCCTGGACCGCGCTCTGCAGCGCCTGCGCCTCGATCTGCGCGCCGTGCATCTTGCGGACCAGGTTGGTCGGCACCTTGCCGGGGCGGAAGCCGGGCATCCGCACCTGCGGCGCGATCGACTTCAGCTCCTCGTCGACCCGGGCATCGATATCCTTGGCCGAAATGGTCAGGCGATAGGCCCGCTTGAGGCCCTCGTTGAGCGTTTCCACAGTCTGCATTTGGAATCACACTTTCGTCAGCATTGGGGCCGGGCGGGCGACGGCGGCGCGCTGGTGCGGGCGGAGGGGCTCGAACCCCCACATCTTGCGATACCAGGACCTAAACCTGGCGCGTCTACCAGTTCCGCCACGCCCGCATGAGGCCGGCAAGCGGCGCCCTATAGCAAGGCTGGCGTGGCTGGCAAGGCGAGCCGCCGCCCCAACACCCTGCCTGCTCAGGCGGCGGTCGCGTAATCGTCGTCGATGCGGGCGCGCGGCCGGAACAGGCCGGCGCCGACCGTCATCCGGTCGGTGAGCGGCAACGCCGTGCCGCAAAAGCCGCATTCGGCCGAGACGCGGCCGATATGCCAGTGCGAGCGGCCGCAGCCGGGGCAATGGTTCACCTCGCCGGCGCGATAGGCGACATGGTAGCCGCGCGTCGCGGGTGCGTGAAAACCGGCTTTCCCCCGGCGGCCGAACAAAGAAACAAACATTCTTCTTACTCCCTGGCCGTCCGAACCCAGACGACGAACCGTTCTTTTCCATAGGCGAATTGAACGGGAGCTGACCGCGCTTGTTGGCGAGTGTTCAGCTTCGCGCATCCGCTTGTCAGCCGCGCGCGCGTGACCTAGGCCGGTAAGACAGCTGTTAAGGACCGGCTTTTCGATGCAATCGCTCTTCCGTCTTGCCGCCGTCGCGGCGGCCTCGCTCAGCTTCGCCGCCTTCGGCCAGGCGCCGGCCGGGGATTTCTCGCCGGACGCTTTTCGCGCCCATGTGACATTCCTCGGCGACGACCTGCTCGAGGGGCGCGAGGCCGGGAGCCGCGGCTACGATATCGCGGCGCGCTACGTGGCGAGCCAGTTCGCCGCGCTGGGCTTGCGACCGGCGGGCGCGAACGCAAGCTGGTATCAGCCGATCCAGTTCGTCCGCTTCCCGGTCGATCCGGCCACCAGCCTGACGGTGGGCGGGCGCCGGCTGCAACAGGGGCGGGAGATCGTGTTCCGGCCAAGCCTCAATCCTGCCGCGATGTCGGTGGAGGCGCCGCTCGTTTTCGTTCGCTACGGGCTCGACATGCCGGCGCGCGGTTTCAACGATTATGCCGGCGTCGACGTGCGCGGCCGGATCGTCGTCGTGCTGAGCGGCACGCCGTCCGGCACGCCGAGCGACGTCGCCGCCCATCTCAATGCCGAAAAAAGGCGGATGGCGGCGGCGCGTGGCGCGGTCGGGATGATCACCGTACGCACCCCCGCGGACGCGGCACGGGTGCCCTGGCAGCGGCTGGCCGCGAGCAGCCGGCCGGCGACGACCTGGATCGGCGCTGACGGGCGCCTGTTCACCGAGGGCGACGGCCTCGCCTTCAGCGCAACCATCGACCCCGCGACTGCGGAAACCCTGTTCGCCGGCGCCGAATGCACCGCCGAGCAGGTGCTGGACGCGGAAGCGCGCGAGGGCGGCTGCCCGCGCGGCTTCGCGCTTGCGCAGACCGCGCGGGTCGAGCGGGCCGCGGTGCGCGAGACGCGCTTCACCAGCGCCAACGTGCTCGGCCTGATCCCAGGCTCCGACTCTGCCCTGGCGGACCAGCCGATGCTGCTGATGGCGCATCTCGACGGGCTCGGCATCCGCACCCCCCGCCCGGACGATGCCGCCGGCGCCGACCAGATCCGCAACGGCGCGATGGACAACGCGACCGGCGTCGCCACCCTGATCGAGGTCGCGCGCCAGCTCATGCGCGACTCCGACCGGCCGCGCCGGCCGATCCTGCTCGCCGCCGTCACCGCCGAGGAAATCGGCCTCCTGGGCGCCGAATATCTCGCTCACAATCCTGTGGGCGGTCGCGTCGCGGCGGTGGTCAATCTCGACATGCCGGTGCTGACCTATCCGTTCAGCGACGTGATCGCCTTCGGCGCCGAACATTCGACCTTGGGCCCGATCGTACGGCGGGCGGCGGCGCGGATGAACGTCGCGCTGGCTGCCGATCCGCTGCCGCAGGAAGGCCTGTTCACCCGCTCGGACCATTACAAATTCGTCCGCGAGGGCGTGCCTTCGGTGTTCCTGATGACCGGCTTCGCGGGCGAAGGGCGCGAGCGCTTCACGCGCTTCCTCGCCGACACCTATCACAGCCCGCGCGACGACCTCAGCCTGCCGTTCGACTGGCAGGCCGGCGCCCGCTTCGCCCAACTCAATTATCTGATCGCGCGCGAGATCGCGGATGCGCGCGAGGTGCCGCGCTGGTATGCCGACAGCTTCTTCGGCGATGCGGTCGCGGCGGGCCAGCCGCGGGCGCAGCGGGCGCACTGAGCGGACAAGACGAGCCCCCAAAGAGTCATTCCGGCGGAAGCCGGAACTCATGAACACCGCCCGAGGAGAACTCGCTCGACGCGAGGCAACTCACTTTCAAACTTCTGTGGTCATGGGTCCCGGCTTTCGCCGGGATGACTCATGAGGGTTAAGCCGCCGCGCGGCGGGCGGCCCAGTCGGCCTGCACCCGCGAGGCGGTGGTGAACGTCCCTCCCAGTTCGTCGCGGAAATAGGTCAGCGCCGTTTCGATCGCGGCGAGGAACGCTGCCAGATCGGCCTCGTCGCCGACATAAGGCGTGTGCCCCGGCGCCAGGCTGGGGCTGTGATAGGTGAGGCTGAACAGCCGGTGGCCGCGCTTCGCCATTGCCGCGAGCAGCCGGCATTGCTCCTCGGCCGGGACGCCTTCCGGGCTCAGCCGTGAGCGGGCGAGGAGGCCGCTGCGCGCCAGCATGCCCGGCACGCGCAGCCGCGCCGCGCCGGGATGCGAGAAGAGCCCGCCGGCCTTCTTGCCGAGGCCCGCGGCCGCGCCGATGAAGCCGACGGTCAGCGGGATTTCGAGCAGGCCCCTGCCTTCGTCCAGCCAATAGGGCCGGTCCGGCCAGCCGACGAAGCTGGGGCCGCCATCGGCCGAGAAATCGCTATGCGGCACGACGCTGCAATCCACCTTGTAGCCCAGTTCGGCGATCACCCGCCTGGTGTTCGGGCCGAAGCCGTAGCGACCGGCCTTGAACACGGTCGGGCGCGCGCCGAACCCCTGCTCGATCGCATCGGTGAGCGCTTCGACCTTCGCCCGCTCCAGCACCGGCGGCAGATTGCAATGGTAGGAATTGAAGGTCGTGACCTCCTCCTCGTGCGGCGGCGTCACCCACGGGTGGAGATGGGCGCCGATCTCGGCCTTGCCGGCGTCGCGCAGGCCTTTGAGGAAGACGACCGCCCGCGGATCGGTCGCGACCGGATGGTCGATCACATAGGTCGGGACGACGCCGAAACGGTCGTAAATCTCATGCGCCCGCGCCTGGGCCGGGATCGCAGTCGTCGCCTGGTTCTCGCGCGAAAAGGGCGCAGTCCAGTCGAACTCCTCCTCGGTATCGACAATGATGATCAGCTCCGGACCGTTTTCGAGTTGGGCCGAACGGCCCAACGGCTCGGAAAACGGTCCAGATTCACTATCTGGCCCGCTCCCCGGGCGCAAAACCGGCCTCCACTTTTGCTGAGAGCGCGCAGTCACGGCGCGTCGCGGCCCGCCAGCCGCCGCACCTTCGCGATCGCCCGATAGGAAAACGACTTGATGTGGTTCTGGTGCGGATAACGCTTCGGCCGGGCGGGGTGCATCCCCGCATGGCGAAGCAGCCGGTTCATCCCGTGCGCGCATTCCTCGCGGAAGCTCCAGTCCGAGCGCCAGGTGATCGAAAAGGAGACCGAGACCGCATCGCCATTCTTCACCCAATGCGGCGCCATGAACGGGACGTGCAGTGCATCGCCGGGCGAGAGATGGAACTTGCTGCCCCGCGTCTGGAACTCGTCACGCCACGGCAAGTTGCGATGGCCCCCCGCATAATAACGCTCATGCTCCTCCATCGGCGCCAGCTCCTCGTCGTCGGCGGGGAAGATCGACATCACCTTCTCGCCCCGGATCTGGAGCAGGATATTGTGCTCCGGATCGAAATGGAGCGGCGTCGCCGATCCGGGCGAGGAGATGAAGACGAAGCCGCGATGCGTGTGCATCGCGCCGGTCGGGCGGACCGCCGGCTCCAGGGGCGCCAGCGCCTCGTCCAGCAGGGCGCGATAGGTCTCGTCTTGCTCGACGAACTTGAGAACCATCCACGAACCGCATTGCTCGATACGGCGGATCGTCTCCTGAATCGAGAGGCCGTTGCCCGGCGCCGACTTGGGGTCGACGCCGAACGGCGTGTCTCCGGGATAATATTCGATGTCCTCAGGCCGCATCCGCCCGGCGAGCGCGGCCAGAGATTCGAGCGTCAGCAGCTCATGGCCGCACAGGCCGTGGCGAAGCTTGACCGGCTGCTCCGGATAGGCGGCGGCAAAGGCGTCGAGTTGCGGTCGTTCGAAGCTGGTCATCAACGGGTCTTTCGGAGGGCGGCACGGGTGGTGGCGGCGGCGCGCTCGAGCGCACGGCAGACGGCGTGGAGGGTGCGGCGGCGTACGCCGGCGAGCGGGACGGTGACGCGGACGATCGACCGGCGCTCGCGCCAGAAGCTGTCGATCATCGGATGATCTTCGGCCGCGCAGCTGTCCATCCAGGCGATCTCGGCATCGTCGAGGATCGCCAGATTCTCGCGCTGGATCAGCACACCCGGTGAGAAACGGGCTAATTCCTCATCGAACACCGTCTTGAACGAGAAGCTGCCCGGCGGGCAGCGGAAGTTGACCAGCATCGCCATCGCTTTCTCGTCGAGATCGAGGCGCAGGAACTGGAGCCGGCCGGCGGCGCGGGCGCCGGTGACGACATCGCGGAAAAACTGGGCGCGCGGCGGCGAGCAGGCGAACGCGGTGCCCGTCTCCCCCTTCCAGCCGCCGCGCTCGAGCCGGAGATAATCGTCACACCAGGTGGCGAGATCGTCATCGGCACCGAGGCGGCGCATGGTCACCGGACCAAGCTCGGCGAGCCGATTGCTCTGGCGGCGCAATTCCTTGCGCTTCTTCGCCCGCACCGCCTGCTCGTAATAGGCCTGGGGAGAAAGGTCGCTCCGCAGGAACGCACGCTGCTCGCGCCAGGCGACGGCGCAATTTCGCGCCGCGATCAGGCCGCGATGGACCGGGCCGCCCTCGACCAGGCTGCGCAGGTGAAGCAATGTCGGCCAATCCTCGCCGTCGAGCAGGTCGAGCGCAGCACGCCAGAAAGCCTCCTCCTCGCCTGCCGCGACCAGAGGCGTGCCGACGAACATCTGGTCGTGGCGCCAGTTGACCGCGAACCGCACCGGCAGTTTCGCATAGCCCATCTCGGCCGCGATCGGCATCAGGCCGATCAGCTTGGGCCCACGCCGCACTTCGAGCAGCCGCACATCGCCGGCCGCGCCGGACGCGGCGGCGACGAACCAATGCTCGTAAAAGGGATTGGGCTCGGCCGCCCCGGCCGCGAGCAGGGTCCAGTCGTCGGCCAGCTCCGCAATCGCCTCGCGCAGCGGGCGCAGTCGCGCGACCGGCGCGGCGGGCGCGCGCGCCAGCACAACGCGCGGCCCGAGCCGCCGCTCCGCCGCTGCGATCCGCCCCATCGACGTCATGGGCCGGCGATAGCGGCCGAGAGTAAAGATATGGTGCTTGCGGCTAGGCCGCGACGGTCGCCAGTTGGTGGTCCTTATATTGCTCGCGCAGCGCCGTCTTGAGCAGCTTGCCGGTCGCGGTGTGAGGCAGCTCGTCGACGAACAGGATCTCGTCCGGCAGCCACCATTTCGCGACATGGTTCTTCAGGTGATCGAGGATCTGGCCCTCGGTCACGTCGCTGCCCGGTTTGCGGACGACGAGGAGCAGCGGTCTCTCATCCCAGCGCGGGTGATAGACGCCGATCGCCGCCGCCTCGGCGACGCCCGGGCAGCCGACGGCGGCGTTTTCCAGCTCGACCGAGCTGATCCATTCGCCGCCCGACTTGATCACGTCCTTGGAGCGATCGGTGATCTGCATCGTCCCGCAGGGATGGATGACGGCGACATCGCCGGTGTCGAACCAGCCGTCCGCATCGGCAGCGTCCGCATCGGCCTGGAAATAGCGCTTGATCACCCAAGGGCCGCGAATCTGCAGCCGGCCGGAGCTCTCGCCGTCGCGGGGCTGGATCGCGCCCTCGTCATTCACGACGCGCAGCTCGACGCCGAACGGCACGCGCCCCTGCCTGCAGACCAGATCGACCTGCTCCTCGAAGCTCAGCTCGTCCCAATTGCCCGGCGGCGCGCCCATCGTGCCGATCGGCGAGGTCTCGGTCATCCCCCAGGCATGGCCGACGCGGATCCCCATCTTCATCAGCCGCTCGACCATCGCCCGCGGCGCCGCGGAGCCGCCGATCGTCACCAGCCGCAGATGCTCCGGCTTCTCGCCGGTCGCGTCCATATGCTGGAACATGGCGAGCCAGACGGTCGGCACGCCGGCCGAATGGGTGACCTTCTCCTCGTTCATCAGCCGGCAGAGCACCTTGCCGTCATTGACCGCGGAATAGACGAACTTCGTCCCCGACATCGCGCCGGCGAAAGGCAGGCCCCAGGCGGCGGCGTGGAACATCGGCACGATCGGCAACGCCACGGCGCGAGGGCTAAGATCGAACACCGACGGCTGCACCTCGGTCATCGCGTGGATCACGGTGGAGCGATGCTCGTAGAGCACGCCCTTCGGGTTGCCGGTCGTGCCGGACGTGTAGCAGAGCATGCAGGGCTCGCGCTCCGAGCCCTCGGCCCAGGCATAGTCGCCGTCCTGGGCGGCGATCAGCTGCTCGAACTCGCCATTGTCGAAGCAGACATAATGGTCGATCGACGTCCATTGCGGCCTCAGCCGGTCGATGATGGGCTGGAAGACCTTGTCGTAGAAGAGGACCTTATCCTCGGCATGGTTGGCGATGTAGACGAGCTGCTCGTCGAACAGGCGCGGATTGATCGTGTGGATGACGCCCCCGACGCCGATCGCGCCATACCAGGCGACGAGGTGGCGGCTATGGTTCATGCCGAGCGTCGCGATCCGGTCGCCGCGCTTCACGCCCATCTTCTCAAGCGCTTGCGCCAGCTTCCTCGCATCGCGCGCGATTCCGGCCCAGTTCGTGCGGGTGATCGTGCCGTCGGCCCAATAGGTGACGATCTCGCGCTGGCCGTGCTCGCGCTCGGCATGCTCGATGATCCGCGGCACCCGAAGCTCGAAATCCTGCATCCCGCCCAGCATCGCACCCTCTCCTCGTCTTCTTATGACGAGAGAATGTCATTGCGAGCGCGGCGAAGCAATCCAGTCTGGATTGCCGCACCGCTTCGCGGCTCGAAATGACCATGGGTCAGGAAACGAGCGCGAGGCGTGGGCCTTCGACGACTGACAGCTTTACGGACCCGATCCCCTCGATGCGGCCGATCCGGGCGGCGAGCTCCGCGTCGATCCGCCAGCTGCGGCCGAGGATCAATGTCGCCTCGCCGCCGTCGAACGCCGTCTTGAGCCGTATCTGTCCCGATCCGCCATGCTCACCGGCCACCGCCGTCGCGAGCCGCGCCAGCGCGGCGGGATCGGCGATCTCGACGTCGAGCCGCAGCCGGGCGCGGCCAGCGAGGCTGTCCAGCGACTGGAGCGAGCGGATCGCGACGCGCGGCGTCTCCTCGCCCGGGCGGCGATCGGCCTCGACGTTCAGCAAGGCGCAGACTCCTGCTTTCGCGGCGGCCGTCACCTGCTCGATCGCGCCGTCGTCGAAAATGCTCGCCTCGAACTGGCCGGACGGGTCGGACAAGGTCGCCAGCATGTAGCGCCGGCCCCGCGCCGAGGTGCGCCAGCGGGTGCTCTCGACCAGGGCCGCCATCGTCGCGCTTACCCGACCGCCGTCCGCCGGCGCCGGCATCGCGGCGAGCTGGGCGAAGGTCTTGGCGCCATGCGCGTCCACGAGGTGGCGGTAATTGTCGACCGGATGGGCGGAAAAATAGAAGCCGTAGCTCTCCTTCTCCGCCGCCATGCGCTGGGCCAGCGTCCAGGGCTCGGTGCGCGGCATGCGGATCGGCGCGACATCGGCCGGCCCCTCGCCGAACAGGCCGCCCTGGCCGCTCGCGCGCGCCTCGGCGGCGCTCGAAGCGACGGCGAGGATCGTCTCGGCGGCGGCATGCACCGCCCAGCGCTCGGCGATGCCGTCGAACGCGCCGGCGCCGGCGAGGCTCTCGATCTGGCGGCGGTTGAGCAGGCGCGGATCGATCCGGGCGGCGAAATCGTCGAGGGTGCGGAACGGGCCATTGGCCTCCCGCTCGGCGACCAGTTGCGCCATCGCCTTCTCGCCAACACCCTTGAGCGCGCCGAGCGCGTAACGAACGGCCAATCCGTCCTCATGCATTTCAACCGAGAAATCTGACTTGCTCGCATTGATCGCCGGCGGCAGGCAGGTGACGCCGAGCCGGCGCATGTCGTCGGCGAGGATCGCCAGCTTGTCGGTCTGGTGGATGTCGAAGGCCATCGAGGCGGCGAAGAATTCGTGGCGATGATGCGCCTTCAACCACGCGGTTTGGTAGGCGACGAGGGCGTAAGCGGCGGCGTGGCTCTTGTTGAAGCCGTAGCCGGCGAACTTGTCGATCAAATCGAACAGAGCGTTCGCCTGGCCGGCCGGAATCCCGTTCACCCGCGCGCAGCCCTCCACGAAGCCGGCGCGCTGTGCGTCCATCTCCTTCTTGATCTTCTTGCCCATCGCGCGGCGCAGCAGGTCCGCCTCGCCGAGGCTGTAGCCGGCAAGGATCTTCGCCGCCTCCATCACCTGCTCCTGATAGACGAAGATGCCGTAGGTTTCCTTCAGCACCTCCTCGAGCAGCGGATGGGGATAGGAGATCGGCGCGCGGCCATTCTTGCGGTCGCCGAACATCGGGATGTTGTCCATCGGCCCCGGCCGGTAGAGCGAGACGAGCGCGATGATGTCGCCGAAGCTGGTCGGGCGAACGGCGGCGAGCGTCCGCCGCATCCCTTCCGATTCCAGCTGGAACACGCCCACCGTGTCGGCTCGCTGGAGCAGCGAATAGACCTCTGGATCGCCCCAGGGGGCGAGCCGATCGAGGTCGACCGCGATCCCGCGCGCCGCGAGCAGCTCGGTCGCCCGGCGGAGAACGGAAAGGGTCTTGAGGCCGAGAAAGTCGAACTTCACCAGTCCCGCTTTCTCGACATATTTCATGTCGAACTGGGTGACCGGCATGTCCGAGCGCGGATCGCGGTAGAGCGGGACGAGCTGCTCCAGCGGTCGATCGGCGATCACCACCCCCGCGGCGTGGGTCGAGCTGTGCCGTGGCAGACCTTCGAGCTTCATCGCCAGGTCGAACAAGCGGCGCACTTGCGCGTCGTCGCGATATTCGGCCGCCAGCTCGGAAACCCCGTTCAGCGCACGGTCCAGCGTCCAGGGTTCGGTCGGATGGTTGGGCACCAGCTTGGCGAGCCGATCGACCTGCCCATAAGGCATTTGCAGCACCCGGCCTGTGTCCTTGAGCACCGCGCGCGCCTTCATCGTTCCGAAGGTGATGATCTGCGCGACCCGGTCGCTGCCGTAGCGGCTCTGGACGTAGCGCAACACCTCGCCGCGCCGCGTTTCGCAGAAGTCGATGTCGAAATCCGGCATCGAGACGCGCTCGGGATTGAGGAAGCGCTCGAACAGCAGGCCGAGCCTGATCGGGTCGAGATCGGTGATGGTGAGCGACCAGGCAACCACCGAGCCGGCGCCGGAGCCGCGGCCGGGGCCGACGGGAATGCCCTCCCCCTTCGCCCATTTGATGAAGTCGGCGACGATCAGGAAATAGGCCGAGAAGCCCATGCTGGTGATGACGTCGAGCTCGAACTCGAGCCGGTCGACATAGGCTTGGCGCTCTTCCGCGGAGAGGGCTTGATCCGCGCCGAGCCGAACTCCCAGCCCTTCGCGAGCGTCGGCGCGCAGCTGCGCCTGCTCGGCCGCCGCATCGCCGGCGATGCTGGGCAGGATCGGCTCGCGCTGCGGGGCGCCGACCGCGCAGCGGCGGGCGATCACGCCGCTATTGGCGATCGCCTCGGGAAGATCGGCGAACAGCCGCGCCATCTCGTCCGCCGGCTTGATCCAGGCTTCCGTCGACGAACGCATCCGGTCGTCCCGCTCGAGCTGGCTCGATTGGGCGATGCACAGCATCGCGTCATGGGCCGCATGGAAATCCGGCTCGGCATAAGCGGCCGGATTGGTGGCGACGAGCGGGAGCTCGCGGGCATAAGCCAGCTCGATCAGCCGCGCCTCGGCCGCCCCCTCGATCCGGTCGCCGCGCCGGCTGAGCTCGACATAAAGGCGGCCCGGGAACAGCGCCTGCAGCCGGTCCGCCATCGCCTCAGCGGTCTCGTCCTGCGCTTCCGCGATCAACCGCGCCAACGCGCCCTCGCCGCCGCCGGTCAGCGCGATCAGGCCACCGGTGCGGCCGTCAAGCGCCTCGAAGGGAACATGGGCGTCCTCCTCCGGCGGCCGGTCCAGATGCGCGGCGGAAACGAGCGCGCAGAGGTTCTGGTAGCCCATCTCGTCCTGGGCATAGAGGGCCAGCCAATCGATGACCGGCGGCGTTCCAGCCGGAGCGCCGGGCCGCGCCACGCCGAGCAGCGTCCCCACGATCGGCTGGACGCCAAGCTCGAGGCAGACGTCGGTAAACGGCATCGCCGCATAGAGGCCGTTGCGGTCGGTCAGCGCCGCCGCGGGAAGGCCGAGCTCCCGCGCTCGCTGGGCGATCGCCTTCGGCGCCATTGCCCCTTCGAGCATCGAATAGCAGGAGAAGAGGCGCAGCGGGACGTAGGGCGCAGGCATCGGCTCGATATGGGCCGCGCCGGCGATTCGGAGAAGCGGCGCCGCGCCGCTTATCCACATCTATTCGATTTTGCCCTCGTGAAGCCTAAGCACGCGATCCATTTTGGCGGCGATGCGCTCGTTATGAGTGGCGACCAGGGCGGCGCTGCCTTCGTCGCG
>NZ_JBQTIN010000024.1:0-19617 GCF_052388015.1 Sphingosinicella sp.
TGGATGTGCCGCCAGAGCATCGCCGCCGCGCCGGCGACGAGCAGGCCGGCGACGATCCGGGCGGCGCCGAGCTCGGGCTGGCCAAGCGCCGCGACGAAGCCGAAGGTCACCGCGATCAGCAGCGCCAGCCGCCAGCCGAGCCCGATCAGGAAGCGGTGCCCGAGGCCTTTCATAACCCTCTCCCCAGTGGGGAGAGGGTAGGGTGAGGGGGTTCGGCCTCGGCGATTACTCTCGAACTCAGAACCCCCTCACCCCAACCCTCTCCCCCCCGGGGAGAGGGGGCTACGGGAGCGTATCCCCAACCTAGGGTCCTACAACCCATGCTTCTCCATCCGGCGGTAGAGCGAGGCGCGGGTGAGGCCCAGTTCGGCGGCGGCGAGCGAGATGTTGTAGCTGTGCTTCTTCAGCGCCTGCTCGACCATCTGCTTCTCGGCCCGCTCGAGATTGAGATCGTCGCGCGCGGTCTCGACCGGCGCGGCCGGCGCCGGCGCCCGGGCCGGAACCACGCGGCCCAAAGAGAAATCGGCCGGGGTGAAGGCGTCGCCGTCGGCGAGGATCACCGCGCGCTCGGCGGCGTGACGCAGTGCCCGGACGTTGCCGGGCCAGTCATAGCCGGCGAGCTGGGCGGCGAGATCGGGTGGCAGAATCCGCTCCGGCTTGCCATATTTGCGCGCGTAAAGGCCGAGATAATGCTCGGTGAGAACAAGAATGTCCTCGCGCCGCTCGCGCAAGGGCGGCAGCTCGATCTCGACCGTGTTGAGCCGGAACAAAAGGTCCTGGCGGAAGCGGCTCTCGTCGCCGAGCTGCTCGGGCGGGCAGTTGGTCGCGGCGATCACGCGGACGTCGATGTTGACGGGCTTGTTGCCGCCGACCGGAACGACCTGCCGCTGCTCCAGAGCGGTCAGCAATTTGGGCTGGAGATGGAGCGGCAAATTGCCGATCTCGTCGAGGAAGAGGGTGCCGCCATGTGCCGCCTGGAGCCGGCCGATCCGGTCCTCGCGCGCATCGGTGAAGGCGCCCTTCACATGGCCGAACAGCTCGCTTTCGAACAGGCTCTCGGTAACCGCGCCGAGATCGACCGAGACGAGCGCCTGATCGGTTCGGCGCGAGCGGGCGTGGAGAGCGCGGGCGACCAGCTCCTTGCCAGTGCCGTTCTCGCCCAGGATCAGCACATTGGCCTCGGTCGGCGCGGCGCGCTCGATCAGCGATTCCACCCGCGCCATCGCCGGCGAGCGGCCGAGCAGCGGCGTCTCGCCGCCCGCCGGCGCGGCGATCGCCGCCGCCCGCTTGCGCTCGGTCGTCGCCTCGGCGCGCGAGGTGCGCAAGGCCGCGGCGGTGCGGACGGTGGCGAGCAGCCGCTCGTTGGACCAGGGCTTGGAGACGAAATCGGTCGCGCCGCGCTTCATCGCGTCGACCGCGACGTTGATCCCGGCATGGGCGGTGATCATCACCACCACCGCATGCGGATCGCGGCGCAGGATTTCGGCGAGCCAGTGGAAGCCCTCGGCGGCGTTGGTCGCGCCGCGGCCGAAATTGGCGTCGAGCAGGATGACGTCGGGCAACTCCTCGTCCATCGCCTTCAGCGCCCCGGTCGGGTCCTCGAAGGCGTCGACATGCGTGAACAGGTCGCGCAGCAGCAGCCGCGCGGACAAGAGGATGTCCGGATCGTCGTCGATGATGATGCAGCGTCCGAAGCGCCTGGTCGTGCCCACCTTTGCCTCCCGTTGCCGGCCGATAGGGGACAATCAATTTCCGTGCCAGCGCTGTTCGGATTCGTCCGGCCAGCGGTGAATCCTGTTCGGAAGCGGACAAGGCGAGCGGCGCCTCCGCCTGGCCCATCGAGGCAAGAATTGGCGGAAATCCGCCATTCCCGCCAGCTGGCACGGCTTCTGCTGAGACATGGCCCGCAGGGGTAATGCATTTCAAGGGAGGTTCTCATGACCCGGTTCGAAAATATCGCTTTCTCGCTCGGCATCATGCTTGCGGGTGTGCTCTCGCTGGCGGCGGTGCCGCTTGCCTGAGCTGGCGACGATGTGCGGCGGCGGACAGTTGCTGTCCGATTTCGGACAGGCCCGCCCCGCATGTCGGCCGAGGATGAAAGGATGAGCGTCGTCAGGATGAGCAAGCCGGACAATGGCCCCGCGAGCGGCGGCGCGATGGATCGCGTCGTCGAGAAGACGGGCCTTTCGACGCGAGTGAAGATCGGCATCGGCGCGGCTTTGGTGCTGATCGCCGCTTTGCTGTTCTGGTATTTCGCGCCGAGCGCGAACAGCCAGACGGTCGAGGCCGCGCGGCTCACCATCTCGCCGGTCACCCAGGGCCGGTTCGACGATTTTCTCCCCTTACGCGCGCGCGTCGAGCCCGCCGTCACCGTCTTTCTGGACGCGGTCGAGGGCGGCCGGGTGGAGCAGATCCTGGTCGAGGACGGCGCGATGGTCAGCCAGGGCCAGCTGCTCGCCGTCCTGTCCAATTCCGACCTCCAGTTGAACGTGCTGGCCCGCCAGACCGAGGTCACCCAGCAGATCAACTCCATGCGCAGCCAGGAGCTGGCGCTGAACCAGACGCGGCTCAGCAACGAGCGCGCCCTGATCGAGGCCGAGCTCGCGATGCAGACCGCGCGCCGCCAATATGATGTTCAGCGGCCGCTCGCCGAGCGCGGCTTCGTCGCCGGGCGTACCTTCGCCGACAGCCGCGACCTCTATGAGTCGAACCGCCGGCGCCGCGACCTGCTGGCCCGGCAGCGGGCGACCGACGAACGGCTGCAATCGACCCAGCTCGCCCAGCTGCGCGCCTCGACCGCGGCGCTGAACCAGAGCCTCGAAATCGCCCGCGCCAGCTTGGATGCGCTCAACCTGCGCGCGCCCGTCGCCGGCCAGCTCACCTCTTTCTCGATCCAGGTCGGCCAGTCGTTCCAGCGTGGCGAGCGGCTCGGCCAGCTCGACAGCGCCGGGCGCAACAAATTGCGCGCCCAGGTCGACGAATTCTATCTCGGCCGGGTCACGGTCGGCCAGATCGCCAATGCCGAGATCGGCGGCCGCCAGGTCCGGACGCGGGTCACCCGGATCTTCCCGCAGGTCCGCAACGGCGTGTTCGAGATCGAGCTCCAGTTCCTGGGGCAGGAGCCGCCGGCGCTGCAGCGCGGCCAGACGGTCCAGATCCGCCTGACCCTCGGCGACCCGAGCATGGCCCGGCTGATCCCGAGCGGCGCCTTCTACAACGACACCGGCGGATCCTGGGTGTTCGTGGTGGCGCCGGACGGCGGCAGCGCGGTCCGCCGCAACGTCCGCCTGGGCCGCCGCAACGCCGATTTCATCGAGGTGCTCGACGGGCTCGATCCCGGCGAGCGGGTCATCACCTCACCCTATACCGGCTTCGCCGAGCGCGACCGGCTTTCGATCAGTGGACAATGAACGTCAGGATTCCAGTGGGCAAGGAAGGAGCCATTCGATGCTGAGCATGCGTAATCTCTCGCGGGTCTACCGCACGGACACGGTCGAGACGACGGCGCTCGACGGCATCTTCCTCGATGTCGCCGACGGCGAGTTCGTCGCCGTGATGGGCCCGTCGGGCTGCGGCAAATCGACCCTGCTCAACGTGATCGGCATGCTCGATAGCCCGACCGAGGGCTCCTACGTGTTCAACGGCACCGAGGTCGCCGGCCTGTCGGAATCGAAGCTCGCCGATTTCCGCAAGCGGAACATCGGCTTCATCTTCCAGTCGTTCAATCTCGTCGACGAGCTTAGCGTCCGCGAGAATGTCGAGCTTGCCCTGCTCTACCACAATGTCCCCACCGGTGAGCGGCGCACCCGGGTCGACCAGGTGATGGACAAGGTGGGCATCGCCCACCGCGCCAAGCACCGTCCCTCGCAGCTGTCCGGCGGGCAGCAGCAAAGGGTCGCCGTCGCCCGGGCCCTTGTCGCCAGCCCGAACCTGATCCTCGCCGACGAGCCGACCGGCAATCTCGACACCGCTCATGGCGAGGAGGTGATGAAGATGCTGCAGGCGCTGAACGCCGAAGGCTCGACGATCGTCATGGTGACCCACTCGCCGAGCCATGCCGATTATGCCGGCCGGGTCGTCAACATGCTCGACGGCCGGATCCTGGTCGAACACCGCCGGGCCGCCTGATGCGCCGGCTCCTGCTCCTCGCCTTTCTGCCCGCCGTCGTGGCAACCCCCTCGGCGGCGGGCGCCCAGGCACGTCAGCAATCGACCGTGCTGATGTCCGAGGATGAAGGCGAGCGCACCTTCCAGGAGCGGACCGGCTATGCCGACGCGGTCATCGCCGGCGACACGATCTATATGTCCGGAATCGTCGTCGGTCAGCGCGACGGCGAGGCTCTGGAGGCCGCCTATGAGCGCGCCTATCGACGGATCGGCGCGATCCTCAATCGCGCCGGCGCGAGCTGGGACGATGTCGTCGACATCACCAGCTACCACACCGACATCACCACCCAGTTCGAGGCGATGACGGCGGTCCACCGCCGCCACGTCCGCCCGCCTTTCCCCGCCTGGACCGCGATCGACGTCGATCGGCTGATCCCGGACCGGGGGATCACCGAGATCAAGATCGTCGCCCGGCGCCCGGCGCCCGGCGCGGCGCGCAATTAGGAGGCCGACAGCGATGTGGCGCAATTATTTCAACGTCGGGGTCCGGGCCCTGGTCAAGAACAAGACCTACGCCTTCATCAACATCTTCGGCCTCGCGATCGGCCTCGCCGCCTGCCTGATGCTGCTGCTCTACGTCCGCTACGAGACCACTTATGACGAGTGGCTCCCCAATGCGGAGAACGTCTACCAGTTCCAGAGCCACTACCTCTCGAAGCAGACCGGCGAGGATCGCCATTTCCAGATGACGGCGGTCGTCGCGGGCGAGCGGCTGGAGCGCGACTTCCCGCAGATCGAGCGCAGCGTCTACGCGCTCGGTTCCGCGCCGGTCATCATGCGCGGCGGGCAGGCGATGCCGACCGACGACGTGCTGCTGGTCGACGACCTGTTCTTCGACGTGCTCCAGTTCCCGCTCGTGCAGGGCGATCCGCGCACCGCGCTGGCGCGGCCCGGCACGGCCGTTGTGACCCAGAGCGAAGCGCGCCGCATCTTCGGCCGCGAGGACGTGATCGGCCAGACCCTGACCATGGTCTCGCGCGGCATTTCGACCGACTACCGCATCGGCGGCGTCGCCCGCGATTTGCCCCGCAACAGCCATGTCCGCTTCACCATCGTGGCACGCATCGATTTTCCATCCTTCGCGCGCGAGACACCGCAAATGCTGACCTCTTGGGGTTGGCAGTCGGGCTGGTATTATTTCGCGCTGCGGCCGGGCGCCAATCCGGACGACATCCGCGGGCAACTTCAGGCCTGGGAGCGGCGCAACATTCCCGACCGGTTCGTCGGCCAGCAGCGCACCAATCAGGGCGACGAGCAGGACTGGCGGATCGAGAATGTCCGGGACGTGCATCTCGGCGAGGCCCAGGGCGCGGCGATGACGCCGGGCAACGACCGGCGGACGATCGTCACCTTCACGATCATCGCCTTCCTGATCCTTGCGATGGCCTGCGTGAACTTCACCAATCTCGCCACCGCACGCGCCAGCCAGCGCGCCCGCGAAGTGGCGCTGAGGAAGGTGCTGGGCGCGAACCGCAAGCAGCTCGTGATCCAGTTCATGGCGGAATCGGTGCTGATCGCCGGCATCGCGATGCTGCTCGCTTTGGCCATGGTGGAATTGCTGCTGCCGCTGCTCTCAGCCTTCCTCGAAGCTGATCTTGCGATGAGCTATTTCGGCTGGAACGGCATGCTGCTGCCGATCCTCGGCCTCACTTTGCTCGTCGGCGCCGCGGGCGGCGTCTATCCGGCGCTCTATCTCTCCCGCTTCCAGCCCGCGCAGGTGCTGAAGGCGAACAAGTCGTCGGCGGAAGCGGAAGGATCGGGGCGGCTGCGTAACGCGCTGGTGATCGCCCAGTTCGCGGTCTCGATCGGGCTCATCATCTGCACCGCGGTCGTCTACGCACAGACCGTCTATGCCCGCACCGTCGATCCCGGCTATCGCCGCGACGGCCTGATCCAGGTCGAGAATCTCGGCCGCCGCCAGCTGCTCGAGCGCAGCGACACGATCGCGGCCGAGATGCGTCGCGTGCCGGGCGTCGTCTCGGTCGGCCGCTCGGGGATCGGCGTCGCGACCAACAACAGCACGAACACCAACGTCCTGGTGCCGGGCGCCTCGGAGCCGGTGGATATCGGCAATTACAGCGTCGATCCGCAATTCTTCGAAGCGATGGGGATCGACCTCGTCGCCGGCCGGCTGTTCGACGAGAACCGGCCAGGGGACCGGACCGAATTGCCTTTCCCCTCAACACCGGCCGACGAGCGGGCGCTGGCCGCGCGCGGCGGGACCATGGTGATCAACGAGCTGGCGGCGCGGCGGATGGGCTTCCAAAATCCGGCGCAAGCTGTCGGCAGGGTGGTCCAGGTCGGGTTCGTCCAGCCCGAAAACGGCATCGTGCCGACGCGGATCATCGGCGTCGTCCGCGATTCCCGCTTCCGCTCGATCCGCCAGCCGATCGACCCGATCATGTTCACCTGGGACCCGAGCAGCACCGGCGTCCTCCTGATCCGGCACGACGGCACCGACCCGCAGGGCGTCCGCTCACGCGTCGAGCAGGCCTGGCGGCGGCTGGCGCCAGACGTGCCGTTCGACGGCGAGTTCAGCGAGGAGCGGGTCGCCGAGCTTTACAATGCCGAGGAGGCTCGGGCGAAAGTGTTCGCCGGCTTCGCGGGCCTCGCCGTGATCGTCGCCTGCCTGGGTCTGTTCGGGCTCGCCGCGTTCACCGCCGAGCGGCGGACGAAGGAGATCGGGGTGCGGAAAGTGCTCGGCGCGCGCACCCGTGATATCGTCCGGCTGCTCGCCTGGCAGTTCTCCAAGCCGGTGATCATCGCCAACCTGATTGCCTGGCCGATCGCCTGGTGGGCGATGCGCGAATGGCTGAACACGTTCGACGCGCGCATCGACCTCGGGCCGCTGCCGTTCGTGCTGGCCGGCCTGCTCGCCCTGGCGATCGCGATCGGCACCATCGCCGGCCATGCCTTCCGGGTGGCGCGGGCCAATCCGATCGTGGCGCTGAGATACGAATAGAAGACGAAAAGGAGGGGGTCATGCGCGTTAAGGCAATGCTCGCTTCACTGGTCGCGGCGGCGCTCGCCGCGCCCGCAGCAGGTCAACCGATATCCTCGGTGTCGCTTGGTGAGTTCCGGTCCGTCGAGCTGCGCGGCGGCGGCCGGGTCACCGTCCGGCATGCGCCCGCCCGCGGGTTCATGCTGCGCGAGGGCAATCTGGCCTTGAGCCGCGTCGAGCTGGTCGGCGACCGGCTGGTGATCGAGCGGTGCCGCGACCATTGCCCGCACGGCTATCGGCTCGAGGTCGAGGTCACGGCGCCCGAAATCGACGCGCTGGCGGTGACGGACGGCGGGCTTCTCCAGGCCAGCGGCGACTTCCCGGCGCGGGCCGCGCTCGCGATCGCGGTCGTCAGCGGCGGGATGATCGACGCCCGATCGCTCCCGGCGGCGCAGGTGGCCGCGGCGGTCCAGCAAGGCGGCGGAATACTCGTCCGGCCCGGCCGGGAATTGGCGGCGAGCGTCTCGAACGGCGGCATCGTCACCTATTTCGGGGACGCGCGGGTTACCTCCTCCGTTAGCCATGGCGGCGCCGTCGTTCGCGGCGAGGCGGCGGACGCGGACCGGCCGCTGGCGGATCTGCATCGGCCGCTGCCGGCGCTGCCGGTGCCGCCCGTCCCGGCGCTGCTGCCGCACGGCAAACCGGCCCATTCAAGCGGGGAGTAAGGCGCGATGTGGAGGAACTATCTGACCGTCGGGCTGGGGGCGCTGCTCAAGAACCGGGCCTATGCCTTCATCAACATCTTCGGCCTGACGATCGGCCTCGCCGCCTGCCTGACCGTTCTCCTCTATATCCGTTACGAGACCAGCTACGATCACTGGCTGCCCGACGCCGACCGCACCTTCCAGTTTCAGCAATGGGTCACCGGCAGCGACGACCCGGACGTCGAGCTCGGCGGCACCCAGATGACCTCCTACGTCTCGGGCCAGCGGCTGCGCCAGTTCCCGCAAGTCGAGCAGGTCATCTACGTCAACCAGATGAGCCCGGTGATCCTGCAGAACGGGCAGGGCACGCTCAGCGAGAATTTCCGCTTCGTCGACGGGCCCTTGTTCGACGTGCTGCGCATCCCCTTCCTGCGCGGCGACGCCCGGACCGCCCTGCGCGCCCCCGGCGAGCTGGTCTTGACCGAGACCGAGGCGCGGCGCCGGTTCGGGTCGATCGAGGTGATCGGGCGGACCCTGGCGCTGGTCGCCGGCGGCCGCACCACCGATTACCGGATTGTCGGCGTCGTGCAGGATCCGCCGCGCGACAGCCATCTCGCGCTGTCGGTGGTCGCGCGGGTCGATTTCGAAGCCTTGTTCGGAGGGCCGGTCCCGTTCCTCACCCAATGGATGCCGAAGAACGGTTGGGTCTATGCGCGGCTGCGCGAGGGCGCGGACGTCAACGAGATCGCGCGGCAGATGCCGGCCTGGGAGCGGCGCAACATCCCCGACCAGGTCGTTGGCGGCGAGCGCATGAACCCCGGCACCAATGTCGACTGGCGGCTGATCAACGTGCGCGACATTCACCTCGGCGAATCCGACAACGGGATGCGACCGGTCAACGACCGTGGCACGATCGTCGCGCTCGCCATCGTCGGCGCGCTGATCCTCGCTCTGGCGGTGGTCAATTTCGTCAACCTCGCCACTGCCCGCGCCGGCCAGCGGGCGCGCGAGGTCGCGCTGAGGAAGGTGCTCGGCGCGTCGCGGCGGCAGCTTGTCGTCCAGTTCCTCGGCGAATCCCTGCTGCTGACCGCGTTCGCCATGGTGGTCGCGCTGGCCCTGGTCGAGATGCTGCTGCCGAGCCTCAACGCCTTCCTCGATGCGGGGATGAGCATCCGCTATTTCGGCGCCGACGGGTTGGCTTTGCCGGCGCTCGGGCTGGCCCTGATCGTCGGTGGCGCCGGCGGCCTCTACCCCGCCTTCTTCATCTCCCGGTTCCGGCCCGCGACGGTGCTCAAGGCCAACCAGTCGTCGACCGATTCGCAGGGGTCCGGGCGGCTGCGCAACGCGCTCGTCGTCGGCCAGTTCGCGGTGTCGATCGGGCTGATGATCTGCACCACGGTGATCTACGCCCAGACCGCCTTCGCGCGGACCATCGATCCCGGCTATCGGCGCGACGGCATCCTGCAGGTCGGCAACATCTATCGCGCCGCCCTGCGCCCGGTGCTGGACACGCTGCTGCGCGAGATCGGCCAAGTCGAAGGCGTGTCGTCGGTCGGCCGTTCGACGATCGGCGTCGCCACCTGGGGCATGGAGAATATGACGGTGACCGCGCCCGGCGCGACGGAAGGCGTCGAGTTCGAGCTTTATCGGGTCGATCCCGGCTTCTTCCCGACCATGGGCATTTCCACCCGTGCCGGCCGCACCTTCGCCGAGGGCCAGGCGATGGACGACAGCACCGTCGGCGGGGACGGAGGAGACGAGGCGGTCGCGGCGATGGCGCGGCGGGGATACAATGTCGTCCTCAACGAGCTGGCCGCGCGGCAGCTCGGCTATCGCCAGCCGGCCGACGCGATCGGCCGGACGATCAGCGCCGATGACGGCGACGTCGAGACGGTGGGGCGGACGCCTGCGACCATCGTCGGCGTCGTCGGCAACAGCCGCTTCCGCTCGATCCGCGATCCGGTCGCGCCGATGATCTTCCTCTACGACCGCCAGCAGCCCAGCTGGCTGCTGGTCCGCTATTCCGGCAACCCGGCCGAGGTGCGCGAGCGGATCGAGCGCGTGTGGCGGCGGATCGCGCCGGACGTGCCGTTCGAAGCGCAGTTCAGCGAGGATATCGTCCAGGAATTGTACGACGCCGACGAAATGCGGGGGATCGTCTTCGCGGTCTTCGCGGCGCTGGCGATCGTCGTCGCCTGCCTCGGGCTGTTCGGGCTGGCGGCATTCACCGCCGAGCGGCGGACCAAGGAGATCGGCATCCGCAAGGTATTTGGCGCCACCGTGCGGGACATCGTGAAGCTGCTCGTCTGGCAATTCTCGAAGCCGGTCGTGCTCGCGAACATCATCGCCTGGCCGGTCGCCTGGTGGGTGATGCGGGAGTGGCTGAACGGCTTCGATCTCCGCGTCCCGCTCGGTCCCGAGCCGTTCGTGCTCGCGGGCCTGCTGGCCCTGATCATCGCCGTGGGCACGATCGCCGCCCATGCGATCCGGGTGGCGCGGACCAATCCGATCGTGGCGCTCAGATACGAATAAAGGGCCGAACGGCCCGCAGGACGTTGAGGGAAGGGGAACGACCATGTGGCGCAATTATGTGACCGTCGGCTTCCGGGCGCTGATGAAGAGCAAGACCTATGCCTTCATCAACATCCTCGGCCTCGCGATCGGCATGGCCGCCTGCCTGATGATCCTCCTCTACGTCCGCTACGAGTTCAGCTACGATCGCTGGATCCCCGGCGTCGAGCGCGTCTACCAGATCCAGAGCTGGTACAAATCGAGCGAGACCGGCCAGGAAGCACAGCTGCAGATGACGCCCTATCGGGCCGGCAAGTCGCTGCGCGACGATTTTCCGCAGATCGAGCGGGAGGTCTATGTCAGCGACAACGACCCGGTCTTCTCGCGGGGCGGCCAGGCGAGCTCGACCGAGGATTACCTCTGGGTCGACGGCAATTTCCTCGACGTCGTGCCGCTGCCGATGGCGCGCGGCGACGCGAGCGCGCTTTCGCAGGTCAATTCGGCCGTGCTCACCGAATCCGAGGCGCGGCGCCGGTTCGGCACCGACGATGTCGTCGGCCAGACGCTGACCCTGATCACCCGCGGCCAGTCCCGCGACTTCAGGATCACGGGCATCCTCAGGGACCTGCCGCGCAATTCGCATTTCCAGATCAACAGCCTGATCCGGATCGATTTCGTCGCTTACAATGCCGACAATCCGCAGGGGCTGGAATGCTGGGGCTGCCAGAACGGCTGGGTCTATGTGCGGCTGCGCGAGGGCGCCGACGTGCAGCAGATCCGCGACGGCCTCCAGGCCTGGGAGCGGCGGCGAATTCCGGACGAGAATGCCGGCGAGGCGCGCTTCAACGCCGGCGACGACCAGGACTGGCACGTCGTCAACCTCGAGGACGTTCATTTGGGCCGCGCCCAGGCCGGCGCGATGGCGCCGGGCAACGACCGCAGGACGATCGTCACCTTCGCGATCATCGCCCTCCTCATGCTCGGCATGGCGGTGGTCAATTTCACCAACCTCGCCACCGCCCGCGCCAGCCAGCGCGCCCGTGAGGTGGCATTGAGGAAGGCGCTCGGCGCCACCCGGCGCCAGCTGATCACCCAGTTCGTCGGTGAATCGATCATCGTCGCGGTGGTCGCGATGCTGATCGCGCTTGCTTTGGTCGAGCTCGCCATGCCGGCGCTCGCCAGCTTCCTCGAGGCCGACATGCGGGTGACCTATTTCGGCGCCGAGGGCATCTTGCTGCCGGTGCTCGCTTTGGTGCTGACCGTCGGCATATTGGGCGGCCTCTACCCGGCCTTCTTCCTCTCCCGCTTCGAGCCGGCGACGGTGCTGAAGGCGAACAAATCGTCGTCCGAGACGCCGGGCACCGGGCGCATCCGCAACGTCCTGGTGGTCGCGCAGTTCGCGGTGTCGATCGGCCTCATCATCTGCACCGCGGTGATCTACGCCCAGACCGTCTATGCCCGCACTCTCGATCCGGGCTTCAACCGCAGCAACATCATGCAGATCGACGAGCTGCAGCGCTACGCGCTGCTCGAGCGCGGCGAGATGATCGCGGAGCGGATGCGGCGCATCCCCGGCGTCACCGCGGCCGGGCGGACGACGATCGGGGTCGATACCGACAACAACAATACCGGCGTCATGGTCCCGGGCCGGGCCGACCCGGTCACTATCGGCATTTACACGGTGGACGAGGGCTTTTTCGACGCGATGGGCCTGAGGCTGGTCGCCGGCCGCTGGTTCGATCCCAACCGGCCGCTCGACGACATGACCCTGCCTTATCCGCCGCAGGAGGCGCCGCAGCGGGCGCTGGCCGCGCGCGGCGCCAATGTCGTGATCAACGAGCTGGCGGCGCGGCGAATGGGCTTCCAGAACCCGTCGCAGATCGTCGGCCGGATGTTCCGGGCGGGCCTGGTCCAGAACGAATATGGCCTGGTGCCGGTCACAATCGTCGGCGTGGTGGCCGATACCCGCTTCCGCAATGTGCGGCTGCCGGTCGACCCGATCCTCTACCAGAACGCCAATACCGGCCATTCCCATGTCGTGCTGCGCTTCGACGGCAATCCGGCCGAGATCCGCGCCAATGCCGAGCGCGTCTGGCGCGGGATCACGGCGGACGTGCCGTTCGTCGCCGAGTTCGTCGACGACGTGATGGTCGAGCTCTACGAGGCGGACGACGCGCGGGCGCAGACCTTCGCCGGCTTCGCGCTGCTCGCCGTCGTCGTCGCCTGCCTCGGTCTGTTCGGCCTGGCGGCGTTCACCGCCGAGCGGCGGACCAAGGAGATCGGCATCAGGAAGGTGCTCGGCGCGCGGACGCGCGACATCGTCCGGCTGCTCGCCTGGCAATTTTCGAAGCCGATCATCGTCGCCAATCTGATCGCCTGGCCCGTCGCCTGGTGGGTGATGCGCGACTGGCTGAACGGCTTCGACGCGCGGGTCGACCTCGGGCCGGTGCCGTTCGTGCTGGCCGGCGTGCTGGCGCTGGTCATCGCGATCGGCACGATCGCCGGCCACGCCTTCAAGGTCACGCGAGCGAACCCGATTCTGGCGCTCAGATATGAATGAGGAGGAAGCGATGCCGCTCGTCGAAATGACGGCCGCCTTGGCGGAAAGCGTCGCGCGCGCGTCACCGGCGTGCGGCATGGAAGAGCCGCGGCCATGACCACGACCCTGATCCTTGCCGGCACGATCCTGATCGTCACCGCGATGCTGTGCGTCGCGGCGAGCCGGGCGTGGCGCGGCTGGCTGGAGCTGAAGCGGCTCGAGCTGGCGGCGGGGCGCGAGCCGCCGGCCGACAGCGATGTCGGCACCCGGATCGAGCTCGCCGACGTTCGCGAGCGGCTGAAGAAGCTCGAAGCGATCGCCAGTGGGGTCGAGCTTTAGTCCTTTCCGGCGTGCCGATGGCCGCTATGCTTGAGCGATGGCGGGGGCTTCACTGCGCGTGCTGCTGCTCGGCGCGACCGGGCTGATCGGATCGGCGGTCGCGGCAAGACTGCAGGCCGATGGGCATGAGGTGGTCGGGGTTGCGCGCCGGCAAGGTCCGGCGACGCGAAGGGTTCCCGTGGCGCGCTGGATCGCGCTCGACATGCGCCACGCGACCTGCCCCGAGGATTGGACGCCGCATCTCGCCGGAATCGACGCGGTGGTGAATTGCGCCGGGGTTCTGCAGGACGGGGCGGGCGATTTCGTCTCCCTTGTCCATCGCGACGCTCCGGCAGCGCTCTGGCGCGCCTGCGAGGCGGCGGGGGTGAAGCGGGTCATCCAGATGTCGGCGCTGGGCGCGGACACCGGCGGATCGACGGCGTTCCTGCGCACCAAGCAGGACGGCGATCGGCTGCTCGAGGCGAGCCAGCTCGATTGGGTGATCCTGCGCCCGTCCGTGGTGGTGGGACGGCCGGCTTATGGCGGCAGCGCGTTGTTCCGCGCGCTCGCAGCCTTGCCGTGGCTGCCGCGCTTCCCCGACGCCGGCCGGCTCGACGTGGTTCAGCTGGACGATGTCGCCGAGACGGTGGTGCACGTGCTGGAGCCCGGCGCGCCGAGCCGCGTCAAATGGGAGCTTGCGGGGCCGGACCGGCTGGCGGTCTCGCAGGTGATCGGCAGCTACCGTCGCTGGCTCGGCTGGCCGCCGGCGCGGGAAATCGGACTGCCGAACTGGCTGCTGGCGATCGGCTGGAAGGCGGGCGATCTGCTGTCCTGGCTGGGCTGGCGCCCGCCGCTGCGGACCACGGCGCGGCGCGAGCTGGCGCGCGGCTCGACCGGCGACAATCGCGCCTGGATCGAGACGACCGGCATCCAGCCGCGCTCGCTCGCCGCCGCGCTCGCCGCCGAGCCCTCCGACGTGCAGGAGCGCTGGTTCGCGCGGCTCTATCTGCTGAAGCCGGTCTTGCTCGCGGTTTTCGTCGCCTTCTGGCTGCTGACCGGGATCGTCTCGCTGACCGCCGGTTGGGACCGCGCCGTCGCGATGATGGCGGCGACCGGGGTGGGGCGTTTCGCCGCGCCCGCCGTGGCCGGTGGCGCGCTCGCCGATCTCGCCATCGCCGCCCTGGTCGCGTGGCGGCCGACGGCAAGGCTCGGCCTGCTCTCCGCCCTCGCTTTGTCGCTCGGCTACATCATCGCCGGCTCGGCGCTCGCCCCTTCGCTCTGGGCCGATCCGCTGGGGCCGCTGATGAAGATCCTGCCTATCCTGGCCCTGAACCTCGCCTGCCTCGCTATCCTGGACGACCGGTGACCGCCTATTTCGCCCTCAAATTCCTGCACGTCGTCGGCGCGGCCGTGCTGCTCGGCACCGGCGCGGGAATCGCCTTTTTCATGCTGATGGCGCACCGCACCGGCGAAGCGGCGGTGATCGCGGCGACGGCACGGATCGTGGTGATCGCGGATTATCTGTTCACGGCGACGGCGGTCGTCGCGCAGCCGATCACCGGCATCCTGTTGGCGCGCGAGGTCGGATATCCGCTGAGCGAGGGCTGGATCGTGCTGTCGATCATCCTCTATCTGGTCACCGGGGCGTTCTGGCTGCCGGTGGTGTGGATGCAAGCGAAGATGCGCGATCTTGCCGCCGAGGCGGCCGCTGCCGGAGCGCCGCTGCCGGCGATCTATCACAGGCTGTTCCGGCTCTGGTTCGCCTTCGGCTTTCCCGCATTCGCGGCGGTGATGGCAATCTTCTGGCTGATGATCAGCCGACCGCCGCTCATGCCGTGAGGGCGCTCGCCGCCCGCGCCCTGATCGGCGGCGTTGCCGGCGCGATGGCGACTTTGGCGCTCGCTTCAGTGCTCAAGCGCTTTGGACGCGGCCAAGCGGGGTCGATCGGCCTCAGTGTCGGCGACATCGCGCGCGGCGCGGCCGCAGGGGCGGCGCTCGCCATGCTGGATCATCGCCCCGGACGAGTGGCCGGAATCCTCGCCGGCGGCGGTTTATGGCTGGTGGGCGAGCTGGCCGGACCAGAGATCGCAATCCGGCCGGCGCGCGGCGGCGAGGCGAGCGGCGCGGTGCTGCTTGCCGCGAACATCGCCTGGGGCTGGGCGGCCGCCGAGGCGATCCGCGAACTGGGCGCCGACTAGTCGACCTTGGACTGGGCCGGCGGCGGATCGCTGGCCGGGAAGCTCTCGTCGGAGGCCTGGTCCTCGCGGTCCCATTGTTCGGGCGGATCGCGCATCGCTTCCGGGCCGGCGGAGCGGGAGGCGCCGGACTTGCCGACCGGGCCGGGCGCGGCCTTGTTGCGGCGCAGCGCCGGGGCGGGCCGCTCCTTCTCCTCGCCGTTGCGCCGCCAGGCGAACAGAGCCGCACCAATCCCGGCCACCGCCGCGCCGGCGGCGGCGAGGATCGAGTGGGTGCGGGTCCATTTCATCAGCGGCGCCTCGCTCGAAGTCGTGGTTTGGGTTTCGGCGGCCGGTTTGGACCGCGAACGGGTCTTGGCAGGCATGGTGGTTCGCCTCTGTTCTGGTTGCGCCTATGGAACATTCGGAGCAGTGGACCGGTTCCCGCCTTTTTGGCCGCCGGAAGTGCAGGATTGAACGAGACCGAGACCCTTTCGCCGGTGCTGCCCGGCCGCCTTGAGGAGGCGACGCGCCGGCTGCTCGCCGAGGCCTGCGAGCGCGGTCTCGTGCTCGCGGTGGCGGAGAGCTGCACAGGCGGGTTGCTCGCCAGCCTGCTGACCGATGTCGAGGGCCTGTCGCATGCCTTCGACCGCGGTTTCGTCACCTATAGCGATGCGGCGAAGATCGAGATGTTGGGGGTGCCGGCGGCGTTGATCGAGCGGCAGGGCGCGGTCTCGCGCGAGGTGGCGGTGGCGATGGCCGAGGGTGCGCTGGGCCGCTCACGCGCCAACATCGCCTGCGCGATCACCGGCTTCGCCGACACGGGCGAGGAGCCGGGGTTGGTCCACTTGGCATGCGCGCGGGACGGGCGCATCACCGCGCACCGCGAGGAGCATTTCGGGCGGATCGGGCGCGGCGCGACCCGGATCGCGGCGATGGAGACGGCGGTCGAGATGATGACGGAGATGCTGTGATGGCGAAGGCGAAGCAGCCGCCGTTCGGCGCGATCCACCGCCACGGCTTCGTCCGGGTCGCGACGGCGAGCCCGGTCGCCTCGACCGGCGATGTGGCGTTCAACGTCGATCAGACGCTAAAGCTGGCGCGCGAGGGCGACGCGCGGGGCATCGATCTGGCGGTGTTTCCCGAGCTCAGCCTCTCCTCCTACGCCGTCGACGATCTGTTCCTGCAGGAGGCGTTCCTCGACGCGGTCGAGCAGGGCTTGGCGCGGCTGGCGAAGGAGAGCGCGGGGCTCAGGACGGTGCTGATCGTCGGCGCGCCGCTGCGGCGCAACGGCCGGCTCTACAATTGCGGCGTGGTGCTGGCGCGCGGGGCGATCCTCGGTGTCGTGCCGAAAATCTTCCTGCCCAATTACCGGGAATATTATGAGAAGCGCTGGTTCGCGAGCGGTGCTGGGCTGGAGGGGCTGAAGGCGACGGCCGCCGGGCAGAATGTGGCGTTCGGCACCGACCTGATCTTCGCCGCCGACGATCTTGCCGACTTCATCTTCCACGTCGAGATTTGCGAGGATTTCTGGGCGCCGCAGCCGCCGTCGACGACCGGCGCGCTCGCCGGGGCGCTGATCCTCACCAACCTTTCCGCCTCCAACATCACGATCGGTAAGGCGGATGAGCGCAAATTGCTCTGCGCCAGCCAGTCGAATCGCTGCCTCGCCGCTTATGTCTTTTCCGCTTCCGGGCCGGGCGAGAGCACCACCGATCTCGCCTGGGATGGGCAGGGCTCGATCTTCGAGGCGGGCGAATTGCTCGCCGAGACCGGCCGGTTCGAATGGGAGGCGGAGCTGGCCGTCGCCGACGTCGACGTGCAGCGCCTCAGGCAGGAGCGGATGCGCAACGGCACGTTCAACGACAATGCCCGGCTCGCCGGCCATCCGGAGTCGCGCTTCCGGCGGATCGATTTCACCCACCAGCCCGACATGGCCGATATCGGCTTCGAGCGGGCCGTGCGGCGCTTCCCTTATGTGCCGAGCCGGGCGGCGGAGCTCGACCAGGATTGCTACGAGGCGTTCAACATCCAGGTCCAGGGCCTCGCGCGGCGCTTCAAGGCGACGAGCGGCACGCATCTCATCATCGGCGTCTCGGGCGGCCTCGATTCCACCCATGCGCTGATCGTCGCCGCCAAGGCCTGCGACGATCTCGGCCTGCCGCGCACGACCATTCTTGGCTTCACCATGCCCGGTTTCGCGACCGGCGAGGCGACGAAGGCCAACGCCTGGGCGCTGATGAAGGCGCTGGGGATCGTCGGCGAGGAGATCGACATCAAGCCTGCGGCGCGGCAGATGCTCGCCGACATGGGCCATCCGTTCGCCAAGGGCGAGGCGGTCTATGACGTGACGTTCGAGAACGTGCAGGCGGGCTTGAGGACCGACTATCTCTTCCGCCTCGCCAACCAGCGCGGCGGCTTCGTCGTCGGCACCGGCGACCTCAGCGAGATCGCTCTGGGCTGGTCGACCTATGGCGTCGGCGACCAGATGAGCCATTACGGCGTCAATGCCGGCGTGCCGAAGACGCTGATCCAGTATCTGATCCGTTGGGCGATCAAGACCAACCAGTTCGACGCCGAGACGAACCTGGTGCTGCAGGCGATCCTCGACACCAGGATCAGCCCGGAGCTGGTGCCGGCGGACGAGAAGAGCGGCCTGCAATCGACCGAGGACCGGATCGGCCCTTACGAATTGCACGATTTCTTCCTCTTCCACATCCTGCGCCATGGCCAGCCGCCGTCGAAGGTCGCCTTCCTCGCCTGGCGGGCGTGGCGGGACGCGAGCAGCGGCGTCTGGCCGTTCGACTATCCGGAGCATCTCAAGCGCGAATATGATCTCGCGACGATCCGCAAATGGCTGGAAGTCTTTCTGTTCCGTTTCTTCCAGCTCTCGCAGTTCAAGCGCTCGGCGATCCCCAATTCGCCCAAGGTCTCGATGGGCGGCGCGCTCAGCCCCCGCGGCGACTGGCGGGCGCCGAGCGACGGCAACGCCGACGCCTGGCTGGACGAGCTGAAGGCGGCGTTCGAGGACTGACTATTCGACGACGATCTCGCCGGTCATCCCGAAGGCGGTGTGGAGCGTGTGGGTGCAGCGCAGGCGGTACGTGCCGCGCGCCGGCGTGAGGCGGATGTCGGCGCTCTGGCCGCCGGCCACCTCGACCCGGCCTCGCTCCACCGGGCCGGAGACGCCCCGCGCGGCGGCGAAGAATTCGGGCGCCGCGAAATTGTGGCCGCCGTCGCCGCTGTTGACGAGGTGGAGGACGACCGGGCGGCCGGCGGTCAGGCGGATCGTCGAAGGGGTGAAATCGAAGCTGGAAAGCCGGACCTCGACCCGCCGCGGCACGTCCTGGGCAAGGGCGACGGTCGGGAGGAGACAGGCGAGAAGGAGCAAGGCGCGCATGATGCGACTCCGAAGCGACCCCCCCGTCGCCGCGCCTTAGCAGAAAGTGGTGCGTCGCGCGCCTAGCGGCCGACGACGAGCTCGCCGGCGTGGATGATCGCGCGCCAGGCGGTGACCGCGGCATTGGCGACGAATTTCGCGCCGGCCGCCGCGACGAACCAAATCGCGACCGCAGTGAGATAGGGCGGCATCAGCACCATCGCGACGAGCACGAACGCAAGGCCGGCGATGAGCTTCAGCGCCAGCGGGCGCGCCGGCCGGTCGCCTCGACGACGGGAATCTCGATCCGCTTCATGAACATCGCCGTGCCTCCTTTTCAGGTGCTCAAAGGATGCCGCGTGGATGGCTAATTAAAGGTCAACGCCGGCGCGCTTGCGTGTCTTGTGCGGATAGGGCACCGCTCTCTCGGCACCGACTCAACCGCTTAGTCTTCAGGGGATTCTCATGGTCCGCAGCCTCGCCGCGCTTTCGCTCCTGCTCCTGTCCACGACCGCGCTCGCGCAAGGCCAGCAGCGGCCGGGGCGCGGCGGCGACGCCAATGCCTGGGATGTGAACGCGCCCCCCGGCCAGCGGCTGCGCCAGGTGCCGATCAACACCAATGAAGGCACCTGGATGAATATCGACGTCAGCGCGGACGGGCGGACGATCGCCTTCGACATGCTGGGCGACATCTATACGATGCCGATCGCCGGCGGCACGCCGACCCGGATCACCTCGGGCCTCGCCTACGACCAGCCGCCGCGCTTCTCGCCCGACGGCGGCCGTATCGCCTTCACCTCGGACCGGGGCGGCGGCGACAATATCTGGGTGATGGGGACGGACGGATCGGGCGCGCGGGCGATCACCAGCGAGACCTTCACATTG
>NZ_JBQTIN010000025.1:0-19345 GCF_052388015.1 Sphingosinicella sp.
TCAGATCGGCATGCTGGCCATTGGTGATATAGGTCTTTGAGCCATTGACGACATAATCGCCGCCATCCGCGATCGCGGTGGTTCGGATGCCCTGCAGGTCCGATCCCGCACCCGGCTCGGTCATCGCCATCGCGGTCGGCGTTTCGCCGGAAATCATCTTCGGCAGCCAGTGCCGCTTCAGCTCCTCAGAGCCGTAGTGAACCAGATAGGGGGCGACGATATCGGAATGGAGGCCGATGCCGGCGGTGGAACCGAGATAGCCCAGCTCCTCGTCGATCACCGCGTTGTAGCCGTAATCGAGGCCCAGGCCGCCATAGGACTCCGGAACCGTCGGGCAGAGCAGCCCCGCCTCCCCGGCCTTCCGCCAGAATGCCTTGTCGATCTCGCCCTGTTCCTCCCAGCGATCGAGATGCGGGGTGGGCTCGCGGTCGAAGAACTTGCGGACCTGGTCGCGGAAGAGGTCGTGCTCCTCATTGAAGGCGGAGCGGCGGGAGAGATCGAGCATGTCAGGGCTCCTTGAAGCGGGGCGCCGGCGCGGGCTGGAGGATGCCGTCGATGGTGACGAAGGTGCCGCGCGCGGCATTGTGGGGATGAGCGGGCGCTTCGGCCAGGCTCAGCACCGGCGCGGCGCAGGCGTCGCTGCCTTCGAGCAGGGCCGTCCAGTGCGACCGGGGCCGCGAGCGGAACAGCGCCTCGAGCTCGGCGCGCAGGCCGGGATTGAACTGGCTCGAGGACAACCCCAGCCGTTCCTTCAGCACGGCAAAGAAATGCGGCTCCAGTGCACCAATCGAGAGCCATTGGCCGTCGGCGCATTGGTAGCTGTCGTAAAAGGCGGCGCCGCTGTCGAGCAGGTTCGTGCCGCGCTCGTCCTTCCACATGCCGGCGGCAAGCAGGGCGTAGGTCTGGGCGTTGAGCAAGGCGGCGCCGTCCACCATCGCGGCATCGACCACGCCGCCGACGCCGGTCGAGCGCGCCTTCAGGATACAGGCGAGGAGGCCGAAGGCGAGCAGCAGCCCGCCGCCGCCGAAATCCCCGACCGCGTTTATCGGCGGCGTCGGCGGCGCACCGGCGCGACCATAACCGTGCAAATTGCCGGCAAGCGCGATGTAGTTGATGTCATGGCCTGCGACCTGGGCCAGCGGCCCTTCCTGCCCCCAGCCGGTGATGCGGCCATAAGCGAGGCGCGGATTGGCGGCGCAAAGGATTTCCGGGCCGAGGCCGAGCCGCTCCATAACACCTGGCCGGAAGCCTTCGATCAGACCGTGGGAGTCGCCGCAGATACCTTTCGCCCGCTGGACATCAGCCTCTTTCTTAAGATCGAGCGTGAGGATTTCGGCGCGATTGCGGCGAAGCACGTCCTTGTCGGCCGGGATCGGATGCGACCAGCCGGCACGCTCGATCCGGGTCACCTCCGCGCCATGGTCGGCGAGCATCATCGCCGCGAAAGGCGCGGGCGCGAGGCCGGCGAACTCGACGATCCTGATGCCTTCGAGCGGTCTCAAAGCGTGCCCTCCCGAGGACAAGCCTAGGAGAGCGGTTCCCCGGAGTCAGCATGGATTTCGCAGCGGATCGCGCTAGAGGCTGGCTCGCACATGACTGAAACACCTCGCCCGCGCCGCTGCGCCGCCGGCTGGCTGTCGATCCTGCTGATCGGCGGCGGGTTTCTGTTGTTCGTCGGCTTCCTGCTCGCGCAGCGTTCGTCGGCGGATTCGGTCGAGGCGCGACTGACGGCGCGGCCGGAGCTGACCGCGACGCTGGCCGCATTCCGCGAAGCCTATCCGAACGATTATCGCGCTTATTTGTCCGTGCTCTCCGAAATCACCGACCGGCAGGGCGCCGAAGAAGCAGATCGCGCCGCAACAGAGCGGTTGCGCGCCTTCATCGCCAGCAAGGCGGAGGCGATCGCCAGCGCGCCGGCCGCCGACCTCGACGCGCTCGCCGACGCCAATCTCGCCACCTTGCTGCGGCTGCGCGAGGCCGGCGCTCCGCTCTGCGCCGCCTTCGTCCGCGACGGGGCGCAGGGCGAGCGGCTGCCGCCGGCGGCGCTGGCGACGATCGGCCAGGCGAACGCGCTTCAGTTCCGCGCCGCGCGGCACGGGGAGGGTCCGCAGCGCGTGGCGCGTGGCCCGCTAAGCGAGGCGGACGGGGCTTTATGGTTCCTCGCCATCCGCGCGCTCGATCCGGAGCTGGCGCAGCGGATCAATGCGGGGAGCGCCGGCCAGGGCACGGCGGAGGAACGCTGCACGACCGGCATCGCCCTCTATCGCGCCGCCGCCGCGCTGCCGTCCGAGCAGGCGGCGAACGTCACCGCCCATCTGGTGCGCCAGTCCTTCGGGAGAGCAGAACGGCGTCGCTAGATCGGACCGCCACGCCAATCGGGCAGCGGCCGGTCGCCGAGCGCGACCGCGACCGCCGCCTTGGCCAGCAGCCGAGTCGAATCGAGAATCGGCAGAGGTGAATCCTCGGCCGAGATCAGCAGCGGGATTTCCGTGCAGACCAGGGCCACCGCGTCGCAGCCCTGTGCGGCGAGCTTCTCGATGATCGCGACATATCGGGCGCGCGATTCCTCGCCGAACTCGCCAAGGCAGAGCTCGTCGAAGATGATCCGGTGGACCGTCGCGCGGTCCGCCTTGTCCGGCACCGCCCAGTCGATGCCGCGCCGCCCGAACGCGCCCGGATAGACCGGCCCGGTCATTGTCCACTCTGTGCCAAGGATCGCAACCTTGCGGCGGCCGTCCGCCGCCGCCCGATCCGCGACGACCTCGCCGATGTGGAGACAGGGGATCGGGAACGGATCGCCCGGCGCCTCGAGTGCGATATGGGCGGTGTTGTCCGGCACGACGAAGAAGTCGCAGCCTGCCGCGGCGAGCTTCGCCGTGTCCGCCATGAACAGCGCGCGGAGAGTCGCGAGATCGCCCGCCTCCCAGGCCGGCAGTGTCTGGTGCATCGCGACGCCGGTGAGGGTGATCTCCGGATGGTCGTGCGGCCCCATCCGCCGCACGCCCTCCAGCCAACAGGCGCGGTAGCAGAGGGTCGCGCCCTCCGCGCTATGGGCGAGAATGCCGATATGAAGCGTCATCGGTTAACCGCTTTCATGCACGAATGCTTTTCCAGGTTTGGCGCAAAGCGGCGGCATGGACCTGCTGCTCGCCTTGCTCCTCCAGGCCGCGATCGCGCCCGAAGGCGCCGATTCAGCGCGCGCGCCACGGCTTTCCTACACCGGCGAAACAGCAGCCGACGCCGCGCCGCGGCCGCGAATCAACCAGGGCCGCAGCTTCAGGACCGACTTGAACGCGCTCGACCAGTCGCTGGCGGCCGAATCGCGGCAGGAGCGCAGCCCGCCGGCCGCTCCGGCGCGCGCCACTCCCGGCCAGGCAACAGGGCGTGTCATTCAATGGAATGGCGCACCGGCGCGGATCATCAACGGGCAGCCGCACGGCATCTGGTGATCAGCGCGGCGCCATGCGGATGGCGCCGTCGAGGCGGACATATTCGCCGTTGAGATAGGGATTTTCCGCCATGAAGACGGCGAGCCGGGCATATTCGTCCGGCTGGCCGAGCCGCTTCGGGAACGGCACCTGGGCGGCGAGCGCGTCCTTCACGTTCTGCGGCATCATCGCGACCATCGGCGTTTCGAACACGCCGGGGAGAATCGTGTTGACGCGGATTCCCTCGCTCATCAGGTCGCGGGCGATCGGCAGCGCCATGCCGAGCACGCCGGCCTTCGAGGCCGAATAAGCGGCTTGGCCGATCTGGCCGTCCTGCGCCGCGACGCTGGCGGTGTTGACGATCAGCCCCTTCTCGCCGTCCTCGAGCGGATCGAGCGTCGCCATGCCGGCGGCGCTGGCGGCGAGGACGCGGAAGCTGCCGATCAGGTTGATCTGGATGGCGAGCTCGAACTGCACCATCGGATAGCGCTTGACCTCGCCGGTCACCTTGTCGCGGCCGACCGTCTTCATCGCATTGGCGACGCCGGCGCAATTGATGCAGATCCGCTCCTGCCCGTGCGCTTCGCGCGCTTTGGCGAACCCGGCATCAACCGCCTCGTCGGACGTCACGTCGACCTGGCAGAAGATTCCGCCGATCTCGCCCGCCACCTTCTCGCCCTTGGTCGCGTCGCGATCGAACAGCGCGACCTTCACGCCCCGCGCCGCGAAGGCCCGCGCCGTCGCCTCGCCCAGACCCGACGCCGCGCCCGTGACCACCGCCGAAATATTTCCGTCGAGCCTCATGGAACCGTCTCCTTTCGCGGCCGTTCCTATTCGTCTCCGGGACGATCGGAAAGCCGCTATACTTAACGCGCCGTTAGGGATGATGCGCTAGTCCGGCAGTGAATGAGCGGGAAAGGAAAAGCTGTGAGCGCGAGCGGATTTGCACCCTTTGGCGTGACGGGGGGCATGGAGGCCCGGCGCTATGCAAGGCAGCCGATGCTGCTGGCGGCGCGGCTGATTCTGGTCAGCGGCGAGCGCAACATCCATATCCGCGACCTTTCCGTCGGCGGCGCCCGGATCTCCGGCGAGGATTTGCCGCCCGTCGGCACCGACGTGATGCTGAAGCGCGGCGAGTTCGAGAGCTTCGGCCGGATCGCCTGGTTGTCGCACGGTCAGGCCGGCATCGCCTTCGACGAATTGCTCGACGACGAGGCGGTCGAAACGGTTCAGCGTCCCGCGCAGGCGGCCGCGCCCGTCAAGCCGGGCTTCGGCCGCAAGAAAAGCGGCCATGCCCGCCTGTCCAACGGCTCGGGCTGGATCGACGGCTAACCAACCGCCGGCGGCTGCTGCCGGCCCGTATTGTTACCCTGTCGGAAACCAGCTATGCCTCCCTTGCTCCTGTCGAGCATGGGGAGGGTTATCATGAAGCCAACACGTAAGCTCAGCCGCCGGTCGTTCCTGACCCGCGTCGCGGGCGGTGCCATCGTCGGCGGAGGCGCGATGATCGCGTTCACCGGCGGCGCCCAGGCGTTCCAGGTCACCGACGGCGACGCCGGCGCGACCGCCGATCCGGCCGGCCGTGGTCGCGGTGGACCCGGCAACCGCATCCGCGGCTGCTCGGACGCCGACAGCGGCGCGAATGCCGATCCGGCCGGTAATGGCCGTGGCAATCGCACCACCGACTCGGATTCCTCCGATCGGGGCAATTGCGGCCGTCGCGGCCGCTGATCGCACGATCAACGATCATGAAACGCCCGCCGGAGCGATTCGGCGGGCGTTTTCATGTCTAGCGGGCGAGGTTCTCGACGATCGTCACATTGGCGATGCCGCCGCCCTCGCACATCGTCTGCAGGCCGTAGCGCAGCCCTCGTGCCTTCAGCGCATGGGTCAGGGTCGCCATCAATTTCGCGCCCGAGGCGCCGAGCGGATGGCCGAGAGCGATCGCGCCGCCGTTGACGTTGAGCCGCGCGGGATCGGCGCCGGTTTCCTGGAGCCAGGCGAGCGGCACCGGTGCGAACGCCTCATTGACCTCGTAGAGATCCACGTCGTCGATCGTCATGCCGGCACGCGACAGCGCGCGGGCGGTGGCGGGAATCGGCTCTTCGAGCATGATCACCGGATCGCCGGCGGTGACGGTGAGATTGTGGACGCGCGCGAGCGGCGTCAGGCCATGCGCCCTCAGCGCCGCCTCGCTCGCGATCATCACCCCTGACGCGCCGTCGCAGATCTGTGAGGCGTTGGCGGCGCTGATCCTGCCGCCGTCCTGAAGCAGCTTGACCGAGGCGATGCCCTGGAACGTCGCGTCGGCGCGGACGCCTTCGTCGGCATTGTGCATCACCGTCTCGCCCCGCTCGTTCACCACCGGCACTGCGACGATCTCGGCGGCGAAGGCGCCCTGCCCCATCGCCCGCGCCGCCTTGAGGTGGCTCTCCAGCGCGAACTCGTCGAGATCGTCGCGCTCGAAGCCATATTTGGCGGCGATCATCTCGGCGCCGACGAACTGGCTGAACATCGAAACGCCGAACCGATCGCGTATGCTCTGCGGGAACGGGCCGGTGCCGATGCCGTGCTGCATCGGCAACGTGACCGGCAGGCCCATCGGCACCCGGGTCATCGATTCGACGCCGGCCGCGATGACGATGTCCTGCGTGCCGCTCATCACCGCCTGGGCGGCGAAATGGATCGATTGCTGCGAGGAGCCGCACTGGCGGTCGATCGTCACCGCCGGCACCGACTGCGGCAGCTTCGAAGCCAGCACGGCGTTGCGGCCGACATGGAACGCCTGCTCGCCCGCCTGGCCGACGCAGCCCATCACGACATCGTCGATGATCGCCGGATCGATCCCGGTCCGATCGACCAGCGCGTTGAGCACCAAAGCGGCCAGATCGACCGGATGCCAGTCCCTGAGCGCGCCGCCGCGCTTGCCTCCGGCGGTGCGCACCGCATCGACGATATAGGCCTCGGCCATTCCCGTTTCCCTTACGTTTACGTCAATTCGCCTTAGCGGCAGCGGCGCGAGTCTGGAAGGCGGCACGCGAAACGGCTATGCGGGTGGCATGAGCCGCAACCCCTTCACGCGCCACCCCAAAGAGGTCGGCGAAACCTATGTCGAGCATATGGCCCATGCGAGCTGGTTCGGCGTCAGGATGATCGCCGGCGGCTTCGCCTGCCTGATCCATGCGATCTTCCCCTTCTGGTGCGTCAACACCGGCAGCCAGTCGATGAACCGCCTGCACGCCAAGCTCCACGGCCGCGCCGAAAAGGCGAACTGGGAGCGGCACCCGATCATCTAGAAACCGAGCTTGCGCCGGTCCTTCAGGATCGCTGCCGCGGCATTGTGGCCGGGAGCGCCGGTGACGCCGCCGCCGGGATGAGCGCCGGAACCGCAGAGGTAGAGGCCCTTGAGCGGCATGCGATGATCGGCATGGCCGAGCAAGGGCCGGTTCGAGAAGAGCTGGTCGAGCCCCATCTTGCCGTGGAAGATGTCGCCGCCGATCAGGCCGAAGCGGCGCTCGAGGTCGAGCGGCGACAGCGCCGAGCGGCCGATCACCGCGGCCTTGAAGCCGGGCGCGAACCGATCGACATGGGCGATGACATGGTCCGCCGCTTCGTCGCGCCGCGCGTCCCAGCCGCCCTCCACCTCATAAGGGAAATGCTGGCAGAACAGGCTGGCGACGTGACTGCCGGCGGGGGCGAGGCTGTCGTCGAGCGTCGAGGGGATCAGCATCTCGAGGATCGGCTCGCGCGACCAGCCTTCGGTGCGCGCGGTCAAATAAGCGCGGTCCATATAAGCGAGCGATGGCGCCATGATGATGCCGCCCGTCATATGATCGCCCGGCTCCGGCAAGGCGGCGAAGCGGGGTAGCTCCGACAAGGCGACGTTCATCCGGAAGGTCGCGCTCTCGCTTTTCCAGCTATGCATGCGTGCCGCCACGTCAAGCTCCACGGCGCCATCCGGAAGCAGCTGATCGAACAGCAATTTGGGGTTCACGCCGGCGGCGATCGCTTTTGCGCGATAGGTCTTGCCGCCCGCGACCGCCCCGACCGCCTTGCCCTGATCGACGATGATCTCCTCGACCGGCGCGTCGAGAACGATTTCGACGCCCTGCTCGCGGGCCGCACGCGCCATCGCCTCGGTGATCGCGCCCATGCCGCCGATCGCATGGCCCCAGGCGCCCGCCACGCCCGCCGCCTCGCCGAAGACATGGTGGAGAAGCACGTAGGCCGTGCCGGGCGCATAGGGGCTGGCATAGTGGCCGACGACCGCGTCGAAGCCGAACAAAGCCTGGACCAGCTCGTGGCTGAAATAGCGTTCCAGGATCTCCGCCGCCGAGCGGGTGAAGAAATCGACGACGTGGCGCTGCTTCTCGATTCCCAGCCGTCCGACGCCGCCGCCGAGCTTCAAGAGCGCCATGAGGTCGCCGATGCCGCCGCCCGCATTAGGCGGCGCTCGCAAGAGCCATTGACGAACGATCGCGACCACCGTGTCGAGCGCCGCGGAATAACGGTCATAGGCCGCGGCGTCGGCGGCCGAATGGCGCGCGATCTCGCGCTTCGTGAGGCCGCCGCGCCCGGCGAGCAGGTAGTCGCCTTCCAGCGTCGGCAGGAAATTGTCGACCTTGCGGAGCACGACCTCCAGCCCGCGCTCGTAGAGCCGCATGTCGCGGATCACCTTGGGCTGGAGCAGGCCGACCGTGTAGCTGGCGGTGGAGTTGCGGAAGCCGGGATGGAATTCCTCGGTCACCGCCGCGCCGCCGACGACCGAGCGCGCCTCGAGCACCGTGACCTTCAGCCCGCGCGCGGCGAGATAGAAAGCGCAGACGAGGCCATTATGCCCCGCGCCGACGATCAGGACGTCGCTCCGCTCCCCGCGCTCACTCATACGGGGCCTATAGCAGTGGCCTCGCGCGCCGCCAGCCGCCCCCGCATTTGCCGGATTGCCGTGTAAACGGAAACGCTTATGGTCCGTGCCGCCCGGGGTGGGCAAAGGGAGTCACGAAAATGCGCAAATTCTTGATGGCCGCGGCTTTGTCCGTGGCGGCGATTTCGACCGCGGCCTGGGCCGCGGCCCAGGATTTCACGATCCACAACAACAGCGGCCATGCGGTGATCACGCTTAACGTATCGCCGACTGCGTCGAACGATTGGGGCCCGGACATCCTCGGCCGGGACATTCTCGCCAATGGCGAGAGCGCCCAGATCACCTTCGACCGGAACGAGGATCATTGCATCTGGGACATTCGCGCCACCTATGACGACGGCGACACCGGCGACTGGCGCGGCATCAACCTGTGCGAGACGACCGACATCAACCTGACGCCGTAGCTTCGGCCGCGGTCGCAAGAGACGAGGGCCTCGCCGGCGACGGCGGGGCCCTTTCGTTTGAGCAGCGGCCGGATCAGGCGGCGTCGCGGGCTTTGTTCTCGGCGGCGAGCGCGGCCATCACGCCGGCGGCGTTCACCGGCCGGCTGAACAGATAGCCCTGAACCGAGGAACAGCCCTGCTCGCGCAGCAAGGCGAGCTGGTCCTCATTCTCCACCCCCTCGGCGGTCGTCTCCATGCCGAGCGCGCGGGCGAGGTCGGTGATCGCACGGACGATCGCGGTCGAGCCCGCGCGACTCAGCAATTGCTCGATGAAGGAACGGTCGATCTTGATCTTGTCGAACGGGAAGCTCTGCAGATAGCTGAGGCTCGAATAGCCGGTGCCGAAGTCGTCGAGGGCGATCCGGACGCCCATCGCGCGCAGCGAGTGGAGCACGCCGGTCAGCGCATCGGTGCTTTCCAGGAACACCGACTCGGTGATCTCGACCTCAAGCCGCTTGGGATCGAGACCGCTGGCGGCGAGCGCCTGCATGAGCACATTGGCGAGGCCGGGCTTGCGGAACTGGACCGAGGAGACATTGACCGCCACCCGCACATCTTCGGGCCATTGCATCGCCTGGCGGCACGCCGCCTGAATCACCCAGGTGCCAATCGGCACGATCAGCCCAGTCTCCTCGGCGAGCGGAATGAACTCGTCGGGCGACACCAGCCCGCGCTCGGGATGATTCCAGCGAATCAGCGCCTCGAAGGAGCCGATCCGGTTGGTCTCGAGATCGAAGAGCGGCTGGAAATAGAGCTCGAACTCGCCATTGGCGATCGCGCGCCTCAGGTCGCTCTCCAGTGTATGACGGGCGAGGGCGCGCGCGTTCATCTCGGCCTCGAAGAAGCGGGAAACGCCGCCGCCCTCCCCCTTCGCCTGGTAGAGCGCGAGGTCGGCATGCTTGAGCAGGGCGTCGGCGTCCGTACCATCGCCGGGCGAGAGCGCGATGCCGACGCTCGCGCCGACGGTGAGCTGATGGCCGGCGATATCGAACGGCTCGGCGAGCGCCGCGATCAGCCGCGCCGCGATCGCGCCGGCCTCCTCATGCGCATCGCGCCGGGCAAGCACGATCGTGAATTCGCCGCCGCCGAGCCGCGCGACCAAGGCGTCGCTCACGTTTGCACCGAGGCGGGCGGCGACGGCGCGGAGCAGCTCGTCGCCGACGGGGTGGCCGAGCGTGTCGTTGACCGCCTTGAAATTGTCGAGGTCGACGCAGAGCAAGGCGAGCGCCCGATCGCCGCGGCGGCTCGCCTGGCGCAGCTCGAGCTCCAGATTCTGGCGGAAGAAGGCGCGGTTCGGCAGCCCGGTCAGGCTGTCGTTGAAGGCAAGCTGGGTGATCCTCTTCTCGCGCTCGGCGATGCCGGCCGCCATTCGGTTGAAGCTGCTGGCAAGCCTGCCGATCTCGTCCTGTGTCTCGATCGCGACCGAGACCGTCTCCCCCTCCTCCATCCGCCGCGCCGCCTGGTCGAGCGCAGAAATCGGACGGGTCAGGCTGAGCGACAACCGCCAGGAGCCGAAGACCACAAGGATGAGGCCGAACAAAGCGGTGAGGCCCATCGCGACCTGCAGCGGCCAGTAAGGCGCCATCGCCTGCGCGAGCGGGTAGCGGATCAGGAGCGCCGCCGATTGCCCTTCGGCGAGACTGGCGATCGGCCGCGCGAGCGCGATCGTCGCCCCCTCCGCAGCGTCAAGCCGCGCCGGCGCGCCGTCGCCGACCCGCTGGTCGACGAACGGGCCGAGCGCCGGATCGCCGCCGCCGCCGGTCCAGCCGCCGCTGGCGCCACGCGACAGCACCCGGGCGGTGATCGGGATCGCCGAAAGCTGCTCCAGCCGGCGCATCTGCTCCGGGCCGAGCTCACTCGCGAACACGACCCAGCCGACCGGGCCGGGCGCCATGATCGGCGCGGCGACGACATGGCGCGGCACGCCGCCGAGCGGGACGATGCCGCTGGCGCGACCGGAATCAAGCGCCGACCACAGGCCGGCCGCGTCCTGGCGCAACCGGGGATCGTCGAGGCCAGTCACGTTGCCGGCCGCGCCGAGGATGAAGGCAGTGTCGACGCCAAGCCGGGCCTTGAGATTGTCGAGCGCCGACAGCGCCGTGCGCGGATCACCGGTCGCGACAGCGGCGCGAAAGCCGAAGTCGCGCGACAGCAGCATCGCGGCGTTGCCGAGCTCGCGGGTGCGCAGCTCAAGCAGCCGATCGAACACCGCGCCCGAGGCGATCAACTCGCCCCGAACCTGCCGCTCCGACGTCGTCGCGATCACCGCGTAGAGCGCGACCGCGACAAGGCTGAGCGTCAGCGCGAACAGCCCCGCATAGAGAACCGCGAGACGGGTGCGGATGCGGGTGAACATAAGGCTCGCCGTCAGTAGGTTCGCGGCGGCCGCGGCGGCGGGCGCAAGTTGACGGTAATGACCTGCCCTTGCCGGCCCGCTTGAATCGTCCAGTTGCCTTGGACCTGGTTGTTCGGCGCCCGCAGATATGGATGCCAGAGCCGGGCCACGGCCGGGCCGACCGGCACATTGGTCAGCATCGCCCGCCCTTGCGCGTCGGTGCGCACCGCGAGGCCGGTGTCGACCACGTGGATATAAGCGATCATCCCGTCATGGATGTTGCAGCCCAAGGGCACGATTCCCGGCCGATCGAAGCGGACGCTGCGCGTCTGCTCGCGGGCAAAGAGCTGAAGCTCGAAGCGGCGGACCGGCGAGAAGGAATAGACGTGGTGCCGGACATTGTCGAAATTGGGAAAGGAGACGTCCGAGCCGGGCGGCACGACGAGGACGAAGGGCGAGAATTGCAGATCGCGCTGCTCGACGCGGTAGGCGCCGCCGCGCGCCGGCGGGGTGGGCCGACCGCCGGGATAGAGGGTGAGCACGGCATGGGGCACCGGCTGGCCGGCGGCGGTGCGGACCTCAATGAGAACATCCGCCGCGACGGCAGGCGTCGCAGCGGCGATCAGCGCCGAAGCGAGGCAGGGAACGCGCATCCTGCCAGCCTTGCCGCAGGAAGGTGAACATCCGGTAAGCGATTGCCGCTAAAGAGAATGACGCAGGGCGGCTTGAACGACATTCTGACTCTGCGCGGGGGCGACCCCGACGCGCACGCGCGCCACCCGCTCGCTGTCGACATGCAGCCACTCAAACAGCAGCCGCGCCTGATCGCCGAGCCGCCAGGCCGCGGCGCCGGTCAGCGCCCAGCCATCGCCGCCATCCTCGGCGAAGAGCCGCGAGCCGCGCTGGCGGGTGTCGAACAGATCGACTCGGCCGCTGAGCGCGAGCCGGCCGATTTCGTGGGTGAGACGGAGGTAGGCGGCGCGGAAACGGGTCTCGACCCAATAGCGGCCGTTCTCCTCAAAACCCATCTCGGTCGTGCCGGTCATCGCTTGGGCGAGGAGCCGCGTCTGCTCGCCCAGATCGATCCGCGCGCCGATGTTGAGGAAGCGCGTCTCCCAGCCCCATTGCAGGTCGCTGGTCACCGATTCCGGGACGCCGCGATTGGCGTAATAGAAGGCGTTGAGGCTGACCGGCGCCGCCATCGTCAGGCCGAGGCGGGCGTAATAGCCGGGACGCTGGTCGGTCTCGGTGGTCGGCGCGGTCCATTGCGGCTGGACCATCTGCATGAACGGGTTGAGCGGCGGCAGCGGCTGACGGCTGAACGCGCCGCTCCGCTGGTCGTGCAGCGCCCAGCCGCGGAAGGAGAGCAGAGTCCCGGCCGTATCGTTGAAGCCGAAGACGCCCAGCGTTGCCGAGAGGCGCGCGCTGCCGACGGGCTGGACGGCAGTGCCCTCCAGGCCCAGCACCTTCACCTCCTCGCCGATCCAGCTGTTGATCGCCGAGGGCGTGATCATGTCCTCGACCTGCCAATTGGCGCCGGAATGTTCGAGCGAGATTTCCGGCCAGTAGAGGCCGGCGCGGAAGGAGAAGCGGGCCGGCCCGCGCGGCACCGGCCGCCATTCAACGAAGGACTGAATGAGGTCGACCGGCTGGTCCTGCTCGTCCTGCGCCGCGACCGCGACCGTGCCGTTCAGCGACCAGGCGATCGGCCCGTGCCAGGCGAGATAGCCGGCCGTCGGGACGGGGCGGATACGGGCATCCTCGCCGCCACCGCCGAAGCGGGCCGGGCCGAAGCCGTTGTCCGTCCACGATCGCTCGCCGTCGGTCAGCACGACGCGGAGGTCGATGACCGCGTCAAGATTGGTGGGCAGCTCCAGCCGGGGCGGATCGGCCATCGCGGGCGTCGCCGGGATGTGCGTCAGCGCTGCCGCGAGCAAGGCGACGGCGATCCGGCGCGCGCGGGTCCGGTGGCTCATCCTGCAATGATGCGCCGAATATGGTTAAGAAGCGGTTCGCTTCAACAGCTTACCGCATCAGCACCAGCTCCTCCGCCATGGTCGGATGGAGCGCGATCGTGTCGTCGAACTGGGCCTTGGTCAGCCCGGCCTTGACCGCGATCGCCGCCGCCTGGAGGATCTCCGGCGCGTCGGGCCCGATCATGTGCAGGCCGACGACCCGGTCGGTGCCCTCCTCGACGATCAGTTTGTAGAGCGAGCGCTCGTTGCGGCCGGCGAGCACGTTCTTCATCGGCCGGAAATCCGAGGTGAAGGTCTTGTAGCCGCCGAGCTTCTCGCGCGCCTCGCCCTCGGTCAGCCCGACCGAGGCGATCGGCGGATGGCTGAACACGGCGTGCGGGATGTTGGCATAATCGACGCGGGTTGGCTTGCCGCCGAACAAGGTGTCGGCGAACGCCTGGCCCTCGCGGATCGCGACTGGTGTGAGCTGCACCCGGTCGGTGACGTCGCCGATCGCGTAGATCGACGGCACGGAGGACTGGTTGTCCTCATCGACCAGCACCGCCTTGTTCTTGCCGAGCTCGACGCCGACCTTGTCGAGCCCCAGGCCGGCGGTGTTCGGATCGCGGCCCACGGCCCAGAGCAGCAGGTCGGTTCCGATCGGGTCCTGTCCCGCAAGCTTGACCGTGAGCTTGCCACCCTTGCCCTTCTCGATTGTCTCGAACGGCGCGTTGAACTTGAACTCGATGCCCTTGGTCAGCGAGATCTGCAGCAGCCGGTCGCGGACCTGCTCGTCATAGTGGCGCAGGATGATGTCGCCGCGGTTGACGATCGTCACATGACAGCTGAACTGGTGGAAGATGCCGGCGAACTCGTTGGCGATATAGCCGCCGCCGGCGATCATCACCCGCTTCGGCATCGATTCGAGATGGAAGACCTCGTTCGACGTGATGCCATGCCCGGCGCCCGGCACGTCCGGGATTGCGGGATGCGCGCCGGTCGCGATCAGGATCGTCGCCGCGCTGACCTTGGTCCCGTCCGCCAGCGTCACTTCGTTGGCGCCGGTCACGGTCGCGCGCTGGGCAAACGTCTCGACCTCGTGCCGGTCGAGAATGTCCTGATAGATGCCTTCCAGCCGCTCGACCTCGGCGAGCACATTGTCGCGCAAGGTCGGCCAGTCGAACTTGCAGGTGCCGATCTTCCAGCCGAACCGGCGCGCGTCCATCAGATCCTCGGCGAAATGGGCGCCGAAGACGAGCAGCTTCTTCGGCACGCAGCCGCGAATCACGCAGGTGCCGCCGACCCGATATTCCTCGGCGATCGCCACCCGCGCGCCATGCGCCGCCGCCACACGCGACGCGCGCACGCCACCGGAGCCGGCGCCGATGACGAACAGGTCGTAGTCGTAAGTCTTGGCCATTCTATTCTCCGAACACCCGCGCGATCAGCGCGCTCGTCGCGGGATCGAAATCCATCTCGCCCTCCCCGTCCATCGCCTTCGCCATTTCCTTGCCGAGCTCGACCCCGAACTGGTCGAACGGGTTGATGCCGAGCAAAGCGGCATTGGCGAAGACCCGCGCCTCGTAGAAGGCGAGCAATGCGCCGAGCGTGCGCGGGTCGAGCCGGTCGAGCAGGATCGTCGTCGAGGGCCCGTCGCCGGGATAGGTCCGGTGCGGATCGTCCGACGGCCGGCCGGCCATCAGCGCCGCGCCCTGCGCGAAGCAGTTCACCAGCAGCTGCTCGTGATGGGCGGGATCGAGGCCATGAGCGGGCTCGATCGCCGCGACGAACTCGACCGGGACGATCTGCGTCCCCTGGTGCAGCAGCTGGAACACCGCATGCTGCGCGTCGGTCCCGACCCCGCCCCAGGTCACGGGGGCGGTGGCCCGGCCGACGAGCATCCCGTCCAGCCGGATGCCCTTGCCGTTCGACTCCATCTCCAGTTGCTGCAGATAGGATGGCAGCAGCCTGAGCCGCTCGTCATAAGCGAACACGGCGCGGCTGCCGGCGCCGGTCACGTTCACATAGAGCCGGTCGGCGAAGGCGGCGAGCAAGGGCGCGTTGCGCTCCGGCGTCGCGAGGCGGAAATGGCGGTCCATCGCCGCCGCGCCTTCGAGCAGGCTTTCGAAGGCGTCCCAGCCGAGCGCCAGCGCCGCCGAAAAGCCGATCGAGGACCAGAGCGAGAAGCGCCCCCCGACGGTGTCCACGAAGGGCAGAATGCGCGTTTCGTCGACGCCGAAGTCGAGCGCCGCGTCGGGCGAAGCGGTGAGCGCCACCAGCTTGCTGAACGGATCGGCGACGCCGCTTTCCTCCAGCCAGGCCATCGCGGAGCGGGCGTTGAGCATCGTCTCGCCGGTGGTGAAGGTCTTGGAGGCGACGACGATCAGAGTCGCGTGCGGGTCGAAGCCGGCGATCGCCTCGGCCAGCGCGGCGCCATCGACATTGCTGACCACCGCGACCTCATAGCGCCCGGCATCGCGGCCAAGCGCGTCGACCAGCAGCTTCGGCCCCAGCGCCGAGCCGCCGATGCCGAGATGAAGGATGTGGCGCACCGGCCCCAAAGCCTCCGCCTCGATCGCATCGATCAGGGTGCGCATCCGCTGGTGCAGCGCCCGCGCCCGGGCGACGCTCTCCGGCGCGCCCTCCCCTCGCTCGGCCGGATGCTCGGCGGCCCGCCCCTCGGTCGGATTGACTTCGGCGCCGGCATAAAGCGCATCGCGCCGCTCGGCGAAGCCGGCCGCCTCGGCCAGCGCGAGGAAAACAGGCAGGTTGGCCGCCGACAAATGGGTCTTGGCGAAATCGAAGCGCAGGCCCGCTTCCTCGATCACCAGCCGCTGCAGCCGGTCCGGCTCGGCCGCGAACAGATCGGCGAGCGGCGCCGGCTCCAGCTCCTCAACCGCCGCCCAGGCCCGATCGAACGCCTCGTTCATTCGCCCGCCTCTAGGCGGCTGGCGCGGCGCTGCCTAGCGTCCCTCGCTTGACCGGCCGCCCTCCCCAAGCGAAAGCGCGGGCCATGTCGGACGAGTCCCCACCGGCGGCCGCGCCCGAAATCGCCGCCGCGCCCGAGAAGAAACCGGAGAGCTGGGGGGCGACGATCCGCTTCCTCTTTGTCCTGTTCGTCGCCACGCTCATCGTGCGCAGCTTCGTCTTCGCGCCGTTCATGATTCCCTCCGGATCGATGCTGCCCAACCTCGCGATCGGCGACTATCTGTTCGTCACCAAATGGCCCTATGGCTGGTCGCGTTACTCGATGCCCTTCGGCTTGGGCTCCTTCTCGGGCCGGATCTGGGGTCGGCTGCCCGACCGGGGCGACATCGTCGTCTTCCGCTCGCCCGGCGGCGAGGACTACGACATCGTCAAGCGGGTGATCGGCCTGCCCGGCGACCGGATTGCGGTTCGGGACGGCGTCGTGATCCTGAACGGCCGGCCGGTGCCGCGCGAGCGGATCGCCGATTATGCGATGCCGGTGAGCCCGAACAGCGAGTGCCGACTGACCGGGAGCGATCCCGCCGCGCGGCGGATTTCGACGCCGGACGGGCAGGTCTGCCTCTATCCGCGTTATCGCGAGACGCTGCCCGAGGGGCGCAGCTACGATGTGCTCGATCAGGGCCGTACCCAGCTCGACGATTTCGAGGAGATCGTCGTGCCGGAGGGACGGCTGTTCATGATGGGCGACAATCGCGACGACAGCGCCGACAGCCGCGTTCCGGCGGAGGTCGGCGGCGTCGGCCTGCTGCCGGTCGAGAATGTGCTCGGCGAGGCGTTTGTCGCCTTCTGGTCGACGGACGGCTCGGCCGAATGGCTGAAGCCCTGGACCTGGTTCACCGCGGCCCGCTGGAGCCGGATCGGGAATCTCTACTGATGGCGGTCGATCTCGCCGGCTGGCTGGAAGCAAGGATGGGGCTGCGGCCGAAAGACCTCGCCTTGTTCGAGGCCGCGCTCACCCATTCGAGCGCGCCCGGTCACAATTACGAGCGGCTCGAATTCCTCGGCGATCGAGTCCTCGGCCTCGTCGTCGCGACCTGGCTGATCGAGCTTTATCCGGACGAGCCGGAAGGGAAATTGTCGCACCGCCTTCACGCGCTCGTTTCCGGCGACGTCTGCGCCGAAATCGCGCTCGAGCTCGACGTGCGCCCGATGCTGCGGCTGGGGCGGCAGGCGCAGGACGACGGCGTGTTCGACAGCATCAACGTGCTCGGCGACGTGGTCGAGGCCCTGATCGGCGCGCTCTATCTCGACGCGGGATCTGCGGCGGCGACCGCATTCATCCGCAAGGCATGGGGCGATCGCGTCACGCGGCTCAGCCAGCCGCCCAAGCATCCCAAGGCGGCGCTGCAGGAATGGGCCGCGGCGAAGAAGCGCCGTCCGCCCGAATACGAGGTGGCCGCGATGAGCGGGCCCGACCATGCCCGCCGCTTCACCGTCGTCGTGCGGGTCAACGGCGCCGGCGAGGCGAGCGGCTCCGGCCTTTCCAAGCAGGAGGCCGAGACCGAGGCGGCGCGGGCGCTGCTGGGGCGGCTGGAATGAGCGCGCGCTGCGGCTTCGCCGCCGTCGTCGGTGCGCCCAATGCCGGCAAATCGACCCTGGTCAACGCGCTGGTCGGCCAGAAGGTGGCGATCGTCAGCCCCAAGGCGCAGACCACCCGCGCGCGGCTGATGGGCATCGCGATCGAGGGCGAGGCGCAGATCCTGCTGCTCGACACGCCGGGCATCTTCGATCCCAAAAGGCGGCTCGACCGGGCGATGGTCGCGGCGGCGTGGGAGGGCGCGCGCGATGCCGATCTGATCGCTTTGGTGGTGGACGCCGAAACCGGGCTGAAGCGCGGCGTCACCGATCTGCTCGATCGGCTGAAGGACCGGCCGGAGCCCAAGCTGCTGATCCTCAACAAGGTCGATCTGGTCCGCAAGGAGTCGCTGCTGACCCTGATCGCGCAGACCGAGGGCCGTGTCGCGTTCGAAGAGATCTACATGGTTTCGGCCACCACCGGCGACGGCGTCGCCGAGCTCAAGGCGGCGCTCGCCGCGCGGGTGCCGGAAGGGCCGTGGCATTTCCCCGACGACCAGGTGTCCGACGCCACCGACCGGATGATCGCCGCCGAGGTAACCCGCGAGCAGCTCTACCGCCAGCTCCACGCCGAACTGCCTTATGCGAGCGCGATCGAGACCGAGAAATATGAGGAGCGCAAGGACGGCTCGGTCGCGATCCACCAGCAGATCCTCGTCGGCCGCGACAGCCAGAAGGCGATCGTGCTCGGCAAGGGCGGCGCGCGGATCAAGGAGATCGGCGCCGCCGCGCGCGCCGAGCTTGGCGCCCTGCTCGGCCGCAAGGTCCACCTCTTCCTCCACGTGAAGGTCAACCCGAAATGGGAAGAGGACCGCGGCCTCTATCGCGAGATCGGGCTGGACTGGGTGGAGTAGGCTGTCAGGCCGCGCCAGCCTTCGCCCGTCGGCGGAAGGCGTGGAGCAGCGGCTCGGTATAGCCGTTGGGCTGCGCCTCGCCCTCGAACACGAGCGCGCGAGCGGCTTGGAACGCCAGGCTTTCCTCCTCGCGGCCCGCCATCGGACGATAGAACGGGTCGGCCACACTCTGTGCGTCGACCTTCGCCGCCATCCGCTTGAGCGCCGCTTCGACCTCCTCGCGCGTACAAACACCGTGGCGGAGCCAGTTCGCCATGTGCTGGGAGGAGATGCGCAGGGTGGCGCGGTCCTCCATCAGGCCGACATCGTGAATGTCCGGCACCTTGGAGCAGCCGACCCCCTGTTCCACCCAGCGCACGACATAGCCGAGGATGCCCTGCGCATTGTTCTCCAGCTCCTCGCGCACCTCTTCGGACGACCAGTTGCGTCCGGCCGCGACCGGCACGCTGAGCAGTTTGTCGAGCGACGCGACCGGCTCCGCGCGCCGTTCCTCCTGTCGCCCGAACATGTCCACCCGGTGATAGTGCGTCGCATGGAGGGTCGCAGCGGTCGGGCTCGGCACCCATGCGGTGGTGGCGCCTGACTTGGGATGGACGATCTTTGCGGCAAGCATGTCGGCCATCCGGTCCGGCGCGGCCCACATGCCCTTGCCGATCTGCGCCTTGCCGGCGAGGCCGCAGGCCAGACCGATCTGGACGTTGCGGTCCTCATAGGCCGCGATCCAGTCCGACGCCTTCATCTCCGCCTTGCGGATCATCGGCCCGGCCCGCATCGCGCTGTGCATCTCGTCGCCGGTGCGGTCGAGGAAGCCGGTGTTGATGAACACGATCCTATCCTTCACCG
>NZ_JBQTIN010000026.1:0-3098 GCF_052388015.1 Sphingosinicella sp.
GCTCGTCGAACGAGACCCGGATCGGGATCGAGACGCCCTCGCCGCAGACGATGCACTCGCGGTTGCGAAGCGCCGGGATCACGTCGAGGAAACCGCGCGAGCCTTCCGGCATCGCCGCCTTCACGAACTGCTGGTCACGGTCGTTGTTGAGGCGCATCGCGATGATCGTGCCGCATTGCGAGAGAACGCCCTCGGCAAGGTCGGACGGGCGCTGCGTGATCAGGCCCAGCGAGACGCCGTACTTGCGGCCCTCCTTGGCGACCCGCTCGAGCACCTTGCGCACCGCCTGGCCGGCCGAACTCTTGTCAGCGGGGACGTAGCGATGCGCTTCCTCGCAGATCAGCAGGATCGGCCGCTGCACTTCGGAACGCGACCAGATCGCATAATCGAAGACCAGGCGCGACAGCACCGCGACGACCACCGAGACGATGTCCGACGGAACGCCGGACACATCGATGATCGAGATCGGTTTGCCGCGGGCGGGCAGGCGGAAGATTTTCGAGATGAAGGCGCCCATCGAATCGGCGACGAGCATGCCGGAGAACATGAACTGGTAGCGCGGATCGGACTTCAGCTCGTCGATCTTGGTTTTCAGCCGCATGAAAGGGGCAGTGTCGGTCGCCTTGTTCAGCAGGCCCATCTCGTTGGTGATCGCGGTGGTGAGATCGGAGAGGGCATAGGGAATCGGGGAATCGACGGTGAGCTTGGTCAGCCCCTCGGCGCTGCGGTTCTTCGCCCGCGCCTGGAGCAGGCACTTGGCGAGGATGTCCATGTCCTGCTGGCGGTCGGCCCCCTGGGTGGTGATGAAGACTTCGGTATGCTCCTCGAAGTTCATCAACCAGTAGGGCATGGCGAGATTGTCGACATTGAACAGCTCGCCATGGCCCTTGAACGCGGCCGAATATTCGCCGTGCGGGTCGATCATCACGATATGGCCCTCGGGGCTCATGTCGCAGATGCGATGCATGATCAGCGAGGCGGAGGTCGACTTGCCGGTGCCGGTCGAGCCGAGCAAAGCGAAATGCTTGCCGAGCAGGGCGTCGACATAGAGCGCCGCGCGCACGTCCTTGGTCGGATAGACGGTGCCGATTTCGATATGGGCGCGCTCGTCGGCGGCGAACATCTGCTTCAAATCGTCGCCGGCGACGGGATAGGCCTTGCTGCCGGGGATCGGGTAAGCGGTGATGCCGCGCTTGAAGTTGACCAGGCGGCCGCTCGACGGATCCTCGTCGCCCTCGCCGAGGAAGTCGATCTCGGCCGAAATGATGCCGGCCTCGGCGTCGGTCACCTGGAGGCGGCGGACATTGGCGAGCAGCCAGCGCCGGCCGGAATCGATCTTGATCTGGCTGCCGACCTGGCCCGACATGGCGACGGACGGGTCGGGATCCTCGGCAAGCTCGACGAGGCGGCGGCTGACGATCTCGATGCGGGCGCCGCTGCCGGCGATCTCGACGACCTGGCCGATCGCCTCGTGCCGTGCGACGAGCCGCGCGCGCCCCGCCGGCGGGCTGAAATCCGGTTCGCCGCCCTGCGGAAAGCCGTGCACGTTCAACGCTTCGGTCATAGCCGGTCCCATGCGCCGGCGCGGCGCAAGCGCCTGTCCTAGAGGATCGGGGTAAACAAGCCGTTTGCGTTGAAGGGCTCGCTCTCACGCCGGGAAATCCGGGCGATCCCGACCATTGCCGATAGCGAGTGCCGACCCTAGGGTTGCCACCCAATGGATATCTACCTGCCGATCGCCGGCCTGTCGGTGAACGCTCTCGTCATCATCGGCCTGGGCGGGCTTGTCGGCCTGCTGACCGGCATGGTCGGCGTCGGCGGCGGTTTCCTCACCACGCCGATCCTGATCTTCTACGGCATTCCGCCCGCCGTCGCGGTCGCCTCGGCGACGACCCAGATCACCGGCACGAGCATCTCCGGCGTCCTCGCCCACCGGCGGCGGCGCGGTGTCGATTTGCAGATGGGTGCAGTGGTGATCGTCGGCGGCGTGCTCGGCTCGCTGGTCGGGGGCGTCATCTTCCGCCTGCTCCAGCAGGGCGGACAGATCGATACGGTGATTTCGGTCCTCTATGTCATCCTCCTGGGCGGGATCGGCTTCATGATGGCGAAGGAAGCGGCGACCGCGCTCGATATCCTGAAGCCCTCGGCGCGCGCGGCGGAGCGCCCCGCCCGTCGTCACAACCCGCTGATCGCGATGCTGCCGATGCGCTGGCGCTTCTACCGCTCTGGCCTTTACATCTCGCCGCTGGCGCCGCTGGCGCTCGGCTTCGGCGCCGGGCTGCTCACCGTCCTGCTCGGCATCGGCGGCGGCTTCATCATGGTGCCGGCGATGATCTACGTGCTCGGCATGTCGGCGCAGGTGGTCGTCGGCACATCCCTGCTCCAGATCCTCTTCGTCACCGGCGCGACGACGATCATCCACGCGACGACGACCCGCTCGGTCGACATCGTGCTGGCCGGGCTGCTGCTGCTGGGCTCGGTGATCGGCGCCCAATATGGCGCCCTGCTCGCGCAGAAGATGAAGCCGGAGCTGCTGCGCATGTTCCTGGCGATCATCGTGCTCGCGGTCGCGTTCCGGATGGCCTTGCAGCTCGGCTGGCGGCCGGAGGAAATCTACACGGTGCAGTTGCTGTGAGCCGCTGGCCGGCGGCCGTGCTGGCGCTGGTTGCGCCGCTGCTGATGGGACAGGCGCAGCCGCGGCTGGTGCCGGACGTGTCGCAACGCCAGGTCGAGATCCGCTACAGCTTCACCGGCGCCGAGCTGCTGCTGTTCGGTGCAATCGTCTATCCCGGCGGCGGCCCGGAGCCCGGCACCGACGTCGCCGTGGTCATCAAGGGGCCGCCGCAGCCGATCGTGGTGCGCGAGAAGCAGCAGGTGATGGGCATCTGGATGAACGTCGAGCGGGTCAGGCTGCGTTCGGCGCCAAGCTTCTACGCGGTGGCGTCATCGCGGCCCTTGTCCCGGCTGGTCGATGAGCGCACCGCGGCGATCTACGAGCTCGGCCTCGGCAATCTCCAGCTCTCGCCGGGCGGCGGCGCCGACGCCGAGACGATGCAGCGCTTCGAGCGCGGCTTCATCGACCTGCGCCGACGGCAGGG
>NZ_JBQTIN010000027.1:0-12379 GCF_052388015.1 Sphingosinicella sp.
CGAGCGAAAGAAAGTCCGGCGCGGTGGTGTCAAAACCGGCCAGCGCCACCCGCCTCGCCACGTCGCGAATATGTTCGTTGAGGCCGCGATTCTCGTGGATCACCAGCACCGAGGGCGGGCGGGCGCGACGACCACCCTGCGGCGCCAGGTCTCGTCGGATGACGCGATAGGCGCTGATCGAGACACTGTCGAAATTGAAGCGGTGATCGCGGCTTTGCAGCCGGGAATCGTCCGCCGCGACCTGCGGCGCCGCCTGGGCGTTGGCGGCGATCCCGGAGAGCATCATGCTCGCCGCCGCCGCGCCGCCGGCGATACGGGTCAGCTCGGCCATGAAGACACGCCGGTCCATGCCGTCATGCGTGAACCGGTCATAGAGCGCGATCGCTTCGCGCAGCCGCTCCTCGCTCATGCCGGCTGGGGCGTCGGCTGCGGCTGCTCCCGCGGCATCGCCGCATTGTCGAGCTCGTCGGCGCGCCGCGCCGCCGGGCGCGATTGGAGCCGGCCGAAATACTCCTCGAACGCCGGTCGTTTCTCGATCGTGCCGAACATCATGCCCCAGCCGAGCTGGGCGCCGAGATAGAGGTCGGCGGCGGTGAACTGCTCGCCGCAGATATAGGGGCCGGGGCGGAGCGCGGTTTCCAGCGCGTCGATCACCGCCTCATAGCTGCCGTAGCCGACCATCGCCTGCTTGTCGGCCGGCGCGAGCAGGCCCATCGACTTGCCGGTCACGGCCTGCTCGACCGGCCCGGCGGCGAAGAACAGCCAGCGATAATAAGGCCCGCGCGCCATGCTCGTCGGCGGCGGCGCGAGATTGGCCTCCGGGAAGGCGTCGGCGAGATAGGCGCAGATCGCGGCGGCCTCGGTCACCACCGTGTCGCCATGCCTGATCGCCGGCACCTTGCCCATCGGGTTGACCGCCAGATAGTCGGCGCCCTTCATCGTCGTGCCGTAATCGAGGATCACGGTCTCATAGGGCTGGCCGACCTCCTCCAGCATCCAGCGGGCGATCCGCCCGCGCGACATCGGGTTGGTGTAGAGAATGAGGTCGGTCATCGGGATGCTCCTCTCGTCATTCGCCTCAGACTAGCCTCATCGGATGATGAACGGGAGTCGGCCTGTCCCGCGCGAAGATCGTTTCGCCCTTGCAACTTGATCCAAATAGGCGGAGCATCTCGCGAGCCACGCTGCAGGAGGAATCCGATGAAAGCAGTGCGTAGGTTCAATCGCCGTTCGTTCCTCCTTCGGGTCGCGGTGGCGCCGCGCTGCTCGGCGCAACCGGCGCCGCGGCGCAAGACCCCAATTATCCGGGCCTCGGCGAGGAAGAGGCGCGCGCCGGTCGCGCCCGAGGCGCCTGCGCCGGCTTACCGACAATGATTTCGCCCCGGCGCCGATCAGGCGGGATGCGCGCGGCCTCGGCGGCCGATGACCCGGGCCACCGACAGGGACGCGGGATGCGCCGCTGATCTGCCCGGTCGTGGGCGCGGCCGCCGTCGCGCGCGCTAACGGAGGAGGTCAGGGATGAAAGAGACCAGAAAGCTCAACCGTCGCTCGTTCCTGGCGAAGGTCGCCGGCGGTGCGGCTATTGGCGGCGGCGCATTGGCCGTGATCGCGCCGGCCGCCGCCCAGACCGGCATCACCGACCGCGATCCCGGCGACCGGGTCGGCTATGGCCGCGGCGGCGGCACTGGCCTCACTGATGCCGATAGTGGACCGGGCGCGGACCCGGCGGGGCGGGGCCGCGGCGCCAGCGGCCCGCCGCGCGGCGTCGGCGAACATACCGGCGTCACCGACGCCGACACCGGCTCGAGCGCCGATCCGCCGCAGCGTGGCCGCGGACGGCAGTTCGGCGCCGACGTCAACGTGGCGCGCCAGTGTCAGGCCCAGGAATGCCAGGCGGCGCGCGGCCAGATTAATATCGCCGATTACGAGATTCGTCGGCGCGAGACACTGATCGGCGACATGCAGAGGGTCTACGGGGAGCTGGTTGGCTCGTTGCCGTACGCGCGCGCCCAACCCGATCAATACGCGGCGACTTATGCCAATCGTGTCGCGGGCGTCGGCCTCAGCGTTTCCAGCAACAACGATCCCTATAATACCGTCGCCCAGCTCGACCAGCGGATGGCGCAGGTGCGGCAGGAGCTGGTGAGTTACCGTCAGTATCGTGCCCAAATCGTCACTCTGATGCAGAACTATAATTGCCCTTGAGGGAAAGCCGATGAAGCGCCGATCGCTCAATCGCAGGTCGTTCCTCGCTAGCGTCGCCGGCGGCACGGCTGGCGGGACTCTGGCGCTGATCGCGCCCGCCATGGCGCAGACCGGGATCACGGACCGTGACCCGTCCGATCCGGTCGGCCGTGGGCGGGGCGGCGGCACCGGAATCACCGATACGGACAGCGGCCAGGGCGCCGATCCCGCCGGGCGGGGCCGGGGCGGCAGCGCTTCGCAGCGCTTCTCCGACAGCGACTGCGGGCCGAACGCGGATCCGCCCGGCTGCGGCCGCGGCGTGACCGGCATCACTGACCGCGACAGCGGCGCCTATGCCGATCCGGCCCGGCGCGGCCGCGGCAGCGGCGACGATCGCTATGCCGCACTCATGCGCTGCCAGCGCGGACGCATGGAGTAACGGGAGGAAGGTCATGAGGCGCAGGATCAGTCGCAGGTCGTTCATCGCTGCCGTTGCCGGCGGCGCGGCGACCGGCGCCGGCTCGCTCGGGCTGGTGATCGGCCGTGCCCAGGCGGGCCAGGTCACCGACCGCGATCCCGGCGATCCGGTCGGCCGCGGACGGGGCGGCGGGACTGGCATCACCGACAGCGACAGCGGCGTTGGCGCGGACCCCGCCGGCCGGGGCAGGGGCGGCGGGCCGCGTCCTGGCGCGACCGGCGTCACCGACAGCGACCCTTCCGATCCGGTCGGCCGCGGCCGGGGCGGCAGCGGCGTCACCGACAGCGACACCGGCCCCTATGCCGATCCGCGCGGAAGGGGGCGCGGCGGGCAGCGTGGGCCGAGCGCGAACAGCCCCTACGATCCCGCCGCGCGCGACGAGCGCTGCGAGAACAACCGCCGCCTCTACGCCGAGCTGAACCGCGATGGCTCGACGCCCGAAAGCTGGTCGGAAGGACAATTGCGCGTCGCCGAGGCGGATCTAGAGGCGATCGGGGGAGCGATCAGCATGCAGAGAACTAACAGCAGTGGGAACCAGCAGGTGCAGGATCGCGCCTGGTCGATCATTGCGCCGATCGGGCCGCGATACGGCTTTCCCATCACCCGTTCGAGCGACTGGTACCGGCTCGAAGGTGAGCTCCGGCGTCAGATTTATCTCGCGCGAACCTCGCCCGTGCGGGCCGAGCGGATGCGCCAGCTTCAGAACGCACGCACCAACCTCGCCGCGCTCGGCTGCTAGGGCCGGCTCAGGCCGGTTCGACGACGCTCGGCTTGGCCGGCGGCAGAACGCCCGCTTCGGCCTGCGCGATCAGATCCTGCTTGCGGGCGAGCATCGCGTCGCGAAGCGCGACGAGGTCGACGTCGGTGTCGCGTGCCTGCGAGAACATGCCTTCGGACGGCCGCTCCTCTTCCTTGACGTGATGCTCGATCTGCTCGGAGAGCACCTTCACCTTGGCGTCGTAAAATTCTTCTTCAGGGCTGCCGGTCATGATGTCGTTGATCAGGACCTTCGCCCCGTCATGCTCGACATAGGCCTCCTCGAGCAGCTCGTCCTCGATCTTGCCCTTGAGCGCCGGATAGAAAATCTCCTCCTCGATCATCGTATGGATCTTGAGCTCGTCGCAGATTTCCCCGGCGAGCTTGCGCTTGCGCTCCATGCCGCGCGCATTCTCGTAAGATGCGAAGAGATTCTCCACCGTGCGGTGGTCCGCCTTCAGCAGGGCGATCGCGTCGGTAAACTCGTCTGGCATGGATTCCTCCCAATTGCGGTCGCGAAAAAGACTGAAGCGCGGCAGGGTTCCCATCAGGCGTTGCCGCGCCTGCGGCGGGTGTCCCAGCCCTTGCGGGCCGCCGCCGAGCGCTGCTCGGCCGAGCCGGACTCTTGGGCGCGGCCGCCGCGCGAGGAGGAAACGTGCGTGTCGGGCTTGCCGCGCCCCGATCCGGACTTGTTGCCGCCGCCCGATTCCTTGTTGACCGTGGCCCAGGCGCGAGCCTTCGCGCGCTTCGCCGGCACGCCGCGATCCTCATAGCCCTCGGCGATATGCTCGGCCTTGCGCTTCTGCTTGTCGGTATAGGCTGATTTGTCGCCGCGCGGCATCGGCCCGCTCCCTTGTCGCTTCGAACGCAAAACGCCGCAGGCCGGAAACGTATCCGCCAAAAATATTGACCTCGATCAGTATCCTGATGAGTCGATCCTTTGCCGCGGGAACACGGGACGGCGCGAACGGTTGATGGCTGGGGAAGGCACCCCAGGGAGTTGCAGATGGCGCTGTTCAGATTCGGCCCGGAGCATCCGGGCGATGAACGCGATTATTGGCTGGAGCGGGCGGATTTCCATCTCGACCTGGGTGTGCGGACCGCCGACACGCGGGCCAGCTGGGCCCATTACCAACTCGCCGGCCGCTATCTCGATCGCGCTTATGGTGGTGCGCCGGCCGGCCTCTCGACCGATCATCAGCTCGTCGCCGAGCCGGTCGCCGGCTGAGCCTCAGCCCGGCAGCAGAGCGTCGAGCGCCATCATCGCGCTCGCCGCGCCGATGAAGAGAAGCAGGCCGAACTCGATCCTGAGCAGCATGAAGGCCTGATACTCGGCAAAGGTGAACGGGGCGGAAAGGCGCGACCTCGACCGCGCCACCCCCTTCGGTTAGGCTCGCCTCATGTGGGCGTGGGCGAGGCACTGGATCGACGCAACATTGCTGCTCCTGCTCGTGCTCGCCAGTCCGGCGCCGGCGACGCCCCGCATCGTCGCGGTCGGCGATCTGCACGGCGATCATAGAGCCTTCGTCGCGATCCTGCGCGCCGCGCGGCTGATCGACGCGCGCGACCATTGGATCGGCGGCGATGCGATCTTCGTCCAGACCGGCGATGTCACCGATCGTGGCCCGGATTCCCTGCGCATCATTCGCGACCTGATCCGGCTGCAGCGCGAGTCCCAGGGGGCCGGCGGCCGCGTCGTCGCTTTGGTCGGCAATCACGAGGCGATGAACCTCACCGGCGATCTGCGCTACGTTCATCCGGGCGAATATGCCGCCTTCGCGACCCGGGATTCGCGCCGCCGCCGCGACCGTTTCTACGAGCGGAACCGCGGGGCGATCGAAACGCATTACCGTGATCGCGATGCGCGCCTCACTGGTGGGCAGATCCGCGACCGGTTCGAGCGCGAAACCCCGCTCGGCCAGATCGAGCATCGCGCCGCCTGGGCGCCCACCGGCGAGATCGGTCGCTGGGTCGCCTCCAATCCGGCCGTCGCGTTGATCGACGGCAATCTCTTCGCTCATGGCGGGATCGGCGTCGCCTATGCCAATCTCTCGGTCGACGAAATCAACCGCCGAGCGACCGAGGCGCTGCACGCCAACGCACAGGGTCGGGACGCGATCATCAACGACCCGCGCGGGCCGCTCTGGTATCGGGGGCTGATCCGGCGCGACGCCGATACCGAGGCGCCGCCCGCGACCGCCGTGGCCGAAGCGCCCCCGCCGTCGATGGAGGAGGAGATTACGGCCGTCCTCGCCGCCTTCGGCGCGCGGCGGATGATCGTCGGCCATACGCCCAACCTCGCCGGCATCCAGTTCCTGCACGGTGGCCGGCTGATCGCGATCGATACCGGTATCTCGGCCCGTTATGGCGGCCCGCGGACTTATCTGGAGATCGTCAACGGCGAGGCGACGGCGCATGTCGTGCCGGGGGGAGCGGCGCGATGACGCGATGGATGGCGCTGGTTCTGGCCGCGCTGGCCGCGACGCCGGCCGCCGCTCAGCGCGCGCCGCACCCTTTGTTCGCCGATCAGCAGATCATCCAGCTCACCATCCGCGGCCCGCTGCGCGACCTGATGCGCGTTGCCGAGCGGTCCGAGGAGGCGCGCGACGCGACCCTGACGCTGAGCGGCGCGCGGACCGAGACGCACGCGATCCGCCTCTCGCCACGCGGGATCAGCCGCCGCCGGCGCGACGTCTGCACATTCCCGCCGCTCCGGATCGAGTTTCGCGAGCGGCCGGCCGCCACATCCTTCTTCACCGGCCAACGCCGGCTGAAGCTCGTCACCCATTGCCGCGCGCAGGAATCGTTCAGCAACTTCACTTTGCTCGAATATGCCGCCTACCGGTTGCTGAACGCGCTCACCCCGGTGTCCTTGCGCGTCCGCCTCGCCCGCATAGACTATGTCGACGAGGGCTCGCGCCAGCCGATCGCCAGCCGGCTCGGCTTCCTGATCGAGGACACGGACGCCGCCGCGCGTCGCAACGGCCTGACGGAGGTGGAGCTGCGCGGGACCATCCCGGTCGCCCGGCTCGATCCGCGCGCCGCCGCCCGCACTGCCGTGTTCAACTATATGGTCGGCAATCTCGATTGGGCGATGAACGCCGGCCCGGCCGGCGACACCTGCTGCCACAACACGAAATTGTTCGGCGCGCAGGCGGCGGGGGCGGCCTTGGTCCCGGTGCCTTACGATTTCGATTATTCGGGTCTGGTCAACGCGCCTTATGCGGTGCCGCCGGCCCAGGTGCCGGTGCGCAACATGCGGATCCGGCGCTATCGCGGCTTTTGTTCCCACAACAGCCATGCGCTTGCCGTCGCGGCCGAATTTTTCGCCGCCCGCCGCGCTGTCCTCGCCGCGCTCAATGAGGTGGCGGAGCTAAGCGCCGGCTCGCGCCAGTCGGCGGCCACCTGGTTGAATGGTTTCTTCGAGGATGTCGCCACGCCGGCGGAGGTCGAGCGTAACCTGCTCCGGACCTGCCTCTAGCGGGCGGTCGGATAGACGGTCAGCCGGCCGCTTCCGCCGCTGTCGCCCCGTTCGTCGGCGATCGCGAGCGCGCCGTTCGGCATCACCGCGACGCCCTCGGCTTGCGGATGGCGCAGCGCTTCCAGCACCCGCTGATTGGTGACGCGGCCCCGCTCGTCCAGCTCCAGCAGCAGCCGGTTGCGCGCCGAGACGATGACGATCCGCCGCCGGCCTGCGTCCCAGTCGATCGAGGAGGGGGCGAAGCCGCGCCGGTTTTCGCCCAGCGCCTCCTCCAGGTCCGCGTCGATGAACGGCGCGAGCCGTCGCGCCGCGATGTCCCAGGCGAGAATCAGCAGGCGGCCGCGATTGCCGCGCCCCCGTATCTCCTTGCACAAGATCAGCAGCCGGCCCGGCTGGGGCGCGAGCGACAGGCCCTCGATCTCGCATTGCTCGCCGGCGCCGGTGTCCACTGTCTCGGGCGTCACCGTCGCGCCGTCTGCCGCGGCCGCGAAGCTGCTCAGCATGCCTTCGCTGGTGATGACGAAGATGCGGCCGTCCGGCGCCGCGATGCCCTCGAAATCGCCCCTTCCGCCGAAGCGGAAGGAGCGCAGGATCCGCCCGTTCTCGACGGAGATTTCCCGCACCATCGCTTGCTCGTCGTCATGCGCGAACAGGCTGGTCGGGCTCGCAACGGCAAGGCCGGAGATCTCGGCGAGGCTCTCCGGCAGCGCGATCACCCGCACGCCGTCCGCCTCGGAATTGGCGGAGGCGTTGGCTTCGTTGCTTGCCGGGCTGCCGGTGCAACTCGCCAGAAGGAGCAAGGCAAGAGCGGCGCGGCTCAAGCCTCGTTTTCCTTCCTGGCTTTGCGGCGCTCCTCTTCCGCCTCTTCCTCCTCGTCCTGATCATCCCACAGATTGCTCCTGCGCATGAAGCGCTCGCCGCCGCGACGGTGGCCGTAATCGGTCATCCACAGGACGAGGAAGGAGTAGTTGAACGCGATCGACATCACGATCGCCAGCTCGACCGCGCCGATCCCCGCCGCCAGGCCGATGCCGATCGACAGCAGGATGAACAGCACGTCGCCGGGGCTCTTGAGCGCGTTCCTGAACTGCACCCCGGCCGCGATCCCGGCGAGCGCGAAAGCCAGCGCGAGCGAATTGTGGACGACGATGACGATCGAGGTGACGATCATCGGCAGCAGCACGACCGTCTGGACCAGCGCCTGGTCATATTCGTCGCGATGGCGAACCTTGATGTAGGTCCAGCTCACCGGGATCGCCGCGACCAAAGCGCCGGCGATCGCGATCGCCAGCCACATCAGGCTGTCGCCGAGATTGCCGACCTGGCTCGCGCCGATCTGCACACCGGTCCGCCCGGCCGGCTGGTTGATCAGCGCCTCGACCCCGCCGATCGGCAGGAAATCGATCAAAGGCGGATAGAGCAGGGTCGCGACGAACAGGCCCAGCCCAAGCGCCGCATAATAGATGGTCAGCCAGGCGAGCAGCTTGAACGTGCGCATCTTTTTCCCCTGCCGCCAAGTGTAGGGCGAAGCGTGCCCATCCGCCAAGGGCAACGCCGCTACAAACTGTTACAAATTTTCTTGAGAGTGAACGGGCGCGACACTGGTCATTCAGGCCGCAACTGGCAAAGGCGCTCGCACGTTCGCGTCGCGGAGCAGTTTCTTGTCCCCCTTGCGTCTTCCCCTTCTCACCCTGTTGTTCGCCGGCGTCGCGCCGGCGCCCCTGCTCGCGCAGCAGGCGCCACCGCCCGCGCCCCGCGTCGCCCCGCCGCCGCCGGGGCAGAACGGCGATGCCACGGAAGAGGGCGACGAAGAGGAAGCGATCGTGGTCATGGGTCAGCCCTTGCGCGGCGCCGTGCCCGGCAACATTCGCCCGATCGAGACGCTGAACGCGCGCGACGTCCGCTCCTACGGCGCCTCCTCGGTCGGCGAGCTGGTCGAGGCGATCGCGCCGCAGACCCGGGGCGCCGGCTCCGGCCCGCCGATCGTGCTGCTGAACGGCCAGCGCATCTCCAGCTTCCGCGAGATCAGCGGCATTCCCCCTGAAGCCATCGTCCGGGTCGAGATCCTGCCCGAGGAGGTCGCGCTGCAATTCGGCTACCGGCCGGACCAGCGGGTAGTGAACATCGTCCTGCGCCAGCGTTTCCGCGCCTTCATCGCCGAGCTCGGCCGCCGCATGGCGACCGACGGCGGCTTCTCCGCGAACCGGGCCGAGGCGGGACTGCTCCGCATCGGCCAGCAGGACCGCTGGAGCATCGAGCTCGAGGCCTCGGACGAAGGACCCTTGCTCGAAAGCGAGCGCGGCATTCGTCAGGCGGCGACCTCGTTCGATCTGCTCGGCAACATCATCCCGGCGGCCGGCGCGACGCAGGTCGATCCGGCGCTGAGCGCGCTTGCCGGCGTGCCGGTCACCATCGCCGGCGTTCCCGCCTCCGCCGCAACCGGCGCCCCCGGCCTCGCCTCCTTCCTGCCTGGCGCGAACAACGCCAATGTGAGCGATGTCGGCCGGTTCCGCAGCCTCGTCGCCGAGACCCGGCGTCTCTCCGGCAACGCCACCTACAGCCGGATGATCTTCGGCAATGTCGCCGCCTCGCTGAACCTGCGCGCCGAGGCGACCGAGAGCGAGCGCCTCTTCGGCCTGCCGCGGGTCAGCCTGACGCTGCCGGCCGGCAATCCCTTCTCGCCGTTTGGCAACGACATCGTGCTGAACCGTTATTATGCCGGCGCCGGCCCGCTCGTCCGCGAGAGCGAGGGCCTGACGCTGCATGGCGGCCTGACGATGAGCGGCGACCTCGCGCCGCTATGGCGCTGGAACTTCACCGCCAATGCCGATTGGGCGCGCAACGAGAGCCGCACCGGCACGGGGTTCGCCACGGCCGCGGCTCAGGCGCGGTTGCTCGCCAGTGATCCCGGGTTCAACCCCTATGCGGCTCTCGCGGGCGTCCTGGTCCCGCTCGCCGACGACCGCACCGAGACCCGGACAAGCAGCGCCGACGCGCAATTGCTGGTCAACGGCCGCCTGTTCCAATTGCCGGCCGGCCCGGTCACGCTCAGCGCCCGCATCGGCGGCGCGACCCAGGGGCTGGAGGGCGAATCCTTCCGCGCCGGCCTGACCGACATCCGCGATCTCTCGCGCACCGCCGGCAATGGCCAGGTCAGCGTCGATCTGCCGATCGCGAGGCGCAGCCGCGACGTGCTCGCCGCGCTCGGCGACCTTTCCCTCAACTTCAACGCCGAGGCCGAAACCCTGTCGGACTTCGGCACCCTCACCACGTTCGGCGCGGGCCTCAGCTGGACGCCGCTGCCCGCCGTCCAGTTCATCGCTTCCTGGCAGCAGCGCGAGGTCGCGCCCAGCATGACCCAATTGGGCGATCCCCTCTCGCGCGATCCCAATTCGCGCGTGTTCGATTTCCAGACCGGCCGGACCGTGGACATCACCCGGATCACCGGCGGCAATCCGGATCTGCTGTCGGAGACGCGGCGCATCCTGCGCCTCGGCCTCACCGTCCGCCCGTTCGAAGAGACCGATCTGGTCTTCACGGCCAATTACGTCCGCACCCGGATCGACGATCCGATCGCGCAATTCCCGACCGCGACGCCGGAGATCGAGGCGGCGTTCCCGTCCCGCTTCATCCGCGATCTCGGCGGCAATTTGCTCAGCATCGACAGCCGGCCGGTCAATTTCGCCCGCGCCGAGCGGCAGGAGCTGCGCTGGGGCGTCACTTATTCCCGCCCGATCCAGAACAGCCCGCCGCCGGGTGGCTGGGAGGCGTTCCGGCAGCGGATGCGCGAGGCCCGCGAGCGCGGCGAGGCGCCGCCGGAAGGGTTTGGCGGACGCAGGCGCGGCGGCGAGGGCGGCTTCGGCCAGGGCGGCGGCCGTGGCGGCTTCGGCGGGCGCGGCGGCCGTGGCGGCTTTGGCGGCGGCGGCTTCGGCGGCCGGGGCGGGCGGATCAACTTCGCCCTGTTCCACACCTGGCGGCTGCAGGATCAGGTGCTGATCCGCCCCGGCGTGCCGGAGCTCGATTTCCTGAACGGCTCGGCGGCCGGCAATCTCGGCGGCAATCCGCGCCACGAGGTGGAGCTGCAGGCCGGCATCTTCCGCGACGGCATGGGCGCGCAGCTCTCCGGCCGCTGGCAAAGCGGGACGCGGGTCGACGGCGCGCTCGGCGGCGCGACCGACCTTAGCTTCTCGGACCTCGCGACCGTGAACCTCCGCCTGTTCGCCGACCTGTCGCAGCAGCGCGCTCTGGTCCGCCGCATGCCGTTCCTGCGCGGCACCCGCATTTCGGTCGAGTTCAACAATCTGTTCGACCAGCGGATCGGGGTCACCGACGGCAACGGTGTCATGCCGCTCAGCTACCAGCCCGGCATTGTCGACCCGATCGGCCGCTCGGTGACGATCACGCTGAGGAAGCTGTTCTTCTAGGAAGAAGAGCCACCCCCGGCCCCTCCAGCAAGAGCTGGAGGGGAGGGCAGGGCACACCCCCCTCCACGCCTTCGTGGAGGGGGCAGGGGGTGGGCCCCCTTACTTCAGCGACGCCATGTCGATGACGAAGCGGTACTTCACGTCGCTCTTCAACATGCGCTCGTAAGCCGCCTCGATCTGCTGGATCGGGATCATCTCGATGTCGGAGACGATGCCCTTCTCGGCGCAGAAATCCAGCAGCTCCTGCGTCTCGGGAATGCCGCCGATCAGCGAGCCGGCGAGGCTGCGCCGCTGCATGACCAGATTGGCGGGGTGCAGCGGTGGATGCGGCGTCGACGGCACGCCGACCAGCACCATCGTCCCGTCGCGCTTCAGCAGCGTCAGGAAGGCGTCGAGATCGTGCGGCGCCGCCACGGTGTTCAGGATGAAGTCGAGCTTTCCGGTCTGCGCCTGCATCTGTGCCGGATCGCGCGAGACGACCACCTCGTCGGCGCCCAGCGCCCTGGCGTCCTCGACCTTGCTGGCCGAAGTGGTGAAGGCGACGACATGCGCGCCGAGCGCGCTGGCGAGTTTGATCCCCATATGGCCGAGACCGCCGATCCCGACCACGCCGACCTTCTTGCCCGGCCCCACATTCCAGTGGCGGAGCGGCGAGTAGGTGGTGATGCCCGCGCAGAGCAAGGGCGCGACCGCGGCCAGATCCTTCTCGTCATGCCGCACATGCACCACGAACTCCTCGCGCACGACGATCGAGTCCGAATAGCCGCCCTTGGTGTTCTCGCCGGTGATCTTGTCGGCGCCGTTATAGGTGCCGACGAAGCCGCCCTCGCAATATTGCTCCAGCCCTTCCTTGCAGGCCGGGCAGGTCAGGCAGGAATCGACCAGGCAGCCCACGGCGGCGAGATCGCCGGCCCTGAACCTGGTCACCTCCGGCCCGACTGCGGTCACCCGTCCGACGATCTCATGCCCCGGCACGCACGGATAGACCGTCCCCGGCCATTCGCTGCGCACCGTGTGCAGGTCCGAATGGCAGACGCCGCAATAGAGGATGTCGAT
>NZ_JBQTIN010000028.1:0-3703 GCF_052388015.1 Sphingosinicella sp.
GGCCGACGACGCCATAGCCGGCCAGCGCGATCCGGAGCGGGCGGCATCGGCGCGGCGCGGCGGGTGACGCGTCGGGGACGTCCGCGACGGCAAGGTCGGCGAACGTTTCGGTGGAGAGAAACATGACAGCATTCCTTCGTTGTCGGACGAAGGCAGCCGAGAGACCCGTATAATTGCCGGTCCGGCCGCATCGTCCCTGGTTGAGGGACCGCCACCTTGCCCGGGAGGGCAGGTTGGCGTGGACCGAAGCCGGTCCACTCTTGATGCAGGAGATGGCGCGAGCGCCGCCTCCGTGAGCCGTGCGTTAGCAGCGGCCCGTTCCGCCGGTCAAGCGCATCGAAATTGTCATCGCGCTTGAATCGGCGGCTGGTGGGCGCGGCAGGAGATGAACCTGCATCCTGCCGTAATCTGCGGCCCGCTCTGGTCTTGAGCTACGCGCCCTGAGCGCGGTCTAGCGCGGAGGGGTTAAGATTGCGCAAGCGGCCGGGGATCCGGATCCCCCAGCCCGCTCGAGACGCGAAGAAGGCCCGGCGGCATGCCGGGCCTTCTACTGCCGCCTGAGGACCGCTCACTTGTCGCGGACAGGCGTCCCCTCGGTGCGGCGGGCACGTGCGCCGCGCGGCGCACTTGCCGAGGAGCCAGAAGCCGACGGAGCCGAGCCCGACTGGCCGTCGGCTCGCGCGGCACGGCGCGTGGCCGAGCCAGCGGCGCTGCCGGAGGCGGAAGCGTCGGCCGAGAAGGCCAGCGAGTCGGCCGTCCCGGCGACATCGTCGCTCAGGCCGGCCGTGCGGCCCTGCATATTGTCGGCCACAGCGCGGCCGCGCGCGGCGGCGTTTCCGGCCGCTTGCCCGGCACGATTGCGCGCATTGCCGACGCGTTCCCGGGCGCCCGACGTGGTGTTGCGGACATCGTCGGTGCCGACGAGATCGGCGTCGGCGCCCAGATCGAGCGCACCCGACCCGCCGACATTCGCCGACTGCCGGCGCGAGCCGCGCGGCGTGTCGATGCTGTTGTCGAGCATGCCGCTGCCCTGACCGCGCCCCGAGGCACGACCGCTGGCGCGGCCGGTGCGGCGATCGACGCTGCGATCGACGCGCAAGTCGCCGTCACCCATCAGGCTGCCGCGGCTCGTCTGCCCGAGCCCGCCCAAGGGACTGCCAAGCGTACCGCCCAGCTGGCCGCCAAGCCCGCCGCCACCGCCCAGCAACTGTGCGGAGGCCGGAGCCGACAACAATAATCCGGCGCATCCGGCGAGCAAAATTCTCATACGCATGATCATTCTCCCGTGAGATTTGCAGAGGATTGTGACCCTCACAGGGGAGAAACGGATGGCGGCCGCCTCTTAATCCGCAGGCTATCGCGCGGGCAGCACGGTCCGGCACTCGGCGCAGATCACGCCCCGACCGACGCCACGGCCGCGACGGGCCTCCGCGTCGAGGGCCGCCAGCGGATTGCGGCTCCCGATATGCTGCGCGAGCCGGCCCGCGACGAAGGGGACGGCGTAAGAAGTGCCGCGCACCGCGACCAGCCCGCGTCCGCCGGCCGCGGCCATGTCCGCGGCCGGTGCCGCATAATCGAGATGGAGCGCGCGGCCGGCCTCGATCAGGACCCGGCCCCGGCCATCGACGCCGGTCACCGCGATCACCCCGGGATAGGATGCGGGATAAGTGGGCGGCGCGGCGCGGCCGTCATTGCCCACCGCCGCGACGATATACATGCCGCGCGCCTGCGCCGCGGCGACGGCGCGCTGGACGAGCGCATTGGCCGGCCCGGCGAGGCTCATCGCGACCACCCGCGTCCTCTGCCCCGCCAGCCAGGCCAAAGCGCGGACCAGCGCTAGCGCATTGCCGCCGGCGGGATCGGCGCCATAAATGTCAGCCACGAGCAGCGGTGCGCCGGGGGCCGCTCCCCGCACCATCCCCTGGCCCGCGATCAACGATGCGACGGCGGTGCCATGGGTGCTGGACCGGGGCGCGCCCTGGACGAACCCCTGCTGGCGAATCGGGCCGCGCAATGCCGGATGCGCCGCGACGCCGCCGTCGACGATCCCGATCGGCGCGACGGCGCCGCCACCGGCGCCTTGTCCCGCATGTCCAAGGTCAGCCAGGCTCGCCGCGCCGCTCGGCTCGTAGAGAACATTGGCGGCGAACGTGGCGCCAGGGGCAATGCGACGCAGTCGCGACAGGGCCCGATCGACCGACCAGCCGTTGGGAACGCCGAACGAGACCGCGGCAAGCCCCAGCGCGTCGGTGCTTTCGCCGCCCCGCCGGACGAACCCTGCCGCGCCAAGGGCCGCGAGCGTCGCCGGATCGGGATCGATGGCGATGATTTCGCCGCGCACGGCGGGGCCGACATCGGTCATTTCCAGCCGGTCCGGGTGACGGCGGACCAAGGTTTCCAGCCGCTCCACGCGCGCGTCCGCCAGGCCGCGGGCGGTATCGGCCGCATTGTCCGCAACCCCTCGCGCATCGCCGACCAGATCATTCGCCGTTCGGCCGACGCCGTCGACCACGCCGCCCAGCGGCGGCAGGGAGGGCGCAGGGACGAGCTGGGCGAGCGCCGCGTTGCACGGGAGCGCCAACCCGGCGCAGGCAAGCAGCAGCGACCAGCCGATCCTCATATGCAGGTTATGGCAGAATTTTGCTTGCATGGGGATGAAACGCGCCGGACCATCCGTTTATTCCCTCAAGGGGTAAGGAGAATCGCCAGTTGCAGGCCTTCGAGCGCGACTTGCTGGCGCTGGTTCCCCGGCTGCGCCGGTTCGCGCGTTCGCTCGCCCGCGACGCGGCGGATGCGGATGACCTGATCCAGGTGGCGCTCGAACGCGCACTCAGGGCGCGGGACCAATGGATGCCGGGAACGAGACTGGATGCGTGGATGATGCGGATTGTGCGCAATTGCTGGATCGACGAAGCCCGGGCGCGCGCGCGGCGCAATCGGACCTTTGTCGAGGAAGAGGCCGGCGCGACGATCGCGTCGGACGCCCATCATGACGTCGAGCGACGCGCCGAGCTTCGCGACGTCGACCGGGCCATGGCGACTCTGCCCGACGAGCAGCGCGAGGTGATCGCGCTCATCCTCGTCGAAGGCATGGCCTATCGCGAAGCGGCGGACCTGCTCGACATTCCGATCGGCACGCTGACCTCGCGACTGACGCGAGGGCGCCAGGCGCTGGTCCGCATGCTGGAGGCCGCGTGATGACGGTCGATACCGCCTTGTTGCTCGCCTATCTCGACGGCGAGCTGGACGCGCAGGAGGCAAAGCGGGTCGAGGATGCGCTCGCCGCCAGCGCCGCCCTGCGCGCCGAGCTGGAAGCGCAGCGCCGGCTGCGCGACCAGCTCGCCGCGCATTACGCGCCGGCCTTGGATGAGGCCGTGCCGCAGCAGCTGCGCGCGCTCCTGGAGCCGAAAGTCGTGGACTTCGCGGCCGCCCGTCAGCGGCGGTTCACGGGCGCCTGGTGGGCGCCGACGGCCTTGGCGGCAAGCCTGGTGCTCGGGATTGCCATCGGGCGTCTGCTTCCGGCCGGCGGCGAGTTCGGCGCATCGGACGGCGCGCTTGTCGCGCGCGGCGCGCTCGCCGAGGCGCTGAGCACGCAACTCGCCTCCGCCCAGCAAGCCGACGCGACGACCCGAATCGGCGTGAGCTTTGCGCGCGCGGACGGCTCGCTGTGCCGAACTTTCGCCAGCGCGAACATCTCCGGCCT
>NZ_JBQTIN010000029.1:0-5352 GCF_052388015.1 Sphingosinicella sp.
GACGGCCCATACACAAGTGCCAACGATAACGAGGCGCTCGCGATTGCCGCGTAACCAATGACCTAACGGTCTGAAGTTACAAGGACAAAAGCGCGGTTCGGGCCGCACCGGGCAACAGAAGCGGATTCCAGCGGTACGGGGAGCACCGGGCAACAGAAGCTCCCCACTTCCTTTTCAGCCGCCGCCGTAAACCCGCTCGAAGCTCAGCCGGTCCCAATAGCCGCGCTGGAAGACGATCAGCCCGTCCACGGCGCGGAAGAAGCCGCAACCGCGCAGGCCCCTGGGATCGCGCCATTCCATGATCGCCCATTCGCCGTCGGCGAAGCGGTTCTCGACGATGCAGTGCATCTCTGGCGCGGCGGCGAACTCGGCCGCGAAGATCGCGGCGATCGCGTCACGCCCCTCGACCGGCTCGTTGGCGACCTGATGATTGACCGCGTCGGGATGGTAGAGCGCGGTGAGCGCCGCGATATCGCCGGCGTTGAACGCGGCGATCCAGCGATCGAGTACCTCGGCCGGACTCACCGGAAATTGTCGGCGTAGGCCTGGATTTTCAGCTTCGGCTGGGAGGCCGGGACGACATGGGCGTCGAGGCCGTTCTTCGCCGCATAGGCCTGGGCCGCCTCGAGCGTCGGAAAATGGAGGCGGACCTGCTCGCGCGTCTCGGCGCCGCCGGCCCAGCCGGTGAGCGGATCGGGCACCTTCTTCCGTCCGGATTCGAACTCCAGCACCCAGCGGCCGGCATTGGCCTTGCCGGACTGCATGGCGTTCTTCTGGAGCTGAACGATCCGGGCGGGCATGAGCGCGCTCTGAAGGATCGCGCCAGAGTTGACAAGATCAAGTTCCCCGGCGGAGGCCGGGGCCCAGGCGGCGCTTCTGCGCCGTTCCTTGTTCAGGACTGGACCCCGGCCTTCGCCGGGGAACGCTAGCCCTGATGCTGTCGCCTCTCTATCAGCCCCTTATGGCGCGCGGGGACGAGAGCGGCGGGATCACGCGACGCCGATTGCTGATCGGCGGCGGCGCGAGCGTCGGTTTGGTCGTCGCCTGGGCGCTCTGGCCGCGCGAATATCAACCGAACCTGCGCGCCGGCGAGGGCGAGACTTTGTTCAACGCCTATCTCAAGATCGGCCGCGACGGGCGGGTGATCGTCGCCGTTCCGCAGGCCGAGGCAGGGCAGGGGGTCTATACCGCGCTGCCGCAGATCATCGCCGACGAACTGGGCGCGGACTGGCGCACGGTTTCGGTGGAGCCGGCGCCGCTGTCGCCGCTCTACGCCAATGTCTTCCTCGCCGAGGAAGCAGCCGGCGGCAGTGCCTTCCCCGAGACGTTCGGCATCGATCGCTGGGCGGCGCGCCAATATGCGCTGAGGAACGCGGTGATGCTGACCGGCGGCTCCTCCTCGGTGCGCGGCTTCGAGGCGCCGCTGCGCGAGGCGGGCGCGGGCGCGCGGGTCTTGCTCTGTTTGGCGGCCGCGGCGCGCTGGAGCGCGAACTGGGAGGAGCTGGACACGCGCGCGGGCTTCGTCGTGCGCGGCAGTGACCGGCTCGCCTTCGCCGAGCTGGCCGGAGAGGCGGCGGGGCTGGACCTGCCAGCGACGGTGCCGATGCGCGGCGGCAATGAGAATAGGCTGATCGGCCAGCCGCTGCCGCGGCTCGACACGCCGGCCAAGCTCGACGGATCGGCGATGTTCGCGGGCGACGTGCGGCTGCGCGACATGGCCTTCGCCGCGGTCCGCACCGCGCCGCCCGGCGGGACTCCGGAAGGCGTGGATTGGGACGGCGCGGACACGGTGCCGGGCGCGTTCCGGCTGATCCAGAATCCGGGTTTCGTCGCGGTCGCGGCGGTGAACGGCTGGGCGGCGATGACCTCGCTCGCGCGACTCAATCCGCGCTTCGCTGTGCCGGCCGAGCGGCCATCGACGCGCAGTATCGACGCGGCGCTCGCCGGCGCGCTGGACGGCGGCGAAGCGACGCGGCTCCACACGGCGGGCGATCCCGACGCGGACCCGGCCGGGGCGAGCCGGATCGAAAGCCGCTATGCGATCGGCCCCGGCCCGTCCGTACCGATCGAGCCACTGACCGCGACCGCGCGCTTCGCCGACGGGCGGCTGGAAATCTGGGCGCCGGTGATGGCGCTCGGCCTCGCCCGCTCGGCGGCGGCGCGGGCGCTCGACATTTCCGAAGGCGCGGTGACGATCTACCCGACTTTGGTCGGCGGCGGTTATGGGCGGAAGCTCGAGACGGCGGCGATCGTGCAGGCGGCGATCATCGCGCAGGCGCTCGGCCAGCCGGCGCAGATCGTCTGGCCGCGCATTCAGGAAATCCAGGCCGACACGTTCGCGCCGCCGGCGATGGCGCGGATGAGCGCGACGGTGGCCGGCGGGCGCATCCATAGCTGGCGGGCGCGGATCGCCTCGCCCGACGCGGCTGCCGCGACCGCCGAGCGGCTGCACGCCGCGCACAGCTTCTTCCGTCCCGACGGCGCCGTCGGCGCGGGCGCCGTGCCGCCTTACGGCATCGGCCATGTCGCGGTGGACCATGTCGCGGCGGAGATCGGCCTGCCGGTCGGCATCGGCCGGGGCGGCGCGCATGTCGCGAGCTGCTTCTTCACCGAGAGCTTCGTCGATGAGATCGCCCGCGCGGCGGGGCACGAGCCTTTGTCCTATCGGATGGCGATGCTGGCCGACAATCCGCGCCTCGCCCGCTGCCTCGCGACCGCGACCGCGATCGGCGGCTGGGACGGCGGCATCGCCGGCGGCGGTATGGGGATCGCGGTCCATCAGGCATTTGGCTCCTATGTCGCGGTGCTGGTCGAGGTGGCGGCCGGGGAGAGCGGGCGCTTGCGGGCACTGCGCGCGGTGCTCGCGGTCGATTGCGGGCGGGTGGTGAACCCCGAGCTGGTCAAACAGCAGATCGAGGGCGGCTTCATCCACGGCCTGCTTTTCGCACTTGGGGCTCCCGTCGAGATCGAGGGCGGCGTGCCGACCTTCGGCAATATCGGCGATTATGGCTTGCCCACCTTGCGCGACGCGCCGGAGGTGAGCGTCGAGTTGGTCGAGAGCGACGAGGTGTCGGGCGGAGTCACCGAGCTGGCGGTGCCGGTCGTGGCGCCGGCGGTCGCCAACGCTTATTACGCGCTGAGCGGGCGGCGCGTGCGCGCGCTGCCGATCCGGAGCGGGCGATGATCGGCGTCCTCCTCATCAATCTCGGCACGCCCGACGCGGCGGACGCGCGGGCGGTGCGGCGCTATCTGGCCCAGTTCCTGTCCGACCGGCGCGTGGTGGAAATCCCCGCGATCGCCTGGCAGCCGATCCTGCGCGGCATCATCCTGCGCACCCGCCCGCGCAAATCGGCCGAGGCCTACAAGCTGGTCTGGACCGAGCAGGGCTCGCCGCTCGCCGCGATCACCCGGGCGCAGGCGGCGGCTTTGGTCGGGACACTTGGCGAGCAGGTGATCGTCGATCATGCGATGCGCTACGGCCAGCCGGGGATCGCAAAGCGGATCGATGCCTTGATGGCCCGGGGCTGCGAGCGCATCCTGCTGGCGCCGCTTTACCCGCAATATTGCGCGGCGACGACGGCGACCGCCAACGACGCCGCCTTCGCCCATCTCGCCACGCTCCGCCTTCAGCCGGCGATCCGCACCCTGCCGCCTTATTATGACGACCCTGCCTATGTCGGTGCGCTCAAGGCGTCGGTGGAGGAGGGGCTGGCAAGGCTGGATTTCGAGCCGCGGGCGATCGTCGCCAGCTTCCACGGCATGCCGGAACGTACCCGGGCGCTCGGCGACCCCTATCATGACCAGTGCATGGCGACGGCGAGGTTGCTCTCGGCCGCATTGGGCCGGCCGCTGGAGGTCGCCTTCCAGTCGCGCTTCGGCCGGGCGAAATGGCTGGAGCCGGCGACCGACGCCCGTCTGCGCGCGCTGCCGGGCGAGGGCGTCACCGAGCTGGCGGTGCTCGCGCCCGGCTTCGCCGCCGATTGCCTGGAAACGCTGGAGGAACTGGCGATTCGCGGCCGCGACATTTTTCGCGCGGCCGGCGGCAAGCGCTTCGCCTATCTTCCCTGCCTCAACCATGACCCGCCCGGCGTGGCGATGCTGCGCGCGCTGATCGGCCGCGAACTTGAAGGATGGCGGCCGCCGCAATAAGGCCGTCGCCAATCAAACCACAAAGGAGAGGATCATGGCCCGCGTTGCAATCGTCACCGGCGGATCGAGAGGCATTGGCGAGGCGATCAGCGTCGCGCTCAGGGATGCGGGAATGACCGTCGCCGCCAATTATGCCGGCAATGACGAGCGCGCGCGCGAATTCACCGAGCGGACGGGTATCAAGACCTACCAGTGGGACGTCTCCGATTACGACGCCTGCCTGGCCGGAGTCGCCGAGGTCGAAAGCGAACTCGGACCGGTCGATGTGGTGGTCAACAATGCCGGCATCACCCGCGACGGGACGATGAAGCGGATGGAGCGCCAGGCCTGGGACGACGTGATCGACATCAATCTGGGCGGCTGCTTCAACATGGCCAAGGCGGTGTGGAACGGGATGAACGAGCGGAAATATGGCCGCATCGTCAATATCGGCTCGATCAACGGCCAGGCCGGGCAATATGGCCAGGTCAACTATGCAGCCGCCAAGTCCGGCATCCACGGCTTCACCAAGGCGCTGGCGCAGGAAGGCGCGCGGGCCGGGATCACGGTCAACGCGATCGCGCCCGGCTATATCGATACCGACATGGTCGCGGCGGTGCCGCCCGACGTGCTGGAGAAGATCGTCGCCAAGATCCCGGTCGGCCGGCTCGGCCAGGCGAGCGAGATCGCCCGCGGCGTCACCTTCCTCTGCGCCGAGGAGGGCGGCTTCATCACCGGCTCGACCCTCAGCATCAATGGCGGCCAGCATATGTATTGACGGGCGACCATGCCGTCATTGCGAGCGAAGCGAAGCAATCCAGCGGTGGATTGCCGCGTCGCCTTCGGCTCCTCGCAATGACGACTAGCGGACCCGTCAAACGCTCCGTGCTGATCGCGGGGCATGCGACCTCGATCAGCCTGGAGCCGGTGTTCTGGGAGGCGCTGAGGGAAGCGGCAGCGGCGGAGGGCCTGCCGCTCAACGCGCTTGTCGCCCGGATCGACGCCGAGCGGATTGAAGCGGCCCATCCGCCCAATCTAGCGAGCGCCATCCGCGTCTGGCTGTTCGAAAGGGAGCGTCAGCGATGAGCGTCGAGCTCAACCACACGATCATCTGGTGCTCCGACAAGGCGCGCTCGGCCGCCTTCATGACCGACATTCTCGGCCTGCCGCCGGCCCGCGCCTTCCTCCACTTCCTCGTCGTCGATCTCGCCAACCATGTGTCGG
>NZ_JBQTIN010000030.1:0-11014 GCF_052388015.1 Sphingosinicella sp.
TTGCTGCGCGGCACGGTCGAGCGCATGCTGCCGGCGCACGATGTCTACATCACCGATTGGCGCGACGCGAAGCTGGTGCCGCTCGACGATGGCAGCTTCGATCTGGACGATTATGTCGATTACCTGATCGAGTTCATGCACGCGATCGGGCCGGATGACGGCGGCCGCGGCGCGCATATGCTCGCCGTCTGCCAACCTTCAGTGCCCGCCTTCGCCGCCGCTTGCCTGATGAGCGCGGACAAGGATCCGCTGCGGCCGCGCACGCTCACCATGATGGGCGGGCCGATCGACACCCGCAAGGCGCCGACCGAGGTCAACACGGTCGCGACCCAGCGGCCCTTCGCCTGGTTCGAGAAGAATGTGATCGTAACCGTGCCCTATCTCTATCCGGGCGCGGGGCGGCGGGTCTATCCGGGCTTCCTGCAGCTCGCCGGCTTCATGGCGATGAACTTCGGCAACCATCTGGTCAGCCACTGGGAGATGTTCCGCCACCTCGTCGATGGCGACGAGGAAGAGGCCGATGCGACCAAGGATTTCTACGACGAGTATCGCGCCGTCTGCGACATGACCGCCGAATTCTACCTGCAGACGATCGACGTCGTGTTCCAGCGCCATGCGCTGCCCAAGGGCGAGATGACCCATCGCGGCCGACCGGTCGATCCAGCCGCGATCACCGACATTCCGCTGCTCGCGATCGAGGGCGAGCGCGACGACATTTCAGGCGTCGGCCAGACCAAAGCGGCGCTCACCATCGCGACCGGGCTGTCGGCGGCGCAGAAGAAATATCATCTCGCCAAGGGCGCCGGCCATTACGGCATCTTCAACGGCGGCAAGTGGCGGACCAAGATCGCGCCCGTCGTCGAGGACTGGATCGCGCGGCACCGCTGATCGACATGGGCGGGGACACCGAATACGGCGTCCCCGCGGAGCTAGCCGATCGCGCGGCGCGACGAGGGTTCCGCTTTCTCGTCCGGATCGAGCAGCCAGGCTTCGGCCTCGTGCGGATCCTCGAACATCCGGGTATTGGCGCGGCCGCTCAGCGCGCGGGCGAGCTGGCCGCGCGCCAAAGTCGGCGCGACGACAAAGGCGAGGCGCCGCGAGCGGTAATTCGAATCCGCGAGCATCGTCTGAAAGGCGGCGACTGAATCCTGCGGCTGAATGCTCAAGCCGCGCACGTCGTTCAAGGTGAGATGCTGGTTGGAGCCGCAGGTGAGCTGCGCATGGGCGCGAGCACGAGCGTCGAGGAACGCCGCGATGTCGGCCGGCGTGAAGAAGCCGGACATGCGGATGCGGACCAGATCGCGGTCCGGCTCTGCGGTGATGGAAAAGCTGGCGCTCATTCGGATATCGCTTTGAACTTCGTGTTGAGCGGAGCGCCCTAGAGGCACGCCTCGAGATAGGGCTGGTCGAACCCGAACATCTTGGCTTTTTCGAGCGTGTAGGGGCGCAGGCCCATCGAGCGATATTCGCCGATGATCTTCCCTTCGGCGGTCTCGTCGAGATATTCGAACTTGAACAATTCCTGGGTGACGATGACGTCGCCTTCCATCCCGATCACCTCGGTGATGTTGGTGCAGCGGCGCGAGCCGTCGCGCAGGCGCTTGACCTGAACGACGAGATCGACCGAATCGGCGATCTGGCGGCTGATCGCTTCCTTCGGCACCTTGATGTCCGACATCATCACCATATTCTCCATGCGCGCGAGGCATTCGCGCGGGGAGTTGGAGTGAAGCGTCGCCATCGAGCCGTCATGGCCGGTGTTCATCGCGGCGAGCAGATCGAAGCATTCGGCGCCGCGAATCTCGCCCAGGATGATCCGGTCCGGCCGCATGCGCAGCGCGTTGATCACGAGATCGCGAATCGTGATCGCGCCCTGACCTTCAAGGTTCGGCGGGCGGGTTTCGAGCGGCAGCCAGTGCGGCTGCTGCAGGCGAAGCTCGGCCGCGTCCTCGATGGTGAGGACGCGCTCGCCCGGGTCGATAAGTTTCGACAATGCATTCAACATCGTCGTCTTGCCCGAACCGGTGCCGCCCGAGATGATGATGTTCATCCGGCACGCGCCGGCGATCTTCAGCACCGTCGCCATCTTCTCGCTGAGCGAGCCGAAGCCGCGCAGCATATCGACCGTGATCGGCTTCTCGGAAAATTTGCGGATCGAGATGGCGGTGCCGCGCAAGGAGAGCGGCGGGATGATGACGTTGACGCGGCTGCCGTCCTGGAGGCGGGCGTCGGCGAGCGGTGTGGTCTGGTCGACGCGGCGGCCGACCTTGTTGACGATCCGCTGCGCGATCTGCAGCAGATGGTCCTCGTCGCGGAACTGGACCTGGGCGAGCTCGAGCTTGCCCTTCTTTTCGATATAGGTCTGCTGCGGCCCGTTGACCATGATGTCCGAGACGTCGGGGTCGTTGAGCAATTCCTCGAGCGGGCCCAGGCCGAGCAGCTCGTCGACCAGCACCTTTTCCAGCGCGAACTGCTCGCGCCGGTTGAGGTTGATCTTGAGCTCGGCGAGCACCTCGCCGATGATAGGACGGAATTCCTCGGCCAGCTCGTCCTTGCTGAGCGTCGCGGCCGCTTCCGGATCGACGCGCTCGAGCAGGCGCGGGAGGACCTGTTCCTTGATGCGGTGAATCGAGGCTTCGAAGCCCTCATTCTTCGAATTGCCCTGGGCGCCGGACTGCGCCTGGCGGTCGGCGAGGCGGGCCATCGCGTCCTGATTGCGCTCGGCGACGGGCGACGGCGCCTCGATCTCTTCGTTGAGCGCCTCGAGCGGCGGGAATTGCTCGCCGCCCTCGTCGACCTCGGGAGCGGGCGCGCGCGGCGCCACGGGCCCGGGCCCCTTCATCGGCTGGGCGCTGCCGAAGCTCGGCCGCCCGCCGATGCCATTGCCGCCGCGTCGTCCGAATGCGCTCATAAAATGCAGCCGCTCTCACTCTGGCCGGAACGCGGCCTCGCAGGGTGAATAAGGCGGAAACTTTGACAAAGACCTAACCCGCGGCGAAGCGGAAGAGTGACCGCCGACCGCACCAAAGCCGCCCTTGCGATCGCCCTGGCGGGCTTCGTTTCGCTGTCGATCGGCGACGCGATCGTGAAGTCGATGGCCGGCGCGTGGCCCGGCACGGCGGTCTCGGCGCTGCGTTATTGCTTCGGGGCGCTCGGCCTCGCCGTCGTCGTCGCGGCCGCGCACGGCCGAGCGGGTTTCGTCTTGCCGCGGCCGTCGCTGCAATTCGGCCGCGGGCTCGCGGTCGCCTTCGCGACGATCTGCTTCTTCATGGCGGTGATGGCGCTGCCGCTGGCCGATGCAACCGCGATCCAGTTCACCAGCCCGATCCTCACCGCCTTGTTGTCGCCTCTGGTGCTCGGCGAGCGCACCCGGCCGGCGACCTGGGGCGCGACCTTGCTCGCCTTCGCGGGCGTGCTGGTCGTGCTCAGGCCCAATGTGCTCGAACTGGGCGCCGTCGCGCTCTATCCGCTCGGCGCGGCGTTCGGCATGTCCTGGCTGATGATGCTCAACCGCAAGGCGGCCGGGCTTGCGCCGATCGCGGTGATGCAGTTCCTGCTGGCCGCGATCGCCGCGCCGCTGATCGTCGTCGCGGCAGCCGCGCTGCACCTGTTCGGTGGGCCGACCTTCACGATCGGCTGGCCGGGGTGGATCGTCGTCGCGAAATGCCTCGCCGTCGCCGTCTTCGCGACGCTGGGCCACACCCTGATCTACGCCGCCGCGACCCGTGCTTCGGCCTCAACCGTCGCGCCGATGACCTATGTGCAGCTGCTGGTCGCGGCCGGCATCGGCTGGTGGCTGTTCCGGGAGGCGCCGGACCTCGCCACCTTCGGCGGCGCGGCCCTGATCATCCTCGGCGGGCTTTGGTTGTGGTGGACCCAGAAGGACCCGCCTGTCGAGGGAACGCCCGACTAGCCCTCGACGCTCTCGGCGAGCACGGTCAGGCCCTTGTCGCTGACCTCGGCGAAGCCGCCCTTGACCGCGATGCGCTCGGGCTCGGCGCCGGCGTTCTTGTAGATCGCCAGCTCGCCGTCGCGGATGGTCGACATGACTGGCGCATGGCCGGCGAGCACGCCGAAATCGCCCTCCGTGCCGGGGACGACGACCATATGGACGTCCTCGGCGCGGACCAGCTTTTCAGGGGTGACGAGTTCGAAGCGAAGATCGGCCATTCTCAATTACTCCCCCCTCCCTTCAAGGGAGGGGCAGGGGGTGGGTGAGTGGCGGGCGGGCTCGACGCCCGGTCGCCGCTTGCGCGACGAGCGATCACCAGAGTGATCGCACCCACCCCTCAATCCCCTCCCGCAAGCGGGAGGGGAGGATTGTTTACGCCTCCTCGGCCAGCTTCTCGGCCTTGGCGACCGCTTCCTCGATGCCGCCGACCATGTAGAAGGCGGCCTCCGGCAGGTGATCATATTCGCCATTCACCACCGCCTTGAAGCTGGCGACGGTGTCTTCGATCGACACGAACTTGCCGGAGATGCCGGTGAAGACCTCGGCGACGTGGAACGGCTGCGACAGGAAGCGCTGGATCTTGCGGGCGCGCTGGACGGTCAGCTTATCCTCCTCGGAAAGCTCGTCCATGCCCAGGATGGCGATGATGTCCTGCAGCGACTTGTAGCGCTGCAGCGTCTCCTGGACGGCGCGGGCGGTCTCGTAATGCTCCTGGCCGACGACGCGCGGCTCCAGAACGCGGCTGGTGGAGTCGAGCGGGTCGACCGCCGGGTAGATGCCGAGCTCGGAAATGGCGCGCGACAGCACGGTGGTGGCGTCCAAGTGGGCGAACGACGTCGCCGGCGCCGGGTCGGTGAGGTCGTCCGCGGGCACGTAGATCGCCTGCACCGAGGTGATCGAGCCCTTGTTGGTCGAGGTGATCCGCTCCTGCAGCGCGCCCATGTCGGTGGCGAGCGTCGGCTGGTAGCCCACCGCAGAGGGGATGCGGCCCAAGAGCGCCGACACTTCCGAGCCGGCCTGGGTGAAGCGGAAGATGTTGTCGACGAAGAAGAGCACGTCCTGGCCCTCCTGGTCGCGGAAATATTCGGCGATGGTGAGGCCGGAGAGCGCGACGCGGGCGCGGGCGCCCGGCGGCTCGTTCATCTGGCCGAAGACCAACGCCACCTTGGAGCCTTCGGAAATCGCGTTGCCGTCGGCATCCTTGGCGATGACGCCCGCGTCGAGGAACTCGTGATAAAGGTCGTTGCCCTCGCGGGTGCGCTCGCCGACGCCGGCGAACACCGAGGTGCCGCCATGGCCCTTGGCGATGTTGTTGATCAGCTCCTGGATCAGCACCGTCTTGCCGACGCCGGCGCCGCCGAACAGGCCGATCTTGCCGCCCTTCGCATAAGGCGCGAGCAGATCGATCACCTTGATGCCGGTGACCAGGATCGAGTTTTCGGTCGACTGATCGGTGAAGAGCGGCGCCTCGGCGTGGATCGGAGCGGTGTCGGTGTGGCCGATCGGGCCGCGCTCGTCGATCGGCTCGCCGATGACGTTCATGATCCGGCCGAGCGTCTTCGGGCCGACCGGCATGCGGATCTGCGAACCGGTCGCCTTGACCTCCTGGCCGCGGGTGAGGCCCTCGGTCGCATCCATCGCGATCGTGCGGACGGTGTTCTCGCCGAGATGCTGCGCGACCTCGAGGACGAGGCGGTTGCCATTATTGTCGGTCTCGAGCGCGGACAGGATCGCGGGCAGCTCGCCGTCGAACGTCACGTCGACGACGGCGCCGATCACCTGGCTGATCCGGCCGGTGACATTGGTGCCGGCGGGCGCGTTCTTGGTCTTGGTGGCGGTCGCCATCTTCATTTTCTTCCTTCTTGTTCCCCGGCGAAGGCCGGGGTCCAGTCTAACCTTCGTCTGGGCTCCGGCCTTCGCCGGAGAACAGAAAATCGACTAACTCAATTCGGTCCCGTGTCCTCGCCGTCGCAGCGGGTCGGGCCGTCGATCCAGACCCACTGGCCCTCGGCCTGCTGCAGCGTGGCGTTATGGCTGGCCCATTGGCCGTTCGCGCCCTGCATCTCGTAGCTGCAGGTGAACTGGACGGAGCCGTCCTCGGCGCGGGCGCAGCGGACGTTGCGGGTCGCCGCGCGGGGTGTCGGGCAGGCTTCCGCCATCGCGCGGCTGAACTGCGCCGCGGTCGGCGCGGTGGTGGTCTGGGCGAATGCGACGCCGCCGAACAATCCGACAAGCAACACGATCTGTCTCATAGGGCCTCCGCTCCGGAGATGATCTCGATCAGCTCCTTGGTGATGGCCGCCTGGCGGGTCCGGTTATACTCGATCGTCAGCCGGTTGATCATGTCGCCCGCATTGCGGGTGGCATTGTCCATGGCGGTCATCCGGCTACCCTGCTCCGAAGCCGCATTCTCGAGCAAGGCGCGGAAGATCTGAACCGCGATATTGCGTGGCAAAAGCTCGGCGAGGATTTCATCCTCGTCCGGTTCGTACTCGATCGCCGCGCCGCCGCCTGCCGGCACGTCAGCCGACTCGACCGGCGGCACCGGAATGATCTGCTGCCCGACCGGCTCCTGCACCAGCGCCGACTGGAAGCGGGCGTAGAACAGATGGACCACGTCGATGCCGTCGGTCTGATAGCGATCGACGATATCGTTCGCGATCTCCTGCGCGTCGGCGAAGCCGACCTGCTTGATCTCGCTCGTGTCGTGCTGGTGGATGATCTGCTTCGGGAAGACCCGGCCGATCACCGCTTTGCCCTTGCGGCCGACCAGGTAGAAATAGACGCTTTTGCCCTCGGCGATCAGGCTGTCCGCCTGCTTGCGGGCGGCGCGGACGATGTTGGTGTTGAACGCGCCGGCGAGGCCGCGATCCGAGGTGCAGACGACCAGCAGATGCGTGTCGTCCTTGCCGGTCCCGGCGAGCAGCTTCGGGCTCTGCGGGCCGGGCGCGACGGAGCCGGCGAGGCTCGCCATCACCGCCGCCATGCGCTCGGAATAAGGACGCGCAGCCTCGGCCGCCTGCTGCGCGCGGCGCAGCTTGGCGGCGGTGACCATCTTCATCGCCTTGGTGATCTTCTGGGTCGACTTGACCGAGGAGATCCGGTTCTTGAGCGCCTTGAGGCTGGCCATTGCTTTCCCCTGAGTCATTCCGGCGAAAGCCGGAACCTATGAACACTTACGTCGGCGAATTTCCGCTGGTGCTTTCGTTCATGGGTCCCGGCTTTCGCCGGAATGACTCTGTTTCCTTCCTGTCAGATCAAGCAAACGTCTTCACGAAATCGCCGACGATGGCCTTCAGCTTGTCCGAAGTCGCATCGTCGAGCGCCTTGGTGTCGCGGATCGTGGCGAGCACGTCTTTATGGTCGCTGCGCATATGGCTGAGCAGCGCGCCCTCGAAGCGGGTCACCGCCTCGGTCGGCACCGTGTCGATGAAGCCGTTCACGCCGGCGAAGATCGAGACGACCTGCTCCTCGACCGGCATCGGGTTGTATTGCGGCTGCTTGAGCAGCTCGGTGAGCCGTGCGCCGCGGTTGAGCAGGCGCTGGGTCGAGGCGTCGAGGTCCGAGCCGAACTGGGCGAAGGCGGCCATCTCGCGATACTGGGCCAGCTCCAGCTTGATCGAGCCCGCGACCTTCTTCATCGCCTTGGTCTGGGCGGAGGAGCCGACGCGGCTGACCGAGAGGCCGACGTTGATCGCCGGGCGGATGCCCTGGAAGAACAATTCCGTCTCGAGGAAGATCTGGCCGTCGGTGATCGAGATCACGTTGGTCGGAATATAAGCGGAGACGTCGCCGGCCTGCGTCTCGATGACCGGCAAAGCGGTCAGCGAGCCGTTGCCGTTGGCGTCGTTGAGCTTGGCGGCGCGCTCCAGAAGGCGCGAGTGAAGATAGAAGACGTCGCCCGGATAGGCCTCGCGGCCGGGCGGGCGACGCAGCAGCAGCGACATCTGGCGATAGGCCACGGCCTGCTTGGACAAATCGTCATAGACGATGACCGCGTGCATGCCGTTGTCGCGAAAATATTCGCCCATCGTGCAGCCGGTGGAGGGCGCAAGGAACTGGAGCGGCGCCGGCTCGGAGGCGGTGGCGGCGACGACGATGGAATATTCCATCGCGCCATTCTCCTCGAGCGCGCGGACGATCTGGGCGACGGTCGAGCGCTTCTGGCCGACCGCGACGTAGATGCAATAGAGTTTCTGGCTCTCGTCGTTGCCCGCATTGGCGGCCTTCTGGTTGATGAAGGTGTCGAGCGCGACGGCGGTCTTGCCGGTCTGGCGGTCGCCGATGATCAGCTCGCGCTGGCCGCGGCCGATCGGCACCAGCGCGTCGAGCGCCTTCAGGCCCGTCTGCACCGGCTCGTGCACCGACTTGCGCGGGATGATGCCGGGGGCCTTCACTTCGACGCGGCGACGCTCGGCGCCTTCGATCGGGCCCTTGCCGTCGATCGGGTTGCCGAGGCCGTCGACCACGCGCCCCAACAGGCCCTTGCCGACCGGCACGTCGACGATCGTCTCGGTCCGCCTGACGGTCGAGCCTTCGCTGATCGTCGAATCCGAGCCGAAGATCACGATGCCGACATTGTCCGCCTCGAGGTTCAGGGCCATGCCCTTGATGCCGCCCTCGAATTCGACCATCTCGCCGGCCTGGACGTTGTCGAGGCCGTGGACGCGGGCGATGCCGTCGCCGACCGACAGCACGGTGCCGACCTCCGAGACCTGGGCCTCTGCGCCGAAATTGGCGATCTGGTCGCGGATGACCTTGGAGATTTCCGCGGCGCGGATGTCCATTTGATTAGCCTTTCATCGCTTGTGCGAGAGTGTTGAGTTTGGTGCGGATCGAGCCGTCGATCATCCGGCTGCCGACCTTGACGACGAGGCCGCCAAGGATCGCCGGATCGACGGCGAGGTCGACCGCGATGTCGGAGCCGAAGCGGCTCCGGAGGTTGGTGCGAAGCGCTTCGACCTGGTCGGCCTCAAGCGGGCGCGCCGAGGTGACCTCGGCGGTGATCTCGCCGCGATGGCGGGCGGCGAGCAGGTTGAAGGCGCGGATGATCGCCCCGAGCTGGCCGAGCCGCCGGTTGCGGGCGAGGACGCCGACGAAGTTCCTGGTCAGCGGATCGAGCCCCATCGCCTCGACCGCCGCCGCGGCGCCGGCGGCGCTGGCGTCGCGGCCGATCAGCGGGCTGGTGGTGAGCGTCCTGAAATCGTCCGATTCCGCGAGCGCGGCCTTCAGCGTCGCGAGGCTCGCGGACACCGCGTCGAGCTTGCGCTCGTCGCGGGCGAGCCCGAACAAGGCGAGGGCGTAGCGCCCCGCCAAACTGGCCTGAATGCCGCCGGAAATATCCACGCGCGTCGCAACCCCTGAAGCGGATTTTCGGACCCGTGCGCGAGGGAGCGCACGCGCGCTCCCGCTGGGTCGCGGTGGCCCTAGCAGCGGGTTTGCTGCGTTGCAAGATGGGCTTGGGAGGGTGCTTTGCTTTGACCGCAAGCGGCGGGACGCGCGGGCTTCCCGGGCAGGTCAAAAGGGCTTCGAAAGGAGCGCAACCATGGCCTACCGAATCGAAGGACTGGCGCCGGAGGCGTTCGAGAGCCTGTTCAGCATGAACGATGGCGAACTGGCGGAGCGGGGCGCCCGGCGTATCGTTGCGCCGTCCTCGCGCGGCTTTCCCTGCCGGGTGTCGCTGGAGGATGCGGCGGAGGGCGACGAGCTGATCCTGCTCCATCACGTCTCGCACGACGTCGCGACGCCCTTTCGCTCGGCTTATGCCATTTATGTCCGCAAGGGCGCCGAGGCGGCCAGCTTCACCGACGCGACGCCGCCGGTGTTCGAAGGCCGGCCGCTCGGCCTGCGCGGCTTCGACGCCGACGGCATGCTGAAGGACGCCTTGCTCGCGCTTCCGGGCGAAGCGGACGCGAAGATCCGCGCGCTCTTCGCCAATCCGGAGGTCGCCACCATCCACGCCCACAACGCCGCGCATGGTTGTTTCGCGGCGAGAATCGAGAGGAATTGACCATGGCCAGCCTTGCAACCGACGCGATCGGCAATAGATCGGCTCCCGTGAACGACCGCTTCACCGTCACCGACGACCAGGCCTGGGCTGCCTTCGAACGGCGCGACCGGACCTGGGACGGACGGATCATCGGCGGCGTGAAGACGACCGGCATCTATTGCCGGCCGAGCTGTCCGGCGCGGCGGCCGAAGCGGGAGAATGTCGAATTCTTCCCGGACGGCGCGGCGGCTCGGGCCGCTGGCTATCGCGCCTGCCTGCGCTGCGAGCCGGACGAGGTGAACCGCGAGGAGATCGCGCTGGAGAAGGCGTATCGCCTGCTCGCCGAGGCCGAGGAGTCGCCGTCGCTGGAGACGCTGGCGGATGCGGTCGGCTATTCGCCGCACCATTTCCACCGCCTGTTCAAGCGCGCGACCGGCGTCACGCCGGCGGCCTATGCGCGGAGCCTGCGGGCGAAACGCGCCGAGACCGCGCTGGGCGAGACGGACCGGATCACCGACGCGATCTACGATGCCGGCTATTCCGGCCCGGCCCGCTTCTACGCCGAGGCGAAGGGCCGGCTGGGCATGACCCCCTCCGCCTGGCGCGACGGTGGCCGCGGCGAGACGATCCGCTGGGCGGTCGCCGACACCGATCTCGGCCGGATGCTGGTCGCTGCGACCGACAAGGGCATCTGCCGGCTTTCGTTCGACGAGGACGAGGGCGAACTGGGCCGCCGCTTCCCGAAGGCGACGGTCGTGCATGGCGGTTCGGAAATGTCCGACCTCGTTCGCCGGACAGTGGCGGCGGTGAACGCGCCGGAGAAGCCGCACGATCTGCCGCTCGACGTTCGTGGCACGGCTTTCCAGGAGGCGGTCTGGCGCGAGCTGACCCGCATCCCGCCGGGCGAGACGCGCAGCTATGCCCAGATTGCCGCGGCAGTCGGCAAGCCGAAGGCGGTGCGCGCGGCAGGATCGGCGAATGGCGACAACAATGTTGCCGTCCTGATCCCCTGCCACCGCGTGATCCGCACCGACGGCACGCTAGGCGGCTATGCCTATGGGCTGGAGCGCAAG
>NZ_JBQTIN010000031.1:0-27653 GCF_052388015.1 Sphingosinicella sp.
CGGCCTATGGCGGGGGTGCGCAGGAGACCCGCGGTGACTCGATTTGTGACGTTCAGGCGCGGCGGTCAGCCGGGGCGGGTGGCGGTCAATGCCGAGCTCGTCACCGACGTCCGCTCGTCCGCCGGGCCCTTCACCGACATCTTCATGGGCGATCACCAGGTCACCGTCGATGGCACGTTCGACACTGTCCTGACGATGCTCGCCGGCGCGCGCGAAGGCGACGAAGCGCAGCAAGACTGGCTGAAACGGGCCTAGCCCGCGCGCGCTTGCGATGCCGTAGTCGCACGGCAAACATGCCTAACGGGACGTTAACGCACACCCCGTAACAAGGTTGATGGTTCGGCGCCCCCGCCGGACCGGCTTTCGGGGGTCCGTCGCCGCTCTGGTTCCAGGCGACGGGCCCCATCTTCTTTCAGCGAAAGCCCGGGAACCGCTCATGCGGCGCTTCAACGCAGGAATAAGCGTCGATCGACCGGATCAGCAATTGTTCGGACGGCCATCGGCGCAGTCGCCGACGGACTGGATGTCGCGGCCCGCGCCTTCGACCGTATTGCAGGCGGCCAGCACCAGCGTGCCCGTGGCCATCGCAATCATCAGCAGCTTCTTCATCTCGCATCTCCTAAACCCGAACGCGAAAACCGGCGCTCGCCTGTGAGTGCCGAATGCCCCCGACTGACCTTAAGTTCCGCGGCCGCTTCGAGGCCCTGGAGAAGGAGCTGCTCGGGATGGTGGCGGGGGAGGCATGGCGGCCCGGGCAAGAGCCCGGATCGGGCGGATGCCATGGTGTGGGGGATTACGGAGCTGATGCTGGGGAGGGAGCGGGCGGAGCCGCGGATCGTGGGGTTCTGATAGACCCTGAGCGGGATTTATCTTTGACAACCCAATGGTTGCTCCTATGCCTTTTCAGGCACGGTAGGAGTTTCCAATGGTGATCGTCTCATCCGGAAGTTCTTCTTTTCCCGAAGACAAAGTGATCGCCGCGATCAAGACTTGTTGGATAGCAGAAACGGCAAAGGGGACGCCAGAGAAACCCACTGCCGATAAGCCCGGTTCGATCATGGATCCACTTATAGAGATTGATTCTCATGGGGTGGTGCGGTGCTTCGTATCGATTGAAAAGGAGACCGGAATTGCCATTCCCGAGACGGAAGCGAAGGACACTGGTTACGACAGCTTGAACGATCTTATTGCCAACGTCGTGCCGCTCGCGAAGAAATACTTCGAAAAAAATCTCAAGAAGGATGCAGATGCCGATAGCGACGCTTGACGATCGCGTTTCCGTATCCTCTGCGTGGCGCAACGCTGTTGGCTACTTGAAACAGCAGCCGGGCCGGAAGTGCTATAATCTCGCGTACATGGTGACTCAGCCGGATGCATGGACGCAGGAAGACGCCTCAACGATTGCAGCATTCGATGAATTTGCGAAAGGCGCTGGGCGGCATCCGGTTACGACCGTCGCGAACACCATCTTCCCGCTCGCATGCTATCGGGTCCGTGGAGCAGACGGGGTTTTCGAGCACTATCCTGACGAGATTTATCCGCGGGTGAAGACTACGTGGGGAACTTATGCCGAGCGCATGCTTCGGCGCCGCGACGCTCAAGGCAATTTGCTGCGGCATCGCGACGGCCAACTGGTCAACCCACTGAAGTCTTTGACTGAAAAGCTGAGGCATAGAGTGGCGGCCGCGCGGGGCACGAAGACACACTACGAATTGCCGGTTTCAGACGAAGTTTTTGAAATCTCAACCTATGATCCTGTGCGAGACGCGCGATATCCCCGGGGAGGGCCGTGTCTCAGTCATCTTTCTTTCAAGCTAGACCCGTCCAACAATGTGCGCCTCACCGCATTTTATCGTTCGCACTTCTACCTCGATCGTGCGTTGGGCAACCTTGTGGGTCTCGGCCGCTTGCAGAGGTTTGTTGCGGATCAGGCGGAGTGCGATGTCGGACCTCTGACCTTGATCGCCTCGGAAGCGTGTGTGGAGTCCAGCCTGGGCACAGCGAAGGCCGCCGCTGTGAACGATTTTCTAGCGAAGCTGGGGATCTGAATCATCCCGAAGCCGGCATAACCTATCGACTCTATCGCTTGACTCGCTAGCAGATCAGAATGGCCAGCACCCCGATTCCTACGGAAGTTTTCGATACGTACTGGCGCTTTGCTGCGGAACGAATGTCCATTTATTACAAGCGTTTGGCCGACGCTTACGGTCCCTGGACTGACGATCCAATTCTGCAAACATATAGATTCACGAATGCCTATCGGGCAGCCGATCGAGTGAGTCAGTATCTTATCCGCGAGGTGCAATACCGCGAGGATCGGTCACAAGCGCCAGCCGAGCTGTTTTTCCGGACAATGCTCTTCAAGTTTTTCAATAAAATCGAAACATGGGAACTCATTGAACACGCCCTTGGCGGAGTGAGTTGGCAGGCGGCAAATCTGGAGCTTGTGTCTCGCGCGCTTCACGGCGCTTCTCAACGCGGCGCCCGAATATATAACGCCGCATATATCATGCCTTCGCCAAGTTTCGGATTCGCCCGAAAATACGATAACCACCTGGCTCTTTTACAGAAGATGATGGAGGGCAGTCTTCCCGCACGTTTACAGCGCGCAGGCAGCCTCCGAGAAGTATATCAACTTATCCTGGAATATCCCGGTCTCGGCCCATTCCTCGCATTTCAATATGCGATTGATCTCAATTACTCGTCATTGCTCAACTTCCAGGAGGATGACTTTGTCGTTGCCGGACCCGGCGCGCTTGATGGTATCTCAAAATGCTTTTTCGATATTCGAGGCCGATCCCCAGAAGACATCATATATTTGATGAGTGATCGCCAAGAGGCAGAGTTCCGTCGGCTGGGGCTTGATTTCCCTGGCCTATTTGGGCGCTCTCTCAAGCCGATTGATTGCCAAAATCTCTTTTGCGAGATCTCGAAATACGCTCGGGTAGCACATCCTCACGTGGCAGGCGCATCAGGACGCACGCGTATCAAGCAACAGTACCAGAAGAGGTCCGCGCCGCAGCGGGCGCCCTTCTTTCCCCCGCGGTGGAATTTGGACGTAACTAAAACTCGCGATGCGCCTCCGGTTCAAGGTCTATTAATTTAATCTATTTAAGCTTCTCTGCGCGCTGATCTACTATTGCTAACGCCGTGCAGGCGACGGCTGTTTCAGACATTGTTAGCGCAATTTTGAAGGTAATGACCGCACGATCCCACATGCGATCCTGCACGGCTGCCGATGATCTGAAGCTGAACCTATTCCCGTCTTTCAGCTTTATTTCTAGCATGGCTAGCGTTTCTCTTGAAGCATCGTGAAAACCGATCGATTCCAGAACGGACCGTTTTGCCGCGACCGTTGCTGCGATCCGAGGCATGCTGGAAGCATACCCGATCTCGGCTTCATTTAAAAAGGATCCTTTTTGCCTCAGATGCGTCGCTGAAAATCTCAAGTTGTGCAGATCCAATTCCTGATGAAACACCAGCAACATCCAGCTCAACGTCTTTTTCAAATGTTATTAAACGCTCGTTAAGGTCTAGGAAAACCGTTCCCTGTTGCTCTCGCCTTAGAGCATTAAATACCGCGTATCCTTCCAATATGCAATCAACCCATTCCCAATATTTGTTTTCCTGAACCTCTAACCCAATTATCTGGTCACGAATAGCTGTTAACAGCCCATGGTTTATATAGCTTTTATCAGAGTACAGCGGGAGATTTTGCGGCGAGAATTCCGGGTGACGTTCTCTGGCCAATCGTAAGCCCTCGCTGTGGATCAATTTGACCACAGCCTCTTCGGCAATCTGCGCCCGAGCACCATCCTCGACTTCGTCGATCTTCTTGTCGCTTTTGCGTTTCTTGGATAACAACGCTCGGAAAACGGGGGACCAGCCGAGTTTGGCGATGTTTGCTAAATGCAGAACATCGTGAAACCGATATCCGTCGTCATCATATGCGTTGTCGGTCAGATCATCTCCGAGTTGGCGGCCATGGAGATACATGCGGGAGCGCCCCGGGGCGACTCGAACGAATGAGATTTGAAACTGCCTCTCAAATTGCTCATTTGGAAATGCTTCATCGTGGAGCGGTGTGACGTGACCGCGACCCTTGCGATATGCGACTTTCAACATGTTTCCTTGGGCTGCGCTGCTAAGCGTAAGGCCGTAAAGGGAAGCAACCGCCGATAAATGCCACATCACTTCGCCAACCACGTCGGGAAGTGGACGGTCTGGCATCGTCTGGTTGATTGTTCGTTCGAGGTCAGGCAGCTTTCGGCGGAGTAGCTCCGCAGCGAGTTGCCAGAGAACCGCGAGGCAAACCTCAAGCAGGTCTTCCTCTTTGGTCCGCGCCGTAAGGAAAGCTAAGCTCTGATAGCTGTCAATGTCACTCTCAGCCGCTACGATAAACTGTTCTGAGTCCACCAAAAATTTCAAACGCTGATTGGTGTCAAGGGCTTGGTGGATGGACCTGGTGCGCTGGTCATCGGCTTGAAGACTCTTACGCAGGTTCTGCACGTCGAGCTCAAAAAGCCCAGCAGGCCCATTTGGGACACGTAGGTCGGCAAGAGCGAAACAATACCAGAGCGCGTCACCTAGCTCCAGCCTTATGGCATCATTCGGTACGTTCCATTGCGTACTCCGTTCATCCCACCGAAGCTTTCGTTTGATAGCCGCGACTAGAGCACCGATTTCACTGGCGAGACCGTAAAGATATACGTCTTCGCGGTCATTCTCCAACATGGAGATGGATTGATCCGACTCGCGGACGAATTGTTGAAAGTCGGATATCTGCATCGCCGCACTCTCAAAAAAAGAGAGGGAGGTTTGAGCGCTCGCGCCCGCTTGTCAACCTATACGTGGAAGGAACAGGTCGGCACTATGAAGGGGAAATTACCTGGTCTTATTGGTCCAAAAACGACCGCATCTTCCGCGACCGGCTCGGATGCTTGAGCTTCCTCAGCGCCTTGGCCTCGATCTGCCTGATCCGCTCGCGCGTCACCGAGAACTGCTGCCCGACTTCCTCCAGCGTGTGATCGGTGTTCATGCCGATGCCGAAGCGCATGCGGAGCACGCGCTCCTCGCGGGGCGTGAGCGACGCCAGCACGCGGGTGACGGTTTCCTTGAGGTTGGCCTGGATCGCGGCATCGACCGGAATCACCGCGTTCTTGTCCTCGATGAAGTCGCCGAGGTGGCTGTCCTCCTCGTCGCCGATCGGCGTTTCGAGGCTGATCGGCTCCTTGGCGATCTTCATCACCTTGCGGACCTTCTCCAGCGGCATGGAGAGCCGCTCGGCGAGGTCTTCGGGGGTCGCCTCGCGGCCGAATTCGTGGAGGAACTGGCGGCCGGTGCGGACCAATTTGTTGATCGTCTCGATCATGTGGACGGGGATGCGGATCGTCCTTGCCTGGTCGGCGATGCTGCGGGTGATCGCCTGCCGGATCCACCAGGTCGCGTAGGTCGAGAATTTGTAGCCGCGGCGATATTCGAACTTATCGACCGCCTTCATCAGGCCGATATTGCCCTCCTGGATCAGGTCCAGGAACTGCAGCCCGCGATTGGTGTATTTCTTGGCGATCGAGATGACGAGGCGCAGGTTCGCCTCGACCATCTCCTTCTTGGCGATCCGCGCCTCGCGCTCGCCCTTCTGGACCTGGTTGACGATCCGGCGGAACTCGCCGAGCGACATGCCGGTCGCCAAGGCGATGTCGGCGATCTCGGTGCGGATGCGCTCGATCGCGGCCGCTTCCTGCGCGCAGAAGGCGGCGAACTTCTTGTCGATGGTGCAGACCCGCTCGGCCCAGCCCTCGTCCAGCTCGTGGCCCATATAGGCGTCGAGGAAGGCGCGGCGCGGCACCTTGTGGCGTTCGGCGAGGCGCAGCATCTGGCCGCCCAGCGCGGTCAGCCGGCGGTTGTAGCTGTAGAGCTGGTCGACGAGATATTCGATCTTCTGCTGGTGGAACTGGACGCTCTCCACCTCGGCGGTCAGCTGCTCGCGCAGCTTGTGATATTTCTTCTCGTCATTGGCGGCGAAATCGGCGCCGACGCCCATCGCTTCCATCCGCGAAGCCTGGAGCTTGCCGAACCTCTTGTAGAGCGAGGTGATGCTGGCGAACTTCTCCAGCGCCTGGGGCTTCAGCGTCTCTTCCATCTGGGCGAGGCTGAGCGTGTTGTCCTCGTCCTCCTCCTCGACCGGGCGCGGCGTGCGCCGCTCGATCAGATTCTCCTCGTCCTCGTCCTCGGACGTGGCGGGCGGGGCCTCCTCGACCTCTTCTTCTTCCTTGAAGCTCGGGCCGGCGACCGATTCGCTGATCGTGCCGTCCTCGGTCTCGTTCTCGACGCTGGCGACCTGCTCGGCGGTCGGGCCCTTGGAGAGCATCGCCTCGAGGTCGAGGATTTCCCTGAGCTGCATGACGCCGTGATTCAGCAGCGTCGACCAGTCGATGATCGCGTTGAAGGTGATCGGGCTTTCGCACAGGCCCCAGATCATCGTGTCGCGGCCGGCCTCGATGCGCTTGGCGATCGCGATCTCGCCCTCGCGGGAGAGCAATTCGACCGCGCCCATCTCTCTGAGGTACATGCGGACTGGGTCGTCGGTGCGGTCGACGGTCTCCTTCTTCTTCTCGACGATGAAGGTCTCGCCGGCGCCGTCGACCTCCTCGACGCCGTCGTCCTGCTCCTTCTCCTCCTCGTCGCCCTCCTCGGACTCGACGATGTTGACGCCCATCTCGGAGAGCGCCGACGTAATATCCTCGATCTGGTCGGTGGACATGTCGCCCACCACCTCGTTGAGCTCGTCATAGGTGATCACGCCGCGCTTCTTGGCGCGGGCGATCAGCTTCTTGATATTCGCTTCGTTGAGGTCGATCAGCGGCGCGTCGCCGCCTTCCTGCTTGTCCTCGACCTCAGCCGCGTTCGTCTTCGCCATCCTCAAGCCTTATGTCCTCTCGAAGGGGCTTAGTCCGCGCCGCCCTCGAACAATGTCGCCAATTTCCGGTCCGCCTCTTGCCGGGCGAAAATCAAATCCCTCTGCTCGTCCAGCGCGCGCTGGTCGTCACCCAGTTTCGCCCGCGCCGTCGCCGCCGCCAAAGCCGCCTCCAGCCCCGGCCGCGCCGCCAACGCCTCGATCGCAAGAACGAGATCGCGCCGGGCGCGTTCCGGCTCGGCGTTCCGGCGCGTGAAGGAAAAGGCAAGCGCGCGCTTCAAACGCGCCGGCTCATTCAGAGCCGCCGCGCTTCGTGCCGCCAATATGGCATTGAGGGCGTCGCAATCAAGCATTGGGTGAGAGAGGGCGCTCTCGACCAGGATATCCCGGAGGCGGGCAGCGTCGCGATCGGGCAAAGGGAGGCGATCGATCGCCTCGACATGGTCGGCGATCAGGTCCGGGAAGCGGCAAAGGCCGGCGAGGACGGCGCGGCCCAGTTCGCCGTCGATGCCGGTGCGGCCGAGCGACTTCGCCTCGGGCGAGAGCGGGCGCTGGGGCGCGAAGGGGCGGCGCGGCGTGAAGCCCTGGCGCGGGGGGCCGGCGAGGGCGGCGAAGCGATCGAGCAGGGCAGCGCGATACTGGTCGCGGGTGTCGGGATCGGTGATCGCCGAGACATGATCGAGCAGACGGCGGCGCAGGCCCGCGCGCTGCTCCGGCGTGGCGAGCGATTCCGCGTCGCGCTCGTGGCGCCAGAGGCGGTCGACCAGCGGCTCCGGGCTCTCCAACAGTGCCTCCAGCGCCTCACGGCCGCGGGAGCGGACGAGGTCGTCCGGATCCTGGCCGGCGGGGAGGGTGACGAAGGTCAGCGAGCGGCCGGGGCCCACGCCGGGAAGGGCGCGCAATGCGGCGCGGACTGCGGCCTTCTGCCCCGCCGCGTCGCCGTCGAGGCAGAAGATCGGCGCGGGCGAGAGCCGCCAGAGCAGACCCAGTTGCGCCTCTGTGACGGCGGTGCCGAGCGGCGCGACCGCCTCGCCGATGCCGGCCTGAGCGAGCGCGATGGCGTCCATCTGGCCCTCGACGACGATCACCCGGTTCGCCGCGCGGCTCGCCGGGGCGGCCAGATCATAGTTGAACAGGGCGCGGCCCTTGTCGAACAAAGGCGTGTCGGGGGAATTGAGATATTTGGGCTCGCCGGGGCCTAGGATGCGGGCGGAGAAGGCGATCACCCGGCCGCGCGGGTCGCGGATCGGGAAGGTGAGGCGGCCGCGGAAGCGGTCATAGGGCTCGCGCTCGCCTTCGTCCGGCTGGATGATCAGGCCGGCCTCGATCAGCTTGTCGTTGCCGAAGCGGGCGAGCGCGGTCTTGAGCTTGCCCCGGCTGTCCGGGGCGAAGCCGAAGCCGAAGCGCTCGAGGGTCGCCGCATCGATGCCGCGTGCCTTGAGATAGTCGCGTGCCGCCGCGCCCTCGATGCCGTTCAATTGCTCGACGAACCAGGCCTGGGCGGCGGCCGTCACCTCGTAAAGGCCGGCGGCGCGCTCCGACCTCGCCTGGGCGCGCGGATCAGGGACGGGAACCTCCATGCCGGCGGCGTCGGCCAGCTCCTTCACCGCGTCCATGAAGGCGAGACCCTTGGCGTCGGTCAGCCAGCGGATCGCATCGCCATGCGCCTGGCAGCCGAAGCAGTGATAGAAGCCCTTCTCGTCATTGACGTAGAAGCTCGGCGTCTTCTCGCTGTGGAAGGGGCAGCAGGCCTTATATTCGCGGCCGGCCTTGGTGAGCTTCAGCGAGCGGGCGATCAGCGAGGACAGATGCGTCCGCGCGCGCAGCTCGTCGAGGAAGGCGGGAGAGAGGGTCATTGTTCTCCCCTCCCGCACGCGGGAGGGGTTGGGGGTGGGCAAGCCAAGAGCTCGCTCTCGATCCGCGAAATCACGCCTTCGATATTCTCCAACACGTCGTTGTTCCAGAAACGAATCAGCTTGAAACCCATGCCCTCGATATAGGCGGTTCGATCGCGATCGCGGCCCTCGTTTTCGTCGTGCTGGCCGCCATCGACTTCAATGACGAGGCGGGCCGAGCGGCTGACGAAGTCGCAAATGAAGGGGCCGATCGGAATCTGGCGGCTGAATTTCGTGCCGGCGACCCGGCGACGGCTGAGATGGATCCAGAGCTTGCGCTCGGCAGGCGTGGCGGTGTTGCGGAGGCGTTGGGCGTTTCGGGTGGGGCGTTTTCGGAATTCCAGCATGCCCACCCCTCGATCCCCTCCCGCCTGCGGGAGGGGAGGCTTATGCGTTCAATCTCGCCTTCACCGCCCCGCTGGCCTTGCCCATGTCGACCTGGCCGGCGTGGCGTTCCTTCACCAGGGCCATGACGCGGCCCATGTCCTTGACCGAGGACGCGCCGGTCTCGGCGACGATCGCGTCGATCGCGGCGCCCAGCTCCGCGTCGCTCATCTGGGCGGGGAGGAAGGATTCGATCACGGCGACCTCGGCCGCCTCCGCCGCGGCCAGCTCGGCGCGATTGCCTTTCTCGTACATCTCGATCGATTCGCGGCGTTGCTTGACCATTTTCTGCAGCACCTCGGTGACCAGCACATCGTCCTCGGGTGGATTTGGCGAGCCGCGCAGCTCGATGTCGCGATTCTTGAGCGCGGCCTGGATCAGGCGGATCGCGTCGCGGCGCGCGGTGTCGCCCCCCTTCATGGCGTCGACCAAAGACTGCTTGATGGTGTCGCGAATCATGCTGCTGCCGGTTCAAAAGCGGAAACCGTCACCCTAGTGGGTCACGCAGGCCGGTAACAGATTGACGAGGCCCCATCCGGTCCTTAGCGGCTGGGTCTTAGCGACATCGCGAAACCTTCTTGCTGGAGCGCCCACCATCATGGCCGACGCCACCAACACGCCTGCGCCTCAGGGTGCGACCGGCGTATTGGTCCTGGCGGACGGCAGCGTGATCTGGGGGCGGGGATTCGGTGCGGAAGGCGCGGCGGTGGGCGAGGTCTGCTTCAACACCGCGATGACCGGCTATCAGGAGATCATGACCGATCCCAGCTACGCGCGGCAGATCGTCACCTTCACCTTCCCGCATATCGGCAATGTCGGCGCCAACCATGAAGATCTAGAGGCGGACAATCCGCATGCGCTCGGCTGCCTGGTGCGGGAGGATGTGACCGGGCCGAGCAATTTCAGGGCGGCGCAGGGGTTCGCCGAATGGATGAAAGCGAACGGGCGGATCGGGCTTTCGGGCGTCGATACGCGGGCGCTGACCCGGAAGATCCGAATGGCGGGGGCGCCCAACGGCGTGATCGCGCACCATGCGGACGGGATTTTCGATATCGACGTGTTGCTGGCCGAGGCGCGGGCCTGGCCGGGGCTGGAGGGGATGGACCTCGCCAGGGAGGTGTCGTGCCGGCAGATGATGCGCTGGTCGGGCGGGCTGTGGCGCTTAGGTTCGGGTTATGAGGAGCGGGGCGGGGACGCGACGCTGCCGCATGTCGTCGCGATCGATTACGGCGCCAAGCGCAACATCTATCGCAACCTCGCCGCGGCGGGGGCGCGGGTGACGGTGCTGCCTGCCAATTCGACCTTCGACGAGGCGATGGCGCACGATCCGGACGGTTTCTTCCTCTCCAACGGCCCGGGCGATCCGGCGGCGACGGGGGTCTATGCGGTGCCGGTGATCCAAAGGATGCTGGAGAGCGGCAAGCCCCTGTTCGGCATCTGCCTGGGCCACCAGCTGCTCGGCCTAGCGGTCGGCGCGAAGACGGCGAAGATGCACCAGGGCCATCGCGGCGCGAACCATCCGGTGAAGCGGCTCAGCGACGGCCGGGTCGAGATCACCAGCATGAACCACGGCTTCGCGGTCGAGGGGGCGAGCCTCCCCGCCAATGCCCGCGAGAGCCATGTCAGCCTGTTCGACGGCAGCAATTGCGGCATCGAGCTGACCGACCGCCCGGCCTTCAGCGTGCAATATCACCCCGAGGCGAGCCCGGGGCCGCAGGACAGCACTTATCTGTTCGGGAAGTTTGTGGGGATGCTCGGATGAAACGAGCAATCGCTTTCAGCCTGTTGGTGATGCTTCTTGGTTGCGCGCAGACGAGTTCGACCGAAGCGTTCGCTGAGGCAAAAGATGGAAATGGCGTGGGTTCAGACCACAGAGCGAGGCTGACGCAAATAGTCACTGAGTGTGGATTGCCGAGCCGTTCGCTCACTTTGAATGACCGCAACGAGGTGCTTTTTGCGCCGCCTCCCGACGCATCATACGAAAGCGTCGATTGTGTGCTGCGTAGGCTCACGCGGAGCGACGTGCGAAATATGGGCTTTGTAGGCAACGAACGTGTGACGCAGAATGCCCAAGCGCACTGACATCTCCTCCATCTTCATCGTCGGCGCCGGCCTTGCTCCCTCTCCCCGGCGGGGAGAGGGTTGGGGTGAGGGGGTTCTGAGTCGGAGAATATTCTCCCACGTCGTTCCCCCTCACCCTGCCCTCTCCCCCACGGGGAGAGGGGGTTTGGGTGGTTCATTCGGGGCGGTTTCTGGCGATCAGGAGTTCCCGGCGGATGGCTTCGAGGACGCTGTCGGTGTCTGCGAGGACATCGTGGTTCCAGAAGCGGATGACGCGGTAGCCGAGCAGCTCGATCACGCGGGTTCGGGGGGCATCGGCTTCGGGGGTGTGCTGGCCGCCGTCGAGTTCGATTGCCAGCTTTGCGTCGCGGCAGGCGAAGTCGGCGACGTGCGGGCCGATCTGGAACTGGCTGACGAACTTGGCGCCTTCCAGCTCGCGGGCGCGGAGGCGGGACCAGAGGCGGGCTTCGGCTTCGGTGCGGTTCGCCCGGAGCTTGCGGGCGACGGGCGTGAGCTTCTTTTTTCCCAACGCAGGACCCCCTCACCCCAGCCCTCTCCCCGCCGGGGAGAGGGGGCTTTAGCGGATTGCGGCTCGAATGCCTAAGCGCACCGACATCTCCTCCATCCTCATCGTCGGCGCTGGCCCGATCGTCATCGGGCAGGCAGCGGAGTTCGATTATTCGGGCAGCCAGGCGGTGAAGGCGCTGAAGGAGGAGGGCTATCGCGTCATCGTCGTCAATTCGAACCCGGCGACGATCATGACCGATCCGGAAACCGCCGACGCGACCTATGTCGAGCCGATTACTCCTGCGTACGTGGCGAAGATCATCGAAAAGGAGCGGCCGGACGCGATCCTGCCGACGATGGGCGGGCAGACGGCGCTCAACACCGCGCTGGCGCTGTTCAAGGACGGCACGCTGGAAAAGTTCGGCGTGACGATGATCGGCGCCGACGCGGAGGCGATCGAGAAAGCGGAGGACCGGCTCAAGTTCCGCGACGCGATGGACCGGCTCGGGCTGGAAAGCCCGCGCTCGGCGATCGCGCACAGCCTGGACGACGCCTTGACGTCGCTTGACGCGATCGGGCTGCCGGCGATCATCCGGCCGAGCTTCACCCTGGGCGGCACCGGGGGCGGCATCGCCTATAACCGCGAGGAGTTCGAGGAGATCGTGCGCGGCGGGCTCGACGCCTCGCCGACCACCGAGGTGCTGATCGAGGAATCGGTGCTGGGGTGGAAGGAATATGAGATGGAGGTCGTCCGGGACCGGAACGACAACGCCATCATCATCTGCTCGATCGAGAATGTCGATCCGATGGGCGTCCATACGGGCGACAGCATCACCGTCGCCCCGGCGCTGACGCTGACCGACAAGGAATATCAGATCATGCGCAACGCGAGCATCGCTTGCCTGCGCGAAATCGGTGTCGAAACAGGCGGTTCCAACGTCCAGTTCGCGGTGAATCCGAAGGACGGGCGGCTGGTGGTGATCGAGATGAACCCGCGCGTGTCGCGGTCATCCGCCCTTGCTTCGAAGGCGACCGGTTTCCCGATCGCCAAGGTCGCGGCGAAGCTGGCGGTGGGTTACACGCTGGACGAGATCCAGAATGACATCACCGGGGTGACACCGGCCAGCTTCGAGCCGACGATCGACTATGTCGTCACCAAAATCCCGCGCTTCGCGTTCGAGAAGTTCAAGGACAGCAAGGCGATCCTCTCGACTGCGATGAAGTCCGTCGGCGAGGTGATGGCGATCGGCCGCAACTTCCATGAGAGCCTGCAAAAGGCGCTGCGTGGGCTCGAGACCGGGCTGATCGGGCTCGACGGCTACAAGCCGCTCTACGGCGCCAGCCGCGACGAGATCGAGGCGGCGCTGGGCACGCCGACGCCGGACCGGCTGCTGGTCGCCGCGCAGGCGCTGCGCGAGGGCTTTACCGTCGAGGAAATCCATCAGCTCACCCGCTACGACCCCTGGTTCCTGGAGCGGATCGCCGAGATCGTCGCGGAGGAAAATAAGCTGTGCGAGACCGGCATTCCCGGCGACGCGGAAGGGCTCAGGCGGCTGAAGGCGATGGGCTTTTCCGACCGGCGGCTGGCGGAGCTCAACTTGAGGTCGGTCCACCTGACCGGCGGCGCGGTGAAGGCGCGGGCGCGGATGCACGGGCTGATCCACGACGCGCTCAAGGGCATGATCGGCGCGACCAATGAGGACGAGGTAAGAGCGCTGCGCCACAAATTGGGCGTCAGGCCGGTGTTCAAGCGGATCGACACCTGCGCGGCCGAGTTCGAGGCGAAGACGCCTTACATGTACTCGACCTATGAGGCGCCGAGCTTCGGCGAACCCGAGAATGAGGCAGCGCCGAGCGACCGCAAGAAGGTGGTGATCCTGGGCGGCGGGCCGAACCGGATCGGGCAGGGGATCGAGTTCGACTATTGCTGCGTCCACGCCGCTTATGCGCTGAAGGAGGCGGGGTATGAGACGATCATGGTCAACTGCAACCCGGAGACGGTGAGCACCGATTATGACACGTCCGACCGGCTCTATTTCGAGCCGCTGACACCCGAGGATGTGCTGGAGATTCTCCATGTCGAGGCGTCGAACGGGACGCTGCACGGGGTGATCGTCCAGTTCGGCGGGCAGACGCCGCTGAAGCTCGCCGCGGCGCTGGAGAAAGCGGGCATTCCGATCCTCGGCACGCCGCCCGACGCGATCGACCTGGCCGAGGACCGGGAGCGGTTCGCGGCTTTGGTCGAGAGATTGGGCCTGAGGCAGCCGCGCAACGGCGTGGCGCGCAGCCGCGACGAGGCGCTGATGGTCGCCGAGCGGATCGGCTATCCGGTGCTGACCCGGCCGAGCTACGTGCTCGGCGGGCGGGCGATGGAGATCGTCGACGGGCCGGCCCAGCTCGAGGACTATATCCATACTGCGGTCCAGGTCAGCGGCGACAGCCCGGTGCTGATCGACCAGTATCTGCGCGACGCGATCGAGGTCGATGTCGATGCGATCTGCGACGGGACGGACGTGGTCGTCGCGGGTGTGATGCAGCATATCGAGGAGGCGGGGGTTCATTCGGGCGACAGCGCCTGCTCGCTGCCGCCCTACAGCCTGGGCGCGGAGATCGTCGCCGAGATCGAGCGGCAGACGGACGTGCTCGCCCGGGCGCTGGGCGTGATCGGGCTGATGAACGTCCAGTTCGCGGTCAAGGGCGGGCTGGTCTATCTGATCGAGGTCAATCCGCGCGCCAGCCGGACGGTGCCCTTCGTCGCCAAGGCGATCGGCGCGCCGGTGGCGAAGATCGCGGCGCGGGTGATGGCGGGCGAGAAGCTGGCGGACCTGCCGTCGCTCAAGCGGACGATCGGCCATGTCGCGGTCAAGGAGGCGGTGTTTCCCTTCGCGCGCTTCCCCGGGGTCGATCCGGTCTTGTCGCCGGAGATGAAGTCGACCGGAGAAGTCATGGGAATCGCGAGCGATTTCCCGGAAGCGTTCCTGAAGTCGCAACAGGGCGGGGGGATCGAATTGCCGGACGGCGGGACGATCTTCGTCTCGGTCAAGGACAGCGACAAGCCGGCGATCCTGGAGCCGGTCAGGCAGCTGCTTGAGCTGGGCTTCAAGGCGGTCGCGACCGGCGGCACCGCCGATTATCTGCAGGCGCAGGGCCTCGACGTCGGCCGGGTCAACAAAGTGGCGCAGGGACGGCCGCATATCGTCGACAAGATCAAGGACGGCGAGATCGGAATCGTCTTCAACACCACCGAGGGTTGGCAGAGCCACAAGGATTCCGCTTCGATCCGCGCCTCGGCGGTGCAGCAGCACGTGCCCTATTTCACCACCGCGGCGTCGAGCATAGCGGTGGCGCGGGCGATCGCGGTCGCGAGGGAGCGCGGCCTTGAAGTGCGGTCGCTGCAGGACTATTATTCCGGTTCCGACGGATAGTCCCCGAAACAATCGATCCATCGGGCGACCCTGGTAAAGGGGCGCGAAGAAGAGTTTTTGACGAAAGGCACGGACGCAAGATGGCAACGGTCGACAAGATGCCGATGCTGGCCGAGGGCTACGAGAAGCTGCAGAACGACGTGCGCCACCTGAAGATGGTGGAACGGCCGGCGATCATCGACGCGATCGAGGAGGCGCGCGGCCATGGCGACCTTAGCGAGAACGCCGAATATCATGCCGCCAAGGAGCGGCAGGGCCATGTCGAGACGCAGATCGCCGACATCGAGGACCGGCTGAGCCGGGCCCAGGTCATCGATCCATCGACTCTGTCGGGCAACAAGGTGGTGTTCGGCGCGACCGTCACCTTGCTCGACGAGAATGACAAGAAGATCAAATATCAGATCGTCGGCGAGACCGAGGCGGACGCCAAGATCGGCCGGATCAGCTATGCCTCGCCGCTCGGCCGGGCGCTGATCGGCCGCGCCAAGGGCGAGGAGGTCGAGTTCGCCGCCCCGTCCGGCGACAAATATTACGAGGTCAAGAAGATCGAGTTCATCTAGGCCCATCGCAATGCGCGTGCCGCAAGGCTGGGCGCAGGCCCGCTTCACCCTCTTCATCACGCTCGCGACGGCGGCGATCTATGTCGTGCTCGCCGCGATCGGCTGGGACGAGCAGGCAGTGATCTGGGGCGGCTTCATTCCGGCGCGGCTGGCGTTTGGCGGCGACGAGATGCTGGCGCCGTTTTGGATCACGCCGCTCACCGCCGCCTTCCTCCACGCCAATCTGCTCCATTTGTTCTTCAACCTGCTGATCCTCGTCTTCTGCGGCCGGCCGACCGAGGCGGTGGTGGGCGCGCCGGGGATGGCGATCTTGTACCTGCTCGGCGCTTTTGCTGCGGCGGCGGCGCAATATGCCGCCGGGCCGCTGTCGCCTGTGCCGATGATCGGCGCCAGCGGGGCGATCTCGGCGGTGCTCGGCGCCTATGCGATCCTGTTCGGGCGCAACAAGGTGAAGGTGGCCAGCCCGCGCCTCGCCATGCTGCTCAATGCTTTGTGGCTGATGGCCGCCTGGGTGGTGCTGCAGCTGATTGTCGGGATTACTTTCGCCGGCGCCGGGATCGGGGTTGCCGTGGCGGCCCATATCGGCGGGTTCGCTGTCGGGCTGGCGCTCGCCAACCCGTTGCTGCTGTTCCGCTATCGGAAGGCCTGAAAGGCCCACCCCTCAATCCCCTCCCGCAGGCGGGAGGGGAGGAGGTCAGGCCGTCTCGCCTTCCGGTTCCAGGAGCCGGTGGAGGTGGACGACGACATATTTCATCTCGGCATCGTCGACGGTGCGCTGGGCCTTGCCGCGCCAGGCGTCCACCGCGCTCGCATAATCGGGATAGACGCCGACGATCTCGATCGTGTCGAGCTCGAAGTCGAGGCCGCGCGGGTCCTTGACCCGGCCGCCGAACACAAGGTGCAATTTGCTCATGCGTCGCGCCTAGAAAGGACGAGCGGGAACGGCAAGCGCTCCCGTCTACTCCTTCACCCCGACCGCCTCAGCCACGGCGCGGCCGACCTTGCTGCCAAGCTCGCCGGAAAGATCCTGGGCGCGCTCGCGGCCGGCGTCGATGCCCTTCTGCGCCGCCTCGCGCGCCGCGCCGGCGAGCTTGCGCCCCGTCGGGCCGAGCAGTCGGTCCTCGCGCTCGGTGCGGGGCAGCAGAAAAGCGAGCAAGGCGCCGACGGCGAGGCCGCCAACGACCGCGCCGACCGGGTAGATGGAAAGCTGGTCCGTCACCTGGCGCGCGGTGTCGCGCGACCGCTCGCGCGCCGTCTCATAGGCCGAGAGGGTGCGCTCGCGCGCCGCTTCGAGCGCCGCTGCCGCGCGGCCGCGCTCCGCCGTCTCGTTATCATTATCCTGCCGGGGGGCCATTCACTTGCTCCTTCGAGTCCGTTTGGAGGCGGGTTGCGTATCCAACGCCGCCGCTTCCTCTTCGCTCCCTGCCTCGTCGCCGCCGCCTGAAATGAGCTTGCCCGCGGCACGCTTCAAGGGGCGGCGGGCGAGGAACAAGGCGATCGCGCCGAGAGCGAGCGACACCATGCCGGGCCGCTGCTTGACCTGATCGACCGCGTCGCCGGCCAGATTGGCGCTCTTCTCCTTGACCCCGTCCCACGCCTCGCCGGCGAGGTTGGCTGGGCGGAGGCGGTCCTGCGTCTCGGCGAGCGTCGTCTCGAAGCGCGCGCGCGTCAGGCGGACAGCGCGCTGGGCCTGCTCGATCTCGGCGAGGCTCATGGCTCGCCCTTCCCGCGGGCGATGGCGGCGCGCTCCGCATCGTCCCGGCCGAGGCCCTTGACCCCGGCCCAGCCATAATGGGCGAGCAGGTAGCCGGCGATCGCCATCGGCGCGCCGACGGCGAGGCCGGCGAACAATGGGCCGATGGTGAGCGACAAGGCGATCATCGCGCCGATCGTCAGCGCGCTCATCGCCGCGATCAGCAGGAACCAGCCGATCGCCAGCATGACGACCGCGGTGCGGGCGCGCTCGGCGCGATGCTCGGCGATGGCGCGGTAAAGCTCAAACTCGGCCTCGGCATAGGCGCGGCCGTCAGCGACGAGCCGGCCGACGAGATCGCCGATCGACTCGTCGTCGCCCTGTTCCGTCGGCCCCGCCCCGTCCAAGCGCTAGTCCTCGTCGCGGGGGCGGCCGACGCGGGAAACGTCGTCCAGACCGGTGCGCAGCAGGCGGACGAGCGCGAAGCCGGCGACCGCCGCGATGCCGATCGCGACGACCGGGCTCTTGCGGACGAACTCCTTCGCGTCGTCGACGAAATCGTCGACATTCTTCTCGCGCACCCGGCCGGCGAGATTGGAGACGGCGCCGGCGGCGCGATGGGCATATTCGCCATATTGCTCGCCTAAGCGGGTATCGACGGAGCGGGCGGCGTCGGTCAGCACCCCGCCGAGCTCCTCGAGCAGGCCGCTCGCCTTGCCCTTGCCGTCATCGGCATAAGCGCGGATCTTCTCGCCCGCCTGGTCGCGCAGGGTGGCGATCTGGTCGCGGGCCTGGGTGACGAGGCGGTCGGTCGTCTCGCGCGCGCCGCCATTGCTGGCGCGGGCGACGAAGCCGCCCGAGCCTTCATTGCCTTCGGCGCTTGCGCCGGCGACGATCTGGTCGGTGCCTTCGGGAAGTTCGGGTTCGCGAGGGGGCATTTCACTTACTCCGGGTTGGACATTCGCTTGCCTCGACAACCCCTATGGCGGGCTTCGCGTTCCTTGCGCCGCCAACGGCCTGTCGATAATCGGCCTTCAACCCGCATATAGGCCGGGCGCCCCCGTTCGATAAGAGGCCGTAACGACATGACCGCGATCGTCCATCTTCACGCCCGGCAGATTCTCGACAGCCGCGGCAACCCGACGGTCGAGGTCGAGGCGAGCCTGGAGGATGGCGGCTTCGGCCGGGCGGCGGTGCCCTCGGGCGCATCGACCGGCGCGCACGAGGCGGTCGAGAAGAGGGACGGGGACAAGAGCCGCTGGCTCGGCAAGGGCGTCACGCAGGCGGTCGCGGCGGTGAACGGCGAGATCGCCGACGCCTTGCTCGGCATGGACGCCGAGGACCAGGCGGGGATCGACGCGGCGATGATCGCGCTGGACGGGACGGCGAACAAGTCGCGGCTCGGCGCCAATGCGATCCTCGGCGCCAGCCTCGCGGTCGCCAAGGCGGCGGCGGATTCGCGGGGCTTGCCCCTCTACCGCTATGTCGGCGGCGTTTCGGCCGACCTGCTGCCGGTGCCGATGATGAACATCCTGAACGGCGGCGCGCACGCGGACAACCCGATCGACTTCCAGGAATTCATGGTGATGCCGGTCGGGGCGGCGAGCTTTTCGGAGGCGCTGCGCTGCGGGGCGGAGATTTTCCACACGCTGAAGAAGGGGCTGCACGATGCGGGGCTGGCGACCGCGGTCGGCGACGAGGGTGGCTTCGCGCCCAATCTTGCCTCGGCCCGCGACGCGCTCGACTTCATCATGCGCTCGGTCGAGCAGGCGGGCTACACGCCCGGCGACGACGTCGTGCTGGCGCTCGATTGCGCCGCCACCGAGTTCTTCAAGGACAGCGCCTACCGTATGGAAGGCGAGGGGCGGACGCTCTCGCCCGACGAGATGGCCGGTTATCTCGCCGAGCTGGCGCGCGCCTATCCGATCCGCTCGATCGAGGACGGCATGGCCGAGGACGATCTCGACGGCTGGAAGGCGCTGACCGAGCGGGTCGGCGGCGAAGTCCAGCTTGTCGGTGACGACCTGTTCGTCACCAATCCCGAGCGACTGCGCATGGGGATCGACAATGGCCTCGCCAACTCCATCCTGATCAAGGTCAACCAGATCGGCACGCTTTCCGAGACCCTGGAAACGGTCGGGATCGCGCACAGGGCCGGCTACACTTCGGTGATGTCGCACCGTTCCGGCGAGACCGAGGATGCGACGATCGCCGACCTCGCCGTCGCCTGCCGGACGGGGCAGATCAAGACCGGCAGCCTCGCCCGCTCCGACCGGCTGGCGAAATACAACCAGCTGTTGAGAATCGAGGAGGAGCTGGGCGACACGGCGCGCTATGCCGGGCGGGACGTGTTCGGCCCGACTCGCTGATCGATCGGTTCGCCGCTTTTCTGTGCATTTAGGATCAAAGGGCTTGATTCCGTGAGGAATCCCTGATTCTGTGACCGTCCGATGACGATGCGTCGTTCCCCGTTCGCCCTGATCAAGCGCGTGGCGTTGCCGGCCGTCGGACTGCTGATCGTCGCCAACTTCCTTGGCTATGCTTTGGTGGGCACGAACGGCGCGCTCGCCTGGGGCGATTATCGCCGCGCCAAGCAGGAGCGGAGCGTCGAGCTCGCCCGACTCGAGGCGGAGCGGGTGCGGCTGCAGCATCGCGCCCAATTGCTCGATCCGCGCCGTGCCGATCCCGATCTCGCCGACGAGCTGATTCGCCGTGAGCTCGGCCTGGTGCGGCCCGACGAGATCATCATCGACATGGACCGCGCCCCGGGCGCGACCGAGGCCCAGCCCGCGGCGGCGCGTCCGGAGCGACGCTAGCCGCCTCCTCACGCCTCCGGCAGGAAGTCCGGCACCGAGAGGTAACGCTCGCCGGTGTCGTAGTTGAAGCCGAGCACGCGCTTGTCCTCGCCCAGCTCGGCGAGCTTCTGGCGGATCGCGTCGAGCGTCGCACCGGAGCTGATGCCGACCAGCATGCCTTCCTCGCGGGCGGCGCGGCGGGCCATCTCCTTGGCGTCGGCGGGTTCGACCTGGACGATGCCGTCGAGAACGCTCGTGTTCATGATCGCGGGGATGAAGCCGGCGCCGATGCCCTGGATCGGGTGCGGGCCGGGATCGCCGCCGGAGAGGACCGGCGAGAGGGTCGGCTCGACCGCGAACACCTTGAGGCCGGGCCAAGCGGCCTTCAGCACTTCGGCACAGGCGGTGATATGGCCGCCGGTGCCGACGCCGGTGACGAGGATGTCGGGCGGCGAATCGGCGAAGTCGCGCAGAATCTCCTGCGCGGTGGTGCGGCGGTGGACCTCCAGGTTCGCCGGGTTCTCGAACTGCTGTGGCATCCAGCTGCCGGGGGTGGCGGCGATCAGCTCCTCGGCGCGGGCGATCGCGCCCTTCATACCCTTTTCCTTGGGGGTCAAATCGAAGCTCGCGCCAAAGGCTAGCATCAGCCGGCGGCGCTCGAGACTCATGCTTTCCGGCATGACGAGGACCAGCTTGTAGCCCTTCACCGCCGCGACCATCGCGAGGCCGATGCCGGTGTTTCCCGAGGTCGGCTCGATGATCGTGCCGCCGGGCTGAAGCTTGCCGGACGCCTCCGCGTCCTCGATCATGCTGAGCGCGATGCGGTCCTTGATCGAGGCGCCGGGATTGGCCCGCTCCTGCTTGATCCAGATCTCGGCATCGCCGAACAGGCGGCTGAGGCGGACGTGGGGCGTGTTGCCGATCGTCTCGAGGATGTTGGCGGCTTTCATGGGGCTGCTCCTTTCGCGGCCTGGGGTTCGAGGCCCGCGCACAAAGCGGGCGGTTCGTTGAGCGGCTGGTCCTTGCCGGACGCCTCGGCGAGCAAAGCCTCGTCGGGGACGACGAAGCGGTCGGCCTTCCTGAGCGAGGGGAAGGCCCAGGCGCAAAAGCCGGTGACGAGCACGGCGAGCGCGCCGCCGCCGACCACCGCGGCGACCGGCCCGAAGGCGGCGCCGGCGAGGCCGGCGCGGAACTCGCCGAGCTCGTTCGAGGCCGAGATGAAGAGGCCGGAGACGGCGGAGACGCGGCCGCGCATCGCGTCCGGCGTGTGGAGCTGGATCAACGAGGAGCGGACGTAGACGCTGATCATGTCCGACGCGCCAAGCACGAACAGGCTAACAAGCGAGAGCCATATCCAGCGGCTCTCGCCGAACACCATCGTCGCGATCCCGAACAAGGCCACGCAGCCGAACATCTTGGCGCCGACATGCCGCCTGATCGGCCGGCGGGCGAGGATGAGGGCGGTGAGCGCGGCGCCCACGGCGGGTGCGGCGCGCAGCGCGCCGAGGCCTTCCGGGCCGACATGAAGGATGTCGCGCGCATAGACGGGCAGCATCGCAGTCGCGCCGCCGAGCAGGACGGCGAACAGATCGAGGCTGATCGCGCCCAGCACGATCTTGTTGTCGCGGACATAAGCGAGGCCTTCGATCACGGCGCGCAGGGGCCGCGACTCGCCGGCATTGACCTTCGGGATCGGTCGGATCAGGAACAAAGCGCCGAGCGCCAGCGCGTAGAGCGCGGCGGACGTCTCGTAGGGCAGGCTGCGCGACACGGCATAAGCGCCGCCGCCGAGCAGCGGGCCGGCGACCGCGCCGGCCTGCCAGGCGATCGAGTTCAGGGCGATCGCGCTCGGCAGCAAGGCGGGCGGGACGAGGTTGGGGGCGATCGAGCCCAGGGCCGGCCCGGCGAAGGCGCGGCAGACGCCAAGGACGATGGCGACGGCGAAAAGCGGCGCCAGGCTCATCGCATCGAACCACAGCAAAGCGGCGAGCCCGGCCGCGCAGAGCATCTCGGCCGCGAGGCAGAGGCGGACGATCAGCCGCCGGTCGACCCGGTCGGCGACGTAGCCGGCGACGAGGACGAGCAGGAACAAGGGCAGGAACTGGGCGAGGCCTACCATGCCGAGCCAGAAGCTCGCCTCGCGGATGGTCATCGTCTCGCGGGCGATGTCGTAGACGTGCAGGCCGATGACGACGACCAGCATCGTGTTGGCGATCGTGCTCGCCAGCCGCGCGAACCAGAAAGCGCGATAGTCGCGGAACTGGAAAGGGGATGCCTCGGCCATCGCGCAGGCGCTTAGGCGGGATGGGCCGCGCCTTCAACGCCGGGCGCGTGCAAAGCGGCAGAGTTCGCGCCCGGAGCGGCGCGGCGCGATTTCCTGCTCCCGCTCGTCGCTGCGAGAGAAGTATTTCGCGTCAGGCCGGCTGGCCCTCCTCGCCGCCGAAAGCGCCGACCGCTTCGAACAAGGCGATCAGCTCCTGGCGCTCCGCGGCACCGATTTCCGGCCGCCAGATCTCGAACAGGAGGACGACCCGCGTCTCGCCGCTCCGGTTCCAGGCCTCGTGCTCGAAGCTGTCGTCGAAGATCAGGGTTTCGCCAAGCCGCCATTCGCGCGTCTCGCTGCCGACGCGCAGCGCGCAGCCTTCCGGTGCGAACAGCGGGACGTGGCAGATCAGCCGCGTGTTCAGCATGCCGTGATGCGGCGCAATATGGGTACCGGGCTTGAGCAGGGAGAGCAAAGCCATCGGCGAACGCCCGGCGATCACGGGCATTGGCGCGGCCTCCAGCGCCCTCATCGTCGCCGGGCAGCGGTCGGCCTGGCCGGGGACCGGCGCGCCCGACTGCCAGAGATAATAAGCGCCCCAGCTTGGATCGCCGAGCAGCCGGTTGTTGGGAGCGGGGCGGCCGGGCGTGCCGGACACGTAGGGCGCGAAATCGCCCTCGGCCGCGATCACCGCTGCGAGTTCGGCTTGCATCACCGGCGTCGCCGCCTCGATCGCGACCAGCCAAGGAAATTCGTCGCGCTCGTAATACTGGCGCTGCGGCAAGCCGGGGAAATAGAAGACGTTGGGCTGCTGGAGGTAGAGTTGCTTGCGGCCGAGGAGCAGGTCCAGCGCCGCCGCGACGCGCGGGCTCGTCTTATCCCCGGTCAGGCCGGCGGCGTCGAGCTTCTCCTCCAAATGGGTCTCATAGCGTTGCGTCGCCTCGGCCAGGAAAGCGCGGGCGCGTTCCAGAAGCGGATGTAGCTGGGTCGGCGGCTGGGTCGTTGCGGCCTGGTTGAGCGCGGTGCGGAAGAAGGCGCCGGCGGCGCGATCGTCCTGCCGCCGCGCGTGCAGCTCGCCCATCGCGAGCAAGGCGGGCAGGTCGCGCTTGTCCCGGTCCAGGATGCGTTGAAGGGCGCGCTCCTCGCCGGCGTCGTCGGCGAGCAGGTTGCAGGCCCGCGCCACCGCCAGCCAGGGCGGCTCGCCGCCCTGCGCCTCGATCTCCTGAAAGATCGTCAGCGCTCCGCCGGCATCGCCCCCGCGCAGCGCATCGATGCCGGTCTGTGCGAGGGACTGAAGTGAGGGCGGGGTGGCGGCCATGCGGCCTTCTATAACGGGGCGGGGCGGAGCGGTAGGCAAAGCGTGCGCAAAGGGGCTTGCCGAATATCGATAAGTATATTATCGTTTATCGATAAACTAATGGAGAGCAGGTCCCATGACCCGACCCTATTCCGCCGCGCTGCCGATCGCTTATGTGGTGCTACGCCTCCTGATTTTGGTGAACTGGCTGGGTGGCGTGGCGATCTTCGTGCTGCTGACCGCGACGATCGTCGCCGAGCAGTGGACGTTGACCGCGCTCGGCATCACGGCGGCGTCGGGGATTCCCGCGATGCTGGTGGGGCTGCGCGCGATCGCCGCGCTCGGCTTGGTCGGCGTCCTGCTCAACGATCTGGTGCTGAGGCGGCTGGTCGCGATCGTCATGACGGTGCGCCGTGGCGACCCGTTCGTCGCGGCCAACGCGGTGCGGCTGCAGGCCATCGCCTGGGCGCTGCTCGCGCTGCAGCTGCTCAGCATGACGATCGGCGCCGTCGGCATGGCGATCTCGACACCGGAGAATCCGGTGGCACTCGACGCCGGCTTCTCGATCAACGGCTGGCTGGCGGTGCTGCTGACCTTCGTCCTGGCCCGCATCTTCGCCGAGGGCGCGCTCATGCGCGACGATCTCAAAGGGACGGTGTGACATGGCGATCGCCGTCAAGCTTGACGATTTGCTGCACGCGCGCCGGATGACGCTGACCGAGCTCGCCGAGCGGATCGGAATCACGCTGGCAAATTTGTCGATCCTGAAGACCGGTAAGGCGCGCGCGATCCGCTTCTCGACACTCGAGGCGATTTGCGCGGCGCTTGCCTGCCAGCCGGGCGACGTCCTGGAATATCTGCCCGACGTGGCGGAAGCGGAGGCGGCATGAGCATCGTGATGGCGATCCATATCGCGGCGGGGCTGCTGGCGCTGCCTTCGGGCACGGTCGCGGTCGGAGCGCGCAAGGGCGGACGGCTGCACGCGCGGGCCGGGACCGTCTTCTTCGGCTCGATGGTCGTGCTCGGCGTCACGGCCGCGATGCTGGAGCCGTTCCGCGACCCGCCGGGATCGCCGATCGCCGGTCTGTTCGTGCTGTATTTCATTGCGACCTCCTGGGTCGCCGCGCGCCGCCGCGACGGGACGACCGGCAAATTCGAGATCATCGCCTGCGCGGCAGCGCTCGGCCTCGCCGCACTCATCGCCTGGGACGCCTTCACCGGCACGTCGGACACGCCCGCGGGCCGCGGCCCGCTTTTCGCTGCCGCTGGTCTGTGCCTGCTCGCCGGGCTTCTCGATCTCAACGCGATCCTGCGCCGAAGGCTCACGCCCGCACAGCGGATCGCGCGCCATTTGTGGCGGATGTGCTTCGCCTTCTTCATCGCCACCGGCTCCTTCTTCCTGGGCCAGCAGGACGTCCTGCCGGCGGCGGTGCGCGGCTCGCCGGTCCTGTTCGTCCTCGCCTTCGCGCCGTTCGCGGTGATGGCCTTCTGGCTGGTGCGCCTGCGCTTCGCCAAAGCGATCGCCCGGCTGAAGCTGCGCGTCCCCGTCCCGGAGCAAGCATGATGACCGTTTCGCCGATCCGGCTGTGGGTGATGCGGGCGATGTACCTGGTGATGGCGGCCGGCCTCGGGCTCACCATCTGGCCGCTGATCGTCAGCCACGGCGATACCGTGCCGCGGATGACCGGGGTCGCCTGGGCGCTGCTCGGGACGATCGGGCTGCTCGCGCTGCTCGGGCTTCGCTACCCGCTGCAGATGATCCCGCTGCTGCTGTTCGAGCTGGCGTGGAAGGCGATCTGGCTGGCCGCCTTCGCATTGCCGCGATGGCTGAACGGCACGCTCGACGAGGGGATGCGGAGCACGATCTTCGACACGTCGCTGGGCGCCGTCCTGATCCTCGTGATCCCATGGCGTTACGTCTGGGCGAACTATGTCGCGCGGCCGGGCGATCCGTGGCGGCTGCGGCGCGGCGAAGGGGAGGCGGGCCATGCAGCAGCCTGACCATAAGGTGCCGCTGTGGCGGCTGTGGGTGCTGCGCGCGACCTACGGGATCTTCGTGTTCCCGGCCCTGGCGATGGCGCCGTTCGGGGGCGGGCCGCTGGCCAAGGCCTTCGTGCACGCGCCGGACGAGCGGGGGATGATCAACGGCATCCAGATCGGCCTGTTCGCGATGTGCGCGCTCGGCCTTCGTTACCCGCTCAAGATGCTGCCCGTCCTGCTGTTCGAGGGATTCTGGAAGACAATCTGGCTGTTCGCCTACGGCATTCCGCAAGGCCTGTCGGGCGTGCGCGCACCGCAATGGGGGCTGGACATCTACCTGATCGGCGGCGCCCCGATCCTGTTCGGGCTGGTCATCCCCTGGAGCTATGTCTTCCGCCATTACCTCCAGGCGCCAGCGGAGCGCTGGCGCTAGGGATTGGAGCCCTTCATCGCGGTCGAGACGTTGGTGAAGGTCTTGTTGAGCGACGTGCCGAGACCCTGCATCGCGGTGATCGCGGCGACCGCGATCAGCGCGGCGATCAGGCTATATTCGATGGCTGTCGCGCCGCGCTTGTCGTTGCCGATCCGGCGAAGAAAACGCATGAAAACCCCCGTCCGTGTCGTTGGAGGCTGCGGCCTTTACCAGCACTGCTTAGCGGTCCGTTAAGCACGTCTTGATGCATGTTTGGCCCGCTTGTCCCGGCCCTGCATCTGTCTGCCGAGGCGCCGGTAATCGCCCCGGGAGCGGGCGATCAGGCGGAGGAGGGGCGCAGCCGCCAGGGAAGGCCGGGCAGCTTGATCATGGCCTGACCGCAAAGCGTGCATTGCGTGACGAAATATCCGCCTTCCCAGCGATTGCGCTGGTGATCGGGGATGTGCCGGCCGAACAGATTGTGGAGGATCATCCGCTGTCTCCCGCTGCGGGCGCGCCGGCCTCGCCGCGAATGACCCGCTCGACCGCCAGCAAGCCCGCCTCGCTCTGGAGCGCGATATCCAGCGGCCGGCCGCCGAGCCCGGCATGGTCGTTGTTGAGGAAGTCCCGCGTCGCGTCGGCGGTGACCAAGGCGGCCTGCGTCGCCTTGAGCAGGCGGGCCTGCCGCGCGGCCACCTCCCGCGAAACGGGCGTCCTGCGAACGGATTTCCGGAAGTTCATGCTCACCGGCTTTCGTCCGGCTTGTGACCGCGAGGTGTCGGCGGCGGCCGGCGGATGATCGCCGGCGGGCGAGACGGCGAGGGACGGGGCATGCGAAGCGCCTCGCGCTCGCCTTCGGTCGCCGGGCCCTGTTGCGGCAGCAGGAAAGGCGCGAAGGCGGCCCTGACGCTGTGGCGCCCGGCCTGGTCGTAATAGACGAGGCGCGCCTCGCTGCATGTGGCGGCGCGCGCCATCGCCATGGCCGCCCGTTTGCGGCCGAGCCAGTAGGTCTTTTCCATGTGAAATCGCCTGTTCGGCAAGCGGGAGCACGGACGTGTCTCTCAGTCACAAGGCGCTTGCGGAAAACGCAGGTGATGGGAAGCGCTTAGCAGGTTGGAGGTTAACAAGCCAGCGGAGTGGCCGACGCGCGGCTTATTTCCGTCGCCGACACCGCGCCGAAGGTGACGAAAGTGTCGGAACGTGGCGGAGAAAAGCGTCACCTTCGGCGGCCTTTCCCGCCCCACCGGTCCAGGTCCACACCCCGCGCCCGTTCGGCTGCGCGCAGGGCGGCGATGAGCAGGCCATCATTGTAGACGCGGCGCGTGCCGCGCTGGACGCCGCGATAGAAATAGGGCTGCTCGACGCCGTGGAGCGCTCGCTCGATAGCGGCGCTGTGGGCGGTTGCGCGGCCCATCGCCTGCGCCTCGCGCCAGGCGCGGGCGAAGCCGCTTTCCGGGCCGGCGCG
>NZ_JBQTIN010000032.1:0-13115 GCF_052388015.1 Sphingosinicella sp.
ATCGTCGAGACGGTGCTGAAGGCGCTTCGGCACAACAGCGCCGGCGTGATCGAGGGGGCGCGCGCCTGAGCGAGCCGGAATATCGTCCGGAGCGGCCGGGCTTCTCCGTTCACACGAGAATCCGGAGCTTCGGCTACGCCTTCTCCGGGCTGCGATATTTGATCGGCTCGGAGCACAATGCTTGGATTCACCTGACCGCTACTGCGGCCGTCATCGTGCTTGGCATGGCGGTGCGGCTGAGCGCCGGCGAATGGCTTTGGCTGGTCGTCGCGATTGCCGGGGTGTGGCTGGCGGAGGCGTTCAACACCGCGATCGAGCGGCTGGCCGATATCGTCAGCCTCGATCGCGATCCGCGGCTCAAGGTCGTGAAGGATGTCGCGGCAGCCGGCGTGCTGGTGAGCGCGATCGCTGCTGCGATCATTGGTCTCCTCATTTTCTACCCGCATCTTCGTGGCTGGTTCTGAGGGCGTGACCAAGCAGCGCGCCGACCAGCTGCTCGTTGATCGCGGGCTCGTCGAGAGTCGCGCCAAGGCGCAGGCGCTTATCCTCGCGGGCCTCGTTTTTTCCGGTGAGCGCAAGATCGACAAAGCGGGGCAGGCGCTCGCCGCCGACGCGCCGCTGGAGGTGCGGGGGAAGGACCATCCCTGGGTGTCGCGGGGCGGGATCAAGCTGGCGCATGGGCTCGATCATTTCGGCTGGGACGTGGCCGGCGCGGTGGCGCTCGATGTGGGGAGCTCGACCGGCGGCTTCACCGACGTGCTGCTCCAACGCGGCGCGGCGAAGGTGTTCGCCGTCGATGTCGGCACCAACCAGCTCGCCTGGAAGCTGCGGCAGGACCCGCGCGTCGTCGTCCATGAGCAGACCAATGCGCGCTATCTCACCGCCGCGATCGTCACTGAGTCGGTCGATCTGATCGTCTGCGACGCGAGCTTCATCGGCCTCGCCAAGGTGCTCGATACCGCGCTGGATTTCGCGAAGCCCGGCGCCCGGCTGATCGCACTGATCAAACCGCAGTTCGAGGCGGAGCGGGACGAGATCGGCAAGGGCGGCGTGGTGCGCGATGCCGCGGTGCACGAGCGCGTTTGTCGAACGGTCGCCGACTGGCTCGTCGAACGGGGCTGGATTGTCGCGGGTGTGACGCCGAGTCCGATTACCGGGCCGGAAGGCAATGTGGAGTTTCTGATCGGCGCGCACAAAACGAGCGATGCCGCGACTTTCTGATACAAAGGCCCTCTCGACAGTTGTCGAAATATGGGATTGAGCGACGCGCGATGAGTGTTGGACGCGTAATACGCCGGTCGTTCGGCCTGGCTGCGGTCGCGGCGCTTGCCGCTTTAGCCGCCGCCTGCGGCAGCGGCGAGGCGCAGAAGCAGCGCGACCGCTCGCCGCCGATGGTCAAGGCCGAGGCGCCGCAGCGGACCCGCTTCGCGGACCGGATCGACGCAGTCGGCACCGCGGTCGCGAACGAGCAGGTGACGATCCAGGCGCCGGTCACCGAGCGGATCGTCCGCCTGAATTTCGACGACGGCAGCTTCGTCCAGCGCGGCCAGATCATCGCCGTGCTCCAGCAGGGGCAGCAGTCCGCCCAGATGCGCGAGGCGCAGGCTCGCGTGCGCGAGGCGGAGCAGCAGCTGCGGCGGGTCGAGGCGCTGAAGAATCGCGGCTTCGCGACTCGCGCCGATTACGACACACGCGTCGCGGCCGTCGCCACCGCCCGCGCCCAGGCGCAATCGACCGGCGCCGATATCAGCGACCGGGTGATCCGCGCCCCCTTCTCGGGTTGGGTGAGCCTTCGCAACATATCGGTCGGCGCGATGGCGAGCCAGGGGACGGCGATCGCGACGATCAGCGACATCTCGACGATCAAGCTGGATTTCACCGTGCCGGAGACGATGCTGCCGGCGCTGCGCGAAGGGCAGGCGATCGAGGCGCGGTCCGAGGCTTATCCCGATCAGCCGTTCCGCGGCGTCATCGCGACGATCGATCCGGTCATCGATCCCAACACCCGCGCGGTGACGGTGCGGGCCCTGCTGCCCAATCCTGACCGGCGCCTGAGGCCCGGCATGCTGCTCAACGTCGCGATCGAAAGCGCGCCCAGGGAATCGCTGTCGGTGCCCGAGCTGGCGATCGTCGGCGAGGGGGACAACCGTTATGTCTTCGTCCTCGACGCGCAGAACCGCGCCCATCGCGCCCAGGTTCGCACCGGCGTGCGCGCCAATGGCCGGATCGAGATCCTCGCCGGGTTGAGGCCCGACGCGCGGGTCGTGACGGAGGGGGTCGTGAAGGTCGCGGACGGAATGGAGGTCCGGCTCGTCGGCCAGGGCGGCGGCGGTGGTCGCGGCGGGGGACAGGGGCAAAGGACGGCGCAGGCCCGGCCCGGCGGCGGCTAGCCGATGGTCCTCTCCGATCTCTCGATCAAGCGGCCCGTTTTCGCGGCGGTGGTCGCGATGCTGGTCGCGGTGGTCGGCATCACCGGCTTCTTCGGCCTGTCGGTGCGCGAATATCCGGACGTCGATCCACCGATCGTCTCGGTCGAGACGCGCTATATCGGCGCGTCGGCGAGCGTCATCGAGACACGCGTCACCCAGGTGCTGGAGGAGCAGCTTGCCGGCCTCGAGGGGCTGCAGACGATCACCTCGCGGTCGCAGGACGGCCAGTCGCAAATCTCGATCGAGTTCTTCGCCGGCCGCAACATCGACAGCGCGGCCAATGACGTGCGCGACCGCGTCGCGGCGGCGGCGGCGCAATTGCCGACCGAGGTCGAGCCGCCGACGGTCAGGAAGGTCGACGCCGATTCGGCGCCGATCATGTTCATCGTCATCTCGCGGCCCGGCTGGTCGCGGATGCAATTGTCCGACTGGGTCGACCGCAACATGGTCGACCGCTTTTCATCGATCGACGGCGTCGCGCGCGTGTTCGTCGGCGGCGAGGCGCGGCCGGCGATGCGGGTCTGGATCAGCCCCGAGCGGCTCGCCGCCTACCGGCTGACCTCCGCCGACGTCGAGAATGCGCTGAGGAGCCAGAATGTCGAGCTGCCGGCGGGCCGGCTCGAATCGGCGCAGCAGAATGTGACGCTGCGTGTCCAGCGGCCGTTCACGACGCCGGAGCAATTTCGCGCGCTCGTCGTCGGCCGGGGCCAGGACGGCTATCTCGTCCGCCTCGGCGATGTCGCGCGCGTCGAGGCCGGAGCGGAGAATCCCTATTCCTTCTTCCGCATGAATGGCGAGCAGGCAGTGGGGCTCGGCATCGTTCGGCAGTCGGGCGCCAACACGCTCGCCGTCGCCGACGCCGCCCGGGCGACGATGGAGCAGGTCCGGCCGAATCTGCCCGAGGGCATGACGATGGCGGTCGGATCGGACGAATCGCAGTTCATCCGCCGCGCGATCGACGAAGTGTGGAAGACGCTGGCCGAGGCGGCGATTCTGGTCGTCCTCGTCATCTATTTGTTCCTCGGCAGCTGGCGGGCGACGCTCATTCCCGCCGTCACCGTGCCCTTGTGCATCCTCGGCAGCTTCGCGGTGCTGTGGCTGTTCGGCTTCTCGATCAACCTCCTGACCCTGCTCGCGCTCGTCCTGTGCATCGGCATCGTCGTCGACGACGCGATCGTCGTGCTCGAAAACGTCCATCACCGGATCGAAGATGAAGGCGAGCCGCCGCTCGCCGCCGCCTATCACGGCACCAAGCAGGTCGGCTTCGCGGTACTCTCGACGACACTCGTCGTGTGCGCGGTGTTCGTGCCGATCATGTTCATCGCCGGGCAGACGGGCCTCTTGTTCCGCGAGCTCGCGGTGGCGATGGTCGGCGCGGTCGCTTTTTCCGGCTTCTTCGCGCTCAGCCTCGCGCCGATGCTCTGCTCGAAGCTGATGCGGCACGAGAATCGCGGTCGGATGGCTGCCTTCGTCGACGGCCGCTTCCGAAGACTCGAGGATTTCTACGCCCGCCGGCTCGACGCGATGCTGAAGAAGCCGCTCATCCCGATGATCGTCGTCTTGCTTTTCGTCGGCGCGTCGGGCGGTCTGTTCTTCACCCTGCAGTCGGAGCTGGTGCCCGCCGAGGACACCGGCATCGTCAACGTCAACGTCAACGCGCCGGAGGGAACCGGCTTTGCCGAGATGACCCGCTACATGGGCGAGGTGCAGGCGCGGCTGCTGCCGCTGATCGACGAGCAGGGGCCAGTGCGCACGATCGTCACGCGCGCGCCCGGCGGCTTCGGCGCGAGCGACGATTTCAACAGCGGCGCCGCGACGATCTTCCTCCGCCCATGGGAGGAGCGGACCGAGACAACGCAGAGCGTGGTCGGCGAGGTCAACCGGTCGCTCGGCCAGATCGCGGCGGTGCGCGGCAACGCTTCGGTCCGCAACTCGCTGAGCCGCGGCCGCGGCAACCCGGTCAATTTCGTCATCGCCGGCTCGACCTATCCCGAGCTGGTCGCGGCGCGCGACCGCATCCTCGCCGCGGCGCGCGACAATCCCGGCCTCGTCAACGTCGACAGCGACTATAAGGAAAACAAGCCGCAGCTGAACGTCGAGGTCGATACCTCGCGCGCTGGCGATCTCGGCGTCTCGGTCGCCGACGTTTCCAACGCGCTCCAGACCCTGCTCGGCTCGCGCCGCGTCTCCACCTATGTCGATCGCGGCGAGGAATATCGGGTGGTCGTGCAGGCGGAGGAAGGCGCCCGGGCGAACGAGGCCAATCTGGCGCAGATCTACGTGCGGGGCCGCACCGGCGCGCTGATACCGCTCTCCAATCTCGTCCGCTCGCGCGATGCGGCCGGCGCGCGCGACCTCGGCCGCTACAACAAGCTGCGCGCGATCACGATCACCGCCGGCCTCGCGCCCGGCTATTCGCTCGGCGAAGCGCTCGCCTTCATGGAGGCGCAGGCGGCCGGCGCGCCGGAGATCGCCGCGGTCGGCTATCGCGGCGAGAGCCAGGCGTTCCGCGAGGCGGGCGGATCGATCTATCTCGTCTTCGCCCTCACCATCCTCGTCGTCTATCTGCTGCTCGCGGCCCAGTTCGAAAGCTTCGTCCATCCGGGCGTGATCATCGCCACTGTGCCGCTCGCCGTCGCCGGCGGGTTGATCGGCCTCGTCGTGATGGGCCAAACGATGAACCTGTTCAGCCAGGTCGGGCTGGTCATGCTGGTCGGCCTCGCCGCCAAGAACGGCATCCTGATCGTCGAGTTCGCGAACCAGCTGCGCGACGCGGGGAGCGAGATCGGCGATGCGATCCGCGATGCGGCGCGGCGGCGGCTCAGGCCGATCCTGATGACCTCGATCGCGACCGTCGCCGGCGCGGTGCCTTTGATGCTGGCCGGCGGCGCCGGAGCGGGGGCGCGCTCGGCGATCGGCGTCGTCATCGTCTTCGGCGTCTCGATCGCGACCGCGATCACGCTGTTCCTGATTCCCTTGCTCTATTCGCGTGTCGCCCGCTTCACCGGCTCGCCGCTGACCGTCACCCGCAAGCTGGAGCGGCAGTTGGGCGAGGCGCAGCCGATGCCGGCGGAATAGAAATAGATGGGCGGCATCGCATCGCGCGCCGAGCTGCGGATGAGCTTCTTGCGCTACGCGCTGGTCACCGTGCCGGCGGTGGTGCTGCTCGGCAGCCTGTCCGCTTATCTGTCCAATGCGGGCATTTCGAACGGCTGGTATCTCGCGCTGCAGAAGCCCGATTTCATGCCGCCGTCCGGGGTGTTCGGGATCGCCTGGACGATCCTCTACGTCCTGCTCGGCCTGTCGCTGGCGATGGTGCTGCACGCCAAAGGCGCGCCGAGGCGAAGCCGCGCGCTCGCCTTATTCGCCGTCCAGCTCGCGCTCAATTTCGCCTGGATGCCGGCCTTTTTCGCCTGGCACCGCGTCGATATCGCGCTGTCGATCGTCGCCGCGATGCTGGTCGGGACGGCCGCCTTGATCCTCGTCGGCTGGCGGATCCGGGTCGTCGCCGGGCTGCTGCTCTATCCCTATCTCGGCTGGCTGATGTTCGTGGGTCTGCTCAATTATGAGATCGTGAACCGCAACCCGAACGCCGCGACGCTTGAACCGACGCGGCAGCCGATCAATATCCAGCTCAATGCGGCCGATCTCGGCAACCTGATTTGAGGAGCGGACCCATGCAGTCCCAGAACAAATTGTTCGACGATTTCGTCAAGGTGATGAACGGCGCCGCCGGCACGATCGCCGGCATGACCCGCGAGGCTAATGCGGCGATGCAGGAGCGGGCGCGCGAATGGATCGGCGGGCTCGATCTGGTCAGTCGCGAGGAGTTCGAGGCGGTGAAGGCGATGGCGGTGGCCGCCCGCGAGCAGAACGAGGCGCTTGAGCGCCGGATCGCGGCGCTGGAGGGCGGCAAACCGGCCGCCGGCGGACGCGGCAAGCGCGGAGCCGCGCCCAAGTCGTGAGCGTTTCGCCGCGGTGAAGCGCCAATGACTATCCACAGCTTTGTTGGCCTTGACGCCTGCTTTTCTTGCGCTTTTCCGCCAAAAACGGCAAAAGGATGGAACAAAAGCGGGCCGGGGACGCGCGGATGAACATGGACGAATATGCGCTCGAGCGCGAAGCCAGCGCGCCGATCGACATGCTCGAAACCTATTTCAGCGCCATGGGCTGGGCCGCGGAGCGGGCCGGCGAGGACGAGATCGTCTCCAGCTTTCAGGGCAGCTGGACGCAATATGAGCTGCGCGGCATCTGGCGCGCCGAGGACCAGGTTCTGCAGTTCCTTGCGCTCCCCGACATCCGGGTCGCGGCCGAGAAGCGGGACGCGGTCTATGAGGCGATCGGGCTGATCAACGAGCAGCTCTGGCTCGGCCATTTCGAGCTCTGGTCGGCGTCCGGCCTCGTCCTCTTCCGCCACGCGGCTCTGCTCGACGGCGAGAATAACGCGACGCTCAGCCTCCAGCAGGCCGAGACCCTGGTCGAGGCGGCGATCGAGGAGTGCGAGCGCTTCTACCCGGTGTTCCAGTTCGTCCTGTGGGCCGACAAGACGCCGCAGGAGGCGATCGCGGCCGCCCTGATCGAGACGCAGGGCGAGGCGTAGCGTCCGCTTACGCCCCTGAGTCATCCCGGCGAAAGCCGGGACCCAAGAACTCGGCAGTGTGAGAATGAAGGCAGACATTGGTGTTCATAGGTTCCGGCTTTCGCCGGAATGACTCAATGGCGGTCTGGCGCTAGATGCCTCTCATGACCGATCCTCTCCTGCCCGGGCCGCTCTGGATGGTCGGCTGCGGCCATATGGGCTCGGCGATGCTGACCGGCTGGCTCGCCGCCGGCGTCCATCCGGCGCATGTCACCGTGATCCGGCCGAGCGGCGCGCCGGTGGCGGAGGGCGTCCGTGTCCTGACCGACTATCCCGAGGACGAAGTGCCGGCGATCGTCTTGCTGGCGATGAAGCCCTATCAGCTCGATGCGGTCGCGCCGCGGCTCGCGCCAGCGCTCGATCCGCGCACGATCCTGGTTTCGATTCTCGCCGGGGTCGAGGCGGCGTCGCTCCGCGCGCGCTTCGCGGCGCCGGAGACGATCGTAAAGGCGATGCCGAACCTGCCCGTCGCGCTAGGCAAGGGCGTGATCAATCTCTACGCCGAGGGCGGCGCGGCGGCGGATCGGAACCTGGCCACTGACTTGATGATGGCGCTTGGTCACGCCGAATGGTTCGAGGACGAGGCGGCGTTTCAACTCGCCGGTGTCCTGACGGGAGCAGGACCGGCCTTCCTGTTCCGCTTCATCGAGGCGTTGGGGAAAGGCGCGGCGGCGCTCGGCCTGCCCGAGGATCAGGCATTGCTGCTGGCGACCGCGATGGTCGCGGGCGGAGGAGCGCTCGCCGCGGCTTCGCAGGATTCAGCCGCCGAACTGGCGCGCAAGGTCGCCAGCCCCAACGGCACCACCGAGGCCGGGCTGAAGGTGCTCGACGCCGATCGCGCCCTGTTCGATCTGGTCGAGGCAACGCTCGCCGCGGCCCGGACGCGCAGCGTCGAAATGGCCGCGGAAGCCCGGGCCCGCAATTGACCGACCGGGTGGTCGGCCCTATCCGGCCGCGATGACCGACCAACGCGCCTATCACGATCGGGACGGCCTGATCTGGCTCGATGGCGAGATGGTCCCGTGGCGCGAGGCGAACGTCCACGTCCTCACCCACGCGCTCCATTACGCGTCCTCCGTGTTCGAGGGGCAGCGGGCCTATTCGGGCGAGATTTTCAAGCTCACCGAGCATAGCGAGCGGCTGGTGAAGAGCGGCCGGCTGCTCGATTTCGAAATCCCGTACAGCGTCGACGAGATCAACCAGGCCTGCCGCGACGTGCTCGCCGCCAGCGGCCTCACCGACGGCTATATGCGCCCCTTGGCGTGGCGCGGCTCGGAGCAGATGGGCGTCTCCGGTCAGAAGACGAAAATCCATCTCGCGATCGCGATGTGGCCGTGGGGCGCCTATTTCGGCGAGGAGGCAATTCGGCGGGGCATCAGGATGATCGTGTCGCCCTGGCGGCGGCCGGCGCCTTACACCGCGCCGACCGAGAGCAAGGCCTCGGGCCTCTACATGATCTGCACGCTCGCGCGCCATCAGGCGCAGGCGCAGGGCTATGACGACGCTTTGATGTTCGATTGGCGCGGCCAGGTCGCGGAAGGGACGGGGGCCAACGCCTTCTTCGTGCGCGACGGCGCATTGCACACGCCGACGCCCGACTGCTTCCTCGACGGGATCACGCGGCGGACGGTGATCGACCTCGCCCGGCGGCGCGGCATCGAGGTGCATGAGCGGGCGATCTGGCCGGAGGAGCTGGAGAGCTTCGAACAGCTCTTCCTCACCGGCACCGCGGCGGAGGTAACGCCGGTCGCCTCGGTCGGCCCGTGGAATTTCGAGGTCGGCGACCTGACGCTGCAGCTGCGCAAGGACTATCTCGGCCTGGTGAATCGGCTGCTGTCGAACAGCTAGGCTTCATCTTCGCCGGCGGGCAGCTATAAGCCCGCCCGCACGCCTGCTGGGGCGTCGCCAAGTGGTAAGGCACCGGTTTTTGGTACCGGCATTCGCAGGTTCGAATCCTGCCGCCCCAGCCAACCGAATCCTCATGATTCGGTCCTAGAACAATGGCTTGCACTCAGATTGACACGGCAGGCAGTTGGACCCGGTTCGCCTCAATTGGCCCGGATTCGACGCCTCTTGTGTACCGATTTGTGTCCCGATTTTTGTTCTGCCGAAGGACCGGGTGGAGTCGGTATGGCAGGCAGTCTCGCACGCGTAAGCGCTTCAGATAATAACGTAATCGAGTTGGACCGAGTTCGACCCGGCGGGTCCGGGCGCGCCTCGGCAGACCGCGATTTGTGTCCCGATTTTTCAACGAGTCGGCGGCTTCGAAAGGCCGGAAGGTCGAAGAAAAAGGAACTAACTCCAGCACTTATCGACGATTTGAGGGCCGGCAAGCTGGACGACTCAAAAACCGGTGCCCTCTCGATCGAAGTGCTGCCGAGCGGCAAAAAGAGATGGCTCTACAGGCGGCGGATCGCCGGCCGCAGCGAGGTCGTGAAGCTCAGCCTCGGGCTATATCCGGCTTACTCGATAGGCGATGCTCGCGCGTGGGCGAACGGGCTCAACTTGCAGATCGACGCCGGGATAGATCCCCGCGAGACGGCGCGACAGGAGGTTCGGCTCGCGGCGATGACTGTCGATCGCGCGCATGAGCTCTACATGGAGGCGGTCCGTGAGGGACGGTCTTCGCGGGCCAAGCGTCCCAACAAGCCTCGAACCGTTGCGGACAAGCAGGATATCTACCGGCGCGACATCGCGCCGAAGCTTGGGCGGAAGATCATCTACGACATCACCGAGACCGACCTCATCAAGCTGGTCGAGGCCAAGGGCAAGAAGGCGAGGGTGCGGGCAAACCGTCTCGCCGCGGAGCTCAAGGTGTTTTTCGGCTGGACCGCATCGCTCCGCGGGCTCGACGTCGGATTGGAGGTCGATCCCTCTCGCCGGCTCGGGGACCTCCGCTTCCCCGAGACGCCCCGATCGCGGCGGCTCGCGCTTCAGGAAATCGCTTGGTTTCTCGAAGCCCTCGTCGAGGAAGAGCGCGACTATCAACGGGGCATGCTGCTTTGGCTGCTAACCGCCGCTCGCCTTGCGGAGGTATGCGAGGCGCGCTCGGAGGAGCTTTGCGAGGGTGTCTGGACCATCCCGGCCTGCCGGACCAAGAATTCAGTGGAGCACCGCATCGCCCTCGGTCCCTGGGGCTGGTCGCTCATGCAGTCCGACAGCGCGTGGGTGTTTCCCGCCCCGAAGCTCGACGGCCCTCGTTCGCGCAATTGCTGGTACAGGGCTCGCAACCGCGTGCGGGAGAGGATGGAGCGGGCCGCCGGACGACCGATCGAGCGCTTCACTCCGCACGATTTTAGGCGAACCTGCCGCTCAAACACGAAGCGGCTGAAGATCGATTTCGAAACGGCCGAGGCGATGCTCAACCACGTGAAGAAGGGGCTCGAGCGGACCTACGACACCTATGAGCTGGAGGATGAGAAGCGAGCCTGGTTCCTGGCGTGGGAGACGGAGATCGCCGGGATCGCCCGAGAGTCGGGCGTGGCAGAGGAACTCGCGGCTCCGCTTGTGGACGGTCAGCCGTGCCCCGTCAGGACAGAATAGGCCTTCACCCGCTCGTCGATCGTCCGCAGGAATGGCTCCGGCCTCGGGACCCCGAATTTGGGGAGAGGAATGCTTGCGGCAACGTCGAAAACTGCTTGATGAATATTTTCGGCACGCCCAGGGCTGAGTAGTCGCTCACGAGGGGCGCGCTCTCGGGCAGCGCTAGCCACAACATGACCAGCATGACCCGACGTCGAAGCTCTACGTCCTTCTCCGGTAGAGGTTCGCGGTCGGCATCCTGGTCTACATCGTCCGAGTGTCCGGTGTCGGAGGCCTCCGAGTTCTGAGCGGCAAGGTAGTTCTGCGCGAAGGCCCTTCGCAGCTCCTCCGGCGTGATGGCAACTTGGGCTCTGGGCATCTGGTGGCTCCTGCTTGGCGTCAACTTAACGACGGGAGCCTGCGCCGTGAATGTCCCGAGAACGCCTTGTCCCCGAAATCCACATGCTTGGCGTGGAGACGGAAAATCGTCCCGTCCGAGTCTCACCAAACTGCGGGCGTGTCCGTGTGCGGCAGGAAGCACCCGTGACTTCGTTTCGCGATGACGTCCTCCGCCGACCGCGTGGCAATTGGCGGGGTGGGACGGCTGCGTTCAGAACCGGAACGAAAGCCCCGCATAGAGTTCAAGATCGGGTGTGTCGGCCGTCAGGCCCACATTCCCCCCGAAATCGAGCTGCAGATCGTCAGAAATGGAATAAGCCAGCGCGACATCGGCTGTCGCCTGTTCCGCGGTCCCCGCAGGATCGAAATTCTTGTTGGTCCACAGCTCGGCCGCGGCCGTCCAGCGCGGCGCGATCGGCAGCGACAGGTTGACCAGGTTCACGAGCGCGAGGTGCCGACCGCTTCCGTCAGCGTCCGCCAGCAGGTCGAGCTCCGGGCCAAGCGTCATCGTCACCGGCCCGGCGAAACGGAAGCTGACCGGAACGGCGAGCCCGCCTTCCACCCGGTCGTTACCCAGTCCGCGCCGGGCGGTCGGCAGCGTGATGAAGGGGATAACCGCCACCTGCACCGGCGCATCGTCGCCGGTGAGCCTGTGCTTGTAGCGAAAGAGCATGTCTCCAAACCCGGACACCTGGTCGATGGAGCCCGTCCTCCTGTTCGTTAGCCGGGCGAACGGCGTGATTCCGATCTGGACGTCGGAACGCTCGGTCAGGCCGATCTTCGCCACCGACGACGCGACCGTCAGAAGCTCGGTGCGGTTGCCGCCAGCGTCGGTCAGGCTCCATCCGGAAACGGTGGTCTCGATCTGGATCCTGCCGGACGGGACGGTACATACCGCATTGGCCCTGGCCGGCCGGTCGGTGCAGATCGGCGCGTCCTGCGCCACGGCGGCGCCTGCCATCGACAGGGCAAGCGACGCGGCTGCGAGGCGTTTCATATCCGCAATTGGCTCCCGAGCTCGACGACGCGGTTGGTCGGCAGCTTGAAGAACTCCATCGCGCTTTCGGAACTTCTCATCATCCAGGCGAACAGCTTCTCGCGCCACAGCGCCATGCCGGGCTGCTCCCGGGTCGCAATCAGCTTCTGCCGGCCGAGGAAGAAGCTGGTGCTCATCATGTCGAAACGGTCGCCGCAGGAGTCAATCCGGACGAGGTCGGCGGGCACATCAACCTCGTCCATGAAGCCGTAATGGAGGATGACCCGGTAGAAGCCTTCCATCGCGCCATGCACCTCAAGCCGCTTCGCCGGCGGGACGTGCGGCACGTCCTCGACCTTCACGTTCAGAATCAGCACCCGCTCGTGCAGGACCTGGTTGTGCTTGAGATTGTGCAGCAAGGCGGAGGGGACCGTGTCCGGGGAGGTCGATATGAAGACCGCGGGGCAGCGCACCCGATGGACGGACGCTGCCGACTTGATGAAGACGTCGAGCGGGAGCGAGTCCTCCTCGAGCCGCTTGCGCATCCGCGCCCGGCCGGTTGCCCACGTGGTGAGCAAGGTGAAGATCAAAGCCGCCACGACCAGCGGGAACCAGCCGCCGTCCGCCACCTTCGCGATGTTCGAAGCGAAGAAAGTGCCGTCGACAATCGCGAACAGCGCGATCGTCAGCGCGGCGTAGATGCGATTCCATTGCCATACCTGGAAGATCAGCACCGCCAGCATCACCGTCGTGATGATCATCGTGCCGCTGACCGCGATGCCATAGGCCGAGGCGAGGTTGGTGGATTGACGGAAGCCGAGAACGAGCAGCACGACCATCACCAGCAGGCCCCAGTTGACCGCCGGGATGTAGATCTGGCCCGCCGCTCGCGCGCTCGTATGCTGGGTCCGGAGCCGAGGCAGGAAGCCGAGCTGAACCGCCTGATGGGTCACGGAGAACGCGCCCGAGATCACCGCCTGGCTGGCGATGATCGTGGCCGCCGTGGCGATCAAGACGAGCGGCAGCCGCGGCAAGGTCAAGGGATCGGAGCAGGGCATCGTTGGCGTCAGGCTTCAGAATCTGCTGCCGCGCGCCCGCATCCTTTATGCGTCGGCGACCGGCGCCTCGGACGTCAACAATCTCGCTTATG
>NZ_JBQTIN010000033.1:0-54085 GCF_052388015.1 Sphingosinicella sp.
GTCACCAATCCGCCGATCGATCCTATTCGCGAGAGCCTGGTGATGAGCCTGGTCTCGATGATCGGGCCGCGGCCCAACCTGCTGGGCCATAACGCCGGCAACCACAAAAGGCTCGAGGTCTCGCAGCCGATCCTCACCAACGAGGATCTGGAGAAGATCCGTTCGATCCACGAGACGCTGGACGGCGCGTTTCGCACCACAACGCTCGATGCGACCTGGCCGAAAGGCGGCGATGCCCAGTCGCTCGAGGCGGCGCTGCATCGGCTGTGCTGGGAAGCGACCGAGGCGGTGCTTGCCGACATCAATCTGCTGATCCTCTCCGATCGCGCCGAGGGGCCGGACCGCATCCCGATCCCCGCCGCGCTGGCGACCGGGGCGGTGCACCATCATCTGATCCGTCAAGGTCTCAGGATGCAGACCGGCCTTGTCCTGGAGACGGGCGAGGCGCGCGAGGTCCATCATTTCTGCGTCCTGGCCGGCTATGGAGCGGAGGCGATCAATCCCTGGCTGGCCTTTGACGTGATCGAGGATCTCCGCGTGCGCGGGCGTATCGATGTTTCACCTGACGATGCGCAGGCCAATTACATCGAGGCGATCGGCAAGGGCATGCTGAAGGTGATGTCCAAAATGGGCATCTCCACCTTCCAATCCTATTGCGGCGCGCAGATATTCGATGCGGTGGGTCTCAGCGACTGCCTCGTCGAGAGGTATTTTGCCGGCACGGCAACGCCCATCGTCGGCATCGGCCTGGCCGAGCTGGCCGAGGAGACTGCCCGCCGCCACCGCGCCGCCCACGCCCCCGAGGTCGACGCGCTCGATCCCGGCGGCCTCTATGCCCAACGTGCCGACGGCGAGGACCATGCCTGGACGTTCGACAGTATCGCCAACCTTCAGCATGCCGCGCGGGGCAATCTGCCGGACAAATACCGCGCTTTCGCCGACGCACTGAACGCCCGCGACCGCAGGCTACTCACCATCCGCGGGCTGCTCGACTTCCGGCCCGCCGGCCCGCCAGTGCCAATCGCGGAGGTCGAGCCGGCCACGGAGATCGTGAAGCGCTTCGCCACCGGCGCGATGAGCTTCGGCTCGATCAGCCGCGAGGCGCACACGACACTCGCCAAGGCGATGAACCGGATCGGCGGCAAATCGAACACCGGCGAGGGCGGCGAGGAGGTGGAGCGCTTCGTCACCGACGCGCGCTCGGCGATCAAGCAGGTCGCCTCGGGTCGTTTCGGCGTCACCGCCGAATATCTGGTCAATGCCGACGATCTGCAGATCAAGATCGCCCAGGGCGCCAAGCCGGGCGAAGGCGGCCAGCTCCCCGGCCACAAGGTTGATGCCGAGATCGCGGCGGTCCGCCATTCCACGCCCGGCGTCGGCCTGATCAGTCCGCCACCGCACCACGACATCTATTCGATCGAGGATCTCGCCCAGCTGATCCACGATTTGCGGAGCGTGAACCCGACGGCACGCCTGTCGGTAAAGCTGGTCAGCGAGCAGGGTGTCGGCACCGTGGCGGCGGGCGTCGCCAAGTGCATGGCCGACCATATTACCATCGCCGGTTATGAAGGGGGCACCGGTGCCTCGCCTCTTACCTCGCTCACCCATGCGGGCCTGCCGTGGGAGATTGGCCTCGCCGAGACGCAGCAGACGCTGGTTCTGAATGGCCTGCGCGAGCGGGTCGTGGTTCAGGCCGACGGCGGCCTCCGCACCGGCCGTGACGTCGCCATCGCGGCGGCGCTCGGCGCGGACGAGTTCGGCTTCGCCACGGCGCCGCTGATCGCCGCCGGCTGCGTAATGATGCGCAAATGCCATCTCAACACCTGCCCGGTGGGGATCGCCACGCAGGACCCGGTGCTACGCGCCCGATTCACGGGCCAGCCGGAACACGTGATCAATTATTTCTTCTTCGTCGCCGAGGAGGTGCGCGAAATTCTCGCCGCGCTCGGCCTGCGCAGTCTGGATGATCTGATCGGCCGGTCCGACCTGCTCGCTTGCGTAGATGTGGAGGCGCATTGGAAGGCCGAGGGCGTCGATCTGACGCGCTTGCTTCACATGCCGGAGGCCGAGGGAATTCGTCACGGGGGCGGCCTCTGCCGCGCTTCTGGCACCGTGATCGATCGGCAGCTGATTGCGGCGCTGGAGGGGCCTCTGCCAGCCCACATTGAAAGCAACGTTGCAAACACGGACCGGGCGGTCGGCGCGATGGCGTCCGGCGAGATTGCGCGCCGCTTCGGCCATACCGGACTGGCGGAAAACAGCCTGCACGCGCGGCTTGCGGGCACAGCGGGACAGAGTTTCGGCGCCTTCCTCGCCCGCGGAGTGACGCTGGAACTGATCGGCGACGCCAACGACTATGCCGGCAAAGGCCTGTCGGGCGGCAGGCTGATCGTCCGCCAGCCGGAAGGCGCGCCTCGCGAGGCCGCCGCCAACATCGTCGTCGGCAACACCTGCCTTTACGGCGCGACCGAGGGCGAGGCCTTCTTCGCCGGGGTCGCGGGCGAGCGCTTCGCCGTGCGCAATTCCGGCGCGGTCGCGGTGGTCGAGGGCACCGGCGATCATGGCTGCGAATATATGACTGGCGGGGCGGTCGTGGTGCTTGGTCCCGTTGGCCGTAACTTCGCAGCAGGAATGTCCGGTGGCGTGGCTTACGTCTGGGACCCGGAACCCCGGCTCGACGCCCTAAGCAACCAAGCCAGTGTCGCGCTCGAACCTGTCGATGACGTCGAAACGCTCCGCACGCTGATCGAGCGGCACCTCGCCCTCACTGGCAGCGTCCGTGCCGCCGCGCTCGTCGCCGACTGGTTCGCCGCGCAGCGCCAGTTCGTCCAGGTCATGCCGACCGATTATCGTCGCGCGCTCGCCACGCTGGAGGCGGCGGCATGACCAACCCGATCGGTTTCCTCGAGATCGATCGGCAAGACCGGCACTATCGGCCGGTCGCCGAGCGCCTTCGCCACTGGAACGAGTTCGTCGAGCCGCTGCCCGAGGCCGAGCTGAAGCGTCAGGCGGAGCGCTGCATGGATTGCGGCGTACCCTTCTGCCACACCGGCTGCCCGGTCGATAATCTCATCCCCGACTGGAACGACCTGGTGAGTACCGACCAGTGGCGTGCGGCGCTGGAGCGGCTGCACCGCACCAACAATTTTCCCGAGTTCACCGGCCGCGTTTGCCCGGCACCCTGCGAGGCGGCCTGCACGCTCGACCTCGACGATGCGCCGGTGACGATCAAGACGATCGAGTGCGCCATCGTCGACCGTGGCTGGGACGAGGGCTGGATCGTCCCCCGCTTCTCGCCGCGCGGCACCGGCAAGCGGATAGCCATTGTCGGTTCCGGTCCGGCTGGCCTCGCCTGCGCGCAGCAGCTCGCCCGCCTCGGCCATTCGCCGACCGTATTCGAGAAAGCCGATCGGATCGGCGGCCTGCTTCGCTACGGCATTCCCGATTTCAAGATGGACAAAATGCTGATCGACCGGCGGATTGGGCAGATGGAGGCGGAGGGCGTGATCTTCCGCGCCAACATGGAGGTGGGGCGCGCCGTCTCGGTGGAACGGCTGATGGACGATTACCACGTCCTCGTCCTCGCCGCCGGCGCGGAGCAGCCGCGCGACCTCGACGTGCCGGGCCGCGCGCTCGGCGGCGTCCATTTCGCGATGGATTACCTGGTCCAGCAGAACCGGCGAAACGCCGGCCTGCCGCATGCCGGCGCGCCGATCCTCGCGACGGGCGGGCATGTCGTGGTGATCGGTGGCGGCGATACCGGCTCGGACTGCATTGGCACGGCCAACCGCCAGGGCGCGGCGTCGGTCACCCAGCTCGAGATCCTCGCCCAGCCGCCGCTGGCCGAGGACAAGGGCCTGAGCTGGCCCCGTTGGCCGCTCCGCCTGCGCACCTCGTCCTCCCAAGAAGAAGGGGCCGCCCGTGAGTTCTCGGTGGCGACCCTTCGCCTAGACGGCCGGGGTGGCCAGGTCACGAACCTGCACGGCGAGCACGATGGCGAGGCGCTCTCGTTCGAGGCTGACCTGGTGCTCCTCGCCACAGGCTTTACGGGCCCGGAGCATGGCGGCGTGGTGTCGAAGGCAGCCGTCGAACTCGGCCGGGCCGCCTACGCGACTTCGCGACCGGGCATCTTCGCTTGCGGGGATGCGCGCCGCGGCCAGTCGCTGGTGGTGTGGGCGATTCGCGAGGGGCGCGAATGTGCGGCCGCGGTCGACTCGCACCTTGCCATGATGCGCTGAGGCTGTGCGTGCTGAGCGACCGGGAAATGTTGGCTCTGGGCAATGCGATCGAGCGGCAGGTGCTGACGAGCGTGGCCTATAATCGCGGCCGTTCGATCCTGGCCCCACTTCAGCTGTTCAGCGAAGGCGGCGAAGCCTTTCTCAAAGCGGTGACGGTTGCGCGGGACGGGGTGGAGCCCAAGCGATTAAAGCTGGGCAAGTTCAAGCTGGTGGCCTTAAGCGACCTTCATCTCGTGGGAAGCGAATTCTCGGCCGCGGCGCTGCTGAGGCGGATCGAGGCGATCGAAGCGGCTCGCGCTCGCGCGGGGTACCGCTCCAGAGCGAACTTGACCACCGTCGCGTCTGCATGAGCCTGGCTGAAAAGCGAGGTGCTCCTGGGGACGAGCTCAGCGCGATGCGTACGCTGATCACCGAGTCTGAAAAGCGCGTGGATCGGCTCCGACGCCGTTGGTAATGTGGTCGGCCAATCGCCACGATTGGTCGACAGAGGCTCCGGCATGTGTGCAGGGAAGCGCAGCCGAGACCTACAAGGAGCGCTGCACCGCGGCGCTTGCTGAGGGGCGCCAGATTGCCACCTGACCTGCCAGCATCAAAGACCGAGCTGCGCCGCGCAGAGACGAGTTCGCGTTAGGCTGACAGCACCGCCAGCTTTTGCCCGTCCCGATCAGCCGCCCGCGCCGCGCAGCAGGCGCTGGATCGCCTTGCCGTGAACCCGGCCGAGCGGCAGGCGCTCGCCGCCGCGCAGCCGGACCTCGGCGCGGCCGAGACGGGAACGGGCGACCTCGGCCAGCTCGGAACGGCGGATCAGCGCCGAGCGGTGGACCTGGATGAATTCGTCCGGATCGAGCCGGCCGAGCAAGCCGCGGATCGATTCGCGCAGCAAGTAGGAGCGCTCGCCCGCGAAGATGCGGACATAATCCTCCTCCACCACCGCATAGTCGATCGCCGCCGCTTCGAGCCGGACAAAATCGCCGCCGGCGCGCCGGATCCAGAACTCGGTTTCCCGCTCCCCGGGCGCGGCGTCCGGCATACCCGGCGCGGCGGCGGCAAGACGGGTGAGCGCCGCGCGCCGCTGCGCCGGCGAGCGCGTCTTCAGCATATGCTCGGCGCGCTCCAGCGCTTCGCCGAGCCGCTCGGCGCCGACCGGCTTGACCAGATAGTCGGCCGCCGCGATCTCGAATGCGCGCACCGCGAAATCGTCGAAGGCGGTGACGAAGACGATCGCCGGCGCGGCGCCCTCCGGCAGCCGCCGAATGACGTCGAAGCCGGTGCCGTCGCGCATCCGGACGTCGAGCAGCACGGTGTCGGCCGGCGCGGCGGCGAAGCTGGCGACGGCGGTCTCGACGCCGTCGGCGGTCGATACCGTGTCGGCCGGGACGCGAAGCTGCGCGAGGAGCAGCTCCAGCCGCCGGCGGGCGAGCGGCTCGTCGTCGACGATCAGGATCCGGGTCATCGCTTCGTCCGGCTCAATGGAAGCGCCAGCGTCACACGGAAGCCGCCTTGTTCCGTCGGGCCGGCCGCGAAGCGGTGCGCCGCGCCGAACCGGCCGCGCAGCCGATCGGCGACGTTGCGCAGGCCGACGCCGAGGCCGGCGGCGGGCTGCCCCGGGCCGCTCCCGTCGTCAGCGACGGCGAGCACGAGCTGATCTTCCGCGCGCGAGGCGGCGATGTCGATCCGCGCCGGGCCGAGCGAGCGGGCGACGCCATATTTGACCGCATTCTCGACGATCGGCTGGGTGATGAGCGCGGGCACCAGCGCATCGCCCAGCTCATCGGGGCAGTCGACGGTGACGTTCATATCGGGGAAACGCGCCTGCTCGATGTCCAGGTACATGCGCTGGATGCGCAGCTCCTCGGCGAGGGTGATGTCCGACAAAGCGTCGAGCGCGAGCGTCGCGCGCAGGAAATCGGACAGGCGGCGGAGCATCGCCTCGGCCCGTTCGGCCTTTCCGTCAAGCATCAGGGCCGAGATGGAGTTCAGCGTGTTGAACATGAAATGGGGGCTGATCTGGTTCTGCAGTGCCCTCAGCTGCGCGGCGTGGGCAAGCCCTTCGACGATCCGCGCCCGCCGCTCCGACGCCTTCACCTCATAGCTGTAGCGCAGCGCGAGATAGAGTGCCGCCCAGGCGAAGAAGAACCACACCCAGTAGAGCACCGCCTGGATCGTCGCGCTGGAGGTCGCGGTGCGGACAACCGAGACGGGCGCGAAGGCGGCCATGGTGAGATAGCTGAGCCAGGCGCAGGCATCGGCGACGATCGGCACGATCAGCGCCAGCACGACGGCGCGCGCCGCGAAGGAGCGATGGCCGAGCCGGGCGATCACGAGATGGACGAGGAAGCACAGGCCAAGCCCACCCGCCGCGGTGGTCACGCGGGCGAGCAGCAGCCCGCCCATATCGCCATGATCCTCCAGATAGGAGCGGAACATCTGGACCGAGATATTGGCGATCCAGAAGATCAGCGTCATCGCGATCGCCATCCGGCGCGTCGGCGCGTCGAGCGCATCGGAATCGAATGCGGGCGGCGCCCCGACGAGCACGTCCTCGTCGGGCCGGGCAAGCGGCGGCGGGCTCTGCGCGTTCATGACTCGCCCATAACATGATGACCGCGCGGCGGCACGACGCTCGCGCGCAGAAAGGCGACGTTCCCCCGCAGCCCGACGCCTTGTCCCGCGCCGGGACGCGCGTTCGGCGGCAAAAAGCCGACGCCCGCGCGGGCCGGCGTGGCGATGAAACGGCGCGCGCCGCACTGTTGGGGCCTGACAGAAGTGGGAGGACGTGATGGACATGCGGCGGGTCGCGATCGCCACCTTGGTTGCCGGCGTGCTCGACATCGCCAGCGCCTTCGTTTTCGCCGGCATGAACGGCGGAACGCCGGCGCGGGTGCTCGCCGGCATCGCCAGCGGCCCGTTCGGCCCCGGCGTGACGCAGGAACCCTGGGCGCCGGCTCTTGGCCTCGCGATCCATTTCGCGATCATGACCGCGATGGTCGCTTTCTATGCCGCGCTCGCCGCGCGTCAAAGCGAGTTGCTGGCGCGGCTGGGGCCGGTGCTGGCGGGAGTCGGCTACGGCCTGCTGCTCTACGCCTTCATGTACTGGGTCGTGCTGCCGCTGCGCTGGCCGGACGTTCATCCGGTCGTCGATGCGGACCGGGTCGCCAAGGCGGTGTTCGCTCATGTCGTGCTCGTCGGCCTGCCGATCGCGTTCCTGATCGGGCCCCGGCGCGGCGCGCTCGCGGCGGCGCGAGCCTGACGCGATGGCCGCGCTCGCCCTCGCCATGCCGGCCGCGCAGACAAGCGGCGCGCCGCGCTCGCTGCCGGCGATCGAGACGCCGCGGCTGGTGCTTCGCGCGCGCGATTCCGCCCCTGGCACGGTCGATCTTGCGATCCTCCTCAAGCCTGGCCTCGCGGAAGCGGGCTGGATCGGGTTCGCGCTTGGCGGCGGCGCCGATCGGGTCGCCGAGCTCTGCTTCTTCCTCGCCCCGCTCTATCGCGGCCGCGGCCTGATGCGCGAAGCGGCGCGCGCCGCGGCGCCGCCGGCGCTCCGCCTGCTCGGGGCGCGCGGGGTCCGCGCGACGCTGCCTGCCGATGCTCCGGCCGCGCATGAGGTCGCCCGTGCGCTTGGCCTCGCGGCGTCCTCCCGCCGCGGCCCGATGCGCCGCTTTGAAAAGGATCTGTGCGGGCTGCTCTAGGCCGGCGGCTCCGACACCGCTCCGGCCAGCCGGTCGAGCCAGTCGAGGCGCGCCTGCAGCGCGCCGAGAGCGTTCGCCTCGATCGCTTCCTTATGGGGCAAATCGAGGCCGATCATATAGGCCTCGACCTCGGCGATCTTGGCTTCGGTCAGCGCTTTGGCTGCTTTGATCCAGGCGCTGCGCTCGCCGGCGTCGAGCAGCTCGAACGAGATCGCCTTGGTGCGCAACGGATCGTCGGGAAGGATGTGACGCGGCTCCAGCCGTTTCACCCAGTGCCGCGCCGCCGCGCGGCCTGCCGCCGTGCAGTTCAGCCGCTCGGACTTTCGCCCATCGCCGGCGATCGGTTGCGCGGCGATCAGCCCCCGCGCCTTCAGCCGACGGATCAGCGGATAGAGGCTGCCCTTGCTTTCGTTGAAGCTGCTGACCGGCGACTGCTCGTAAAGCCGCAGCAGCTGATAGGCGGTCACCGGCTGGCGCCGCAGCATCAGCGCCAGCAGGCTGCCCTCATTGTCGGTAAGTCCGTCGGCGGGCGCGGCGGCGGCGCGGTCCGCGGATCGGTTCTGGCGTTGAGTCATGCAGCCCCCGCACTCGCGGACATGGTCTCCGCAATCGGTCATGCCGCGTCAAGCCACCTTGCCCGACCGCGCTAGAAACCCGAGCCGCCGGCGAGGGCGCCGCTTGTGGCGCGACTGCAACACAAAACACGAAAAGTGCTAACCGCACCATAATCACCCTTGCCGATCCGGCTGGTCGCGGCCCATCACCGATAGTGCTAGCCGCACTAAAATACCGGGCGGCCAACAGGAGGTTATTCGGATCATGAGGCAATCCAGCGTCCGGACGCGGTTTCTGGCGTCGACCATCATCGCTTCGGCGGCTTTCGCCGCTGCGCCCGCCTTCGCGCAAAACACGGCACAGACCGCGGAGAGCGGCGACGATCAGGCGATCGTCGTCACGGGCACCCTGGTGCGCAACCCCAATTTGGTCGCCTCGTCGCCGATCAACTCGGTCGGCGAGCAGGAGATCGAGCTCCAGCAGGCGAACGTCGCCGAAGAGCTGCTGCGCGAGCTGCCGGGCGCCGTCCCGTCGGTCGGCTCGGCCGTGAACAACGGCAATGGCGGCTCGTCCTTCGTCAACCTGCGCGGCCTCGGTGCCAACCGCAACGTCGTCCTGATCGACGGCGTCCGGCTCGTTCCTGCGAACCTGCTCGGCCAGTTCGACCTCAACAACATTCCGCTCGCCCTCATCCAGCGCGTCGACGTGCTGACCGGCGGCGCTTCGACCACCTATGGCGCCGACGCGGTGTCGGGCGTGGTGAACTTCATCACCCGCCGTGATTTCGCCGGCATCGACATCAACCTCTCCGAGCAGATCACCGAGCGGGGCGACGGCAACATCTTCCGCGCCGACGTCACCATCGGCGCCAATTTCGACGACGGCCGCGGCAATGCGACCCTGTCTGTCGGTTATCAGGAGGCGGACCCGGTCTACCAGGGCGCGCGTGGCTTCTCGATTTTCGGCGTCGACACGTTCACCGGCGCGGTAGGCGGTTCGGGCACCGCGGTCCCGTCGCGCTTCACCGGCGTCAACACGCTTGGCCCCTGCGGCGGCCCCGGCGAGCCGACCTGCGCCGCGGCGCAGGGCAATCGCCAGCTCAACGACGCCGGCACGGCCTTCCAGCCGACGGCGGCGTTCACGCCATTCAACTTCAACCCGTACAACATCTTCCAGACGCCGTTCGAGCGCTTCAACATCTATGCGTCGGCGAACTACCAGATCAGTGACGCGATCGAGATCTACACCCGCGGCCTGTTCTCGAAGAACACGGTCGACACGATCATCGCCCCGTCCGGCGCGTTCGGCCTGCAGGTCACCGTGCCGCTGTCGAGCCCGTTCCTGACCCCGGCGCTACGCAACGCGTTCTGCGCCTTCGACACCAACACCGGCGCGCCTTATGTGCCGCTCTACACGCCGGCGCAGTGCACCGCGGCGGCGACGGCGCTGACCCCGGCCGACCCCAATTTCCGCACCGTGACGACGATCCTGTCGCGGCGCGCGGTCGAGGTCGGCCCGCGCATCAGCTCGTTCGGCACGACGATCTTCGATTATCGTCTCGGCGCGCGCGGCGGCATCACCGACTCGATCGACTGGGATCTGTTCGGCAGCTATGGCGAGAGCGACGTTCTGGCGACGGTCTCGGGCTTCACGCTGAACTCCCGCGTTCGCGCGGCCGCTTATGCGACCAACGCCGCGACCTGCCTGCCCAACGCGCCGCTCGGCGGCTCGACGACGCCGGGCTGCGTGCCGATCAACTTCTTCGGCCCGGCCGGCAACGCGACCTGGACGCCGGCGGCGATCGACTATCTCACCGATTCCAGCACCGTTCTCGTCGCCGTGACGCTGGCGCAGGCGCGCGGCACGGTTTCGGGCGATTTCGGCTGGAGCCTGCCCTGGGCGAGCCAGCCGGTCAGCTTCGCGGTCGGCGGCGAGTTCCGCGAATATACCGCTTCGCAGCGCTCCGACAGCCTGGCCCAGTCGGGCGACCTCGGCGGCGCCGGCGGCGCGGCCCCGAACATCAACGGCGGCTTCAATGTCTACGAGGCGTTCGGCGAGCTGATCGTGCCGATCATTTCCGAACGGCCGTTCTTCGATCTGCTCGAGTTGCGCGGCGGCATCCGTTATTCAAGCTACGGCGTCGACGCCCCGGGCAGCCCCAGCTACAACACAACGACCTGGAAGGTCGAGGGCACCTGGGCGCCGATCGATGGCCTGAGGTTCCGCGGCAGCTATTCCCGCGCGATCCGGGCGCCGAGCATCTTCGAGCTGTTCACACCGGTGAACACGGTGCTGACCAACCTCAACGACGATCCGTGCGCCAACCTCCAGGACAATGGCAATCCGATCCCGGGCCGGCCGGTGCCGACCGGGCAGCTGCTCGCGATCTGCCTTGCGCAGGGTGCTCCGGCCGGCGCGATCGGCGCGATCGGCGTGCCGACGGCGGGCCAGGCGAACGTCACGGTCGGCGGCAATCTCAACGTGCAGCCGGAGAAATCGACGAGCTGGACGGTCGGCGTGGTGTTTCAGCCGGACTTCATTCCCGGCCTGTCGCTGTCGGCCGATTACTACAACATTCGGATCACCGACGCGATCACCGTGCCGACACCGGGCGACGCGATCGAGTCCTGCTTCGGCCCGCTCGCGGCGAACGGCCAGGCGACGGCGATCCCCGCCGGCGCCGCGGCCAGCGCGGCCTGCACCGGGATCCGCCGCAATCCGACGACCGGCCAGCTCTCGGGCGACCCGGCGACCACGCCGGGCCTGGCCCTGGCGCTGTCGAATCTCGGCATTCTCGAGACCAGCGGCGTCGATTTCGTGCTGAACTATCGTCGCAATCTCGACATCCTGGGCGGCATGGGCCTCGCGTTCAACTTCGTCCTCAACTGGACCGACGAGTCGCTGTTCCAGGCGGTCTCCGGGGTCAGCGTCAACCGCGAGTGCGTCGGCTTCTATTCGGTCAACTGCGCTTCGATCCAGCCCGAGTGGCAATGGTCGCTGCGCACGACCTTCACGTTCGACAATATCGATATCTCGCTGCTGTGGCGGCATATCGACGCGGTCAGCTACGAGCCCGGCCAGGGCAATCCGTTCACCGGCACGCTCGGCGCGGGTCTCGGCGACCTCTCCGGTCAGGCCGTCGACTTCGATCGCATCCCGTCGGCGGACTATTTCGACCTGACCGGCCGAATCGCGGTCGATGATCATCTGACGATCACGCTCTCGGTGCAGAACCTGCTCGATCGCGCCCCGCCGGTCGTCGGCAGCAGCGCCGGTTCGACGGCGTTCAACAGCGGCAACACCTATCCGTCGACCTACGACGCGCTGGGCCGCCGCTTCGTCGCCAGCGCGCGCATCCGCTTCTGATCAAGCCCACAGATCGGAAGAGAGGGGCGGGCCGAAAGGTCCGCCCCTTTTTCGCGTCCGCTGCGGGTGAATGGCGGATCGTGCCGGCCCAGCGTCCTTTCGACATGGTCCGCACTCCAATATAGTGCTAAACGCACTATTGGAGCGTCCCAATGCCAAGATTGCACCGCAACCGCCAGGCGCTGATCGAGCGCGCCGCCGCCTTGTTCGCCACCCGTCCGGCGGAGCAGCTCGGTCTGCAGGCGATCGCCGAGGCCTGCGACGTCTCGATGTGGGCCCTGCGCTACAATTTCGGCGACGCGGAGACCTTGTTCCACGCGGTCGCGGCACAGCTCATGGACCGGGTGGAGGCGCTGTCATCCGGCCGCCCGTCCGACGAGGCGCAAACGACGATCGACGCCCTCGCATCCCACGCGGCCTTCCTCGCCGATCTGTTCGCGAGCGACGCCTATCGCGACATGCTGCTGCCGATGCTGCGCGGCCGCGACCGCGCCTGGCTCTGCGACGCCTATGAGCGGCGGATCCTTGCCTTGCTCTGCCGTCAGGTCGAAGCCGTTGTGCAAGAGAGCGGCCGGCTCCGCGGAGTGACGATCCTGATGCGCGACGGGGCGGCGCGGCGGCTGGTCAAGCGGCTGGAGACGGCGTTCGCGCTGGCACCCTTGCTCCCGGCTGGCGAGCCGCCGGCGGCCGACGAGCGCGAACGGCTGCTCGGCGAGGCGGTGCGCGAGGCGTTCGCCGCCACCTATCTGTTCGAATGGAGCGTTCCCGCCGCCGCTTGAGCTTGGGCTGACGCGCGGCGCTGTGCTAGGCGCGGCGCGTGACCGGCTTTTCCGCTGTTTCGGTGAGCGCGACCCTGCTCGCTTATCATCATCGCGAGCGGCGGGGGCCGACGATCGTCTTCCTGCCCGGCTACGCCTCGGACATGGCCGGGGCCAAGGCGCTCGCGCTCGACGCCTGGGCGGCGGCGAACGGGCGGGCGATGTTGCGCTTCGACTATTCGGGCTGCGGCGAAAGCCCGGGCGAATTCGAGACACAGAGCCTCGCGCAGTGGCGCGACGACACGCTCGGCATGATCGACGAGGTCGTCGAGGGGCCGGTCCTGCTGGTCGGCTCGTCGATGGGCGGCTGGCTGATGTTGCACGCGGCACTCGCCCGGCCGGAACGGGTCCTCGGCTTGATCGGCATCGCCGCGGCGCCGGACTTCACCGGCTGGGGCTTCACCGAGGAGGAGAAGCTGACGATCCTCTCGGCGGGGCGTCTGGAGCAGCCGAATCCCTATGGCGACGCGCCGACGGTCACCAGCCGGGCCTTCTGGGAAAGCGGCGAGGCGATGCGGCTGACGCACGCCCCGATCGCGATCGACTGCCCGGTGCGGCTGTTGCACGGGCAGCGAGACCCGGATGTCCCCTGGGCCTGGTCGCTCAGGCTGACGGAGCTGATCCGTTCACCCGACGTTCGGTTAAGTCTGGTCAAGGACGGCGATCACCGGCTGTCGCGCGATTCCGATATCGCCTTGCTGACCGCCACCGTCGCCGATTTGATGGAGCAGCTCGACCCGTGACCTTTCCCGTGGTTGCATTCCTTTTCGCGCTTCAGCTCGGGCCGGGCGGCACGCCCACCCCCAATCAGGCGCCGGTCGTGCCGCCGCCGCCGCGCGCGCGGCCGGAGGCGGCCGCTCCCGCGGCGCCGTCGCGTCAGGCCGCGCCGGCCATGGACGGGCTCACCGAGGGCCGCTACCGCGCCTGCGTCGCGCGGGTGCGCGAGAATCCGGAACAGGCGATCCAGGCGGCGAGCACGTGGCGCGTCGATGGCGGCGGCATCTATGCCCGGCTCTGCCTCGGCCTCGCTTATGTGGCGCTCGAGCGCTGGGGGCCGGCGGCGACGGTCTATGAGCAGGCGGCCGCCGAGGCGCAGAATGCGGGCGACATCCGCCGCGCCGATTTCCTGGTCCAGGCCGGCAACGCCTGGATCGCGGCCGGCCAGCCGACCCGCGCCGTGCTGGCGCTCGACGCGGCGCTGGCGACGACCAACCTGACCGACGAGCTGCGCGGCGAGGTCCACCTCGACCGGGCCCGGGCGATGGTCGCGCTCAACAATCTCGCCGCCGCCCGGCAGGACATCGACCGCGCCGGATCGCTGGTGCCGGGCGACCCGATGGTCTGGTACCTGTCCGCCGAGCTGGCCCGGCGCGAGAGCAACCTCGCCCGCGCCGAGACCGACATCCAGCGGGCGATGAGCCTGGCCGGCGACAATCCGGACATCGTCCTGCTCGCCGGCACCATCGCCGGCCAGCGCGGCGACCGCGCCCGGGCCGAGGCGCTCTACCGCCGAGTGGCCCAGCAGGCGCCGAACACCGATGCGGGCCGCGCCGCCGCCGCGAGCCTGGCGGCGGGACCAAGCCCGGCGCCGCCGGCGCAGTCGCCCGTGCAACCCCGCTAGGCGGCGCCCAAACGCTCCCGAACCTGCTTCCGGTAACGCCGGCTCAGCCGCAGGCAGCGGCCGGACTTCAGGATGATTTCGTGCTCGCCATTGCTCTGCAGCTCGAGGCCCTGCACGCGATCGAGATTCACGATCGCCGAGCGATGGATACGGGTGAAATTGTCGCCGAGATCCCGTTCGAGCTCGGCCATGGTGCGGCGGATCAGATGCGTCTCCCGCCCGACGTGCAGGCAGGAATAATAGTCCGCGGCTTCCACCCAATCCACGTCCGACACATTGATGAAATGCAGCTGACTGAGCCCTTTCACGACGAGCCTGCGCGGCGCCTGTTGACGTGACGCATGGAGCGCGATCTTCTCCTTGGCGCGAGCCAGCATCCGCGTGAAACGCGCGTCGTCGAACGGCTTCAGCAGATAGTCGAGCGCGCCCGCCTCGAAGGCGCGCAGCGCATAGTGATCGTGGGCCGTGACGAAGATGATCGTCCGCGGAAGGTCAGTGCCCAGCAATTCCAGGACATCGAAGCCGTCGCACTCGGGCATCTGCACGTCGAGGAACAAGAGGTCCGGTTGCCGGCGCTGGATGGCCGCGACCGCTTCCGCTCCCGACGCGCACTCCTCGATCGATCCGATCTCGGGGTCATCGCTCAGCAGAAGCGTTAGATTGCGCCGGGCGAGCGGCTCGTCATCGACGACGAGGGCGCTGATCCGCGTCATGCGGCATCCGCCAGCGGCAGCGTGACGACCACCTCGACGCCGCCGCCAGCCGCGTTCCTGACGAGCAGGTCGGCGGCGTCGCCATGCATGATCTGCAGCCGCCTGCGCAGATTGGCGAGGCCGACGCCGCCGCCCTTCGACTCCCAGTCGGCCGCGAGGACCGGGCCGTCATTGGTGACGGTGAGGGACAGCGCCGCACCCTGTCTCGCCGCCGCGACGCGGATCTCGCCGCCCGCCACCCGCTCCGCGGCCCGTGTTTGATGGCGTTTTCCACGAGAGGCTGAAGCAGGAGGCTGGGGACCGTCGCGTTCATCAGCGCGTCGGGAATGTCCGCGCCGTAGCGGAGGCGATCGCCGAAGCGGACCTTCTGGATGTCGACATAGCGCCGCACATATTCGACCTCCTCGGCGAGCGTCGTCTCCGGCTGGTGGTTCCGGGACGCGCGGCGGAGGATCTCGCTGAGGCCGACGATCATCTCGACCGCCGCCGCCTTGCGATCGTCGCGCACCAGCCCGGCGATGGAATTCAATGTGTTGAACATGAAATGCGGCTCCATCTGGCGGAGCAGAGCCGCGAGCTGGGCCTTCGAAAGCTCCTCGCCCAGCAAAGCGGTCTCGGTCACCTTGCGCGCGACCTTGTCCCGCGAATCTACCAGATAAGTAATTGCCAGGATCAGCAGATAGGCGAACAGGCAGATCAGGCCGTGGAAGATGAGCGTCGCGCTGAGCGTGTCCCAGAAGGTCGGCGCCGTGCGATGGGCCCAGGGATTGAACAGCATGTGGAGCGCCGCCGACCACCCTTCGGCGATCAGGGTGATGCCGAGGAGCGCGATGAGGTGCGCCGCGACGCCGCGCGCGGTCGGGGCGGGGATGACCGGATGACGCCGCGCCAGCTCGATGACGAAGGGCGTGGCCAGCGCCCAGGGCAGCCAGCCCGCCATTTCGACCACGAACAGCAGCGCTTCCCCGCCGTGCCGCCCCAAAGAGTGCTGGATGAGGATGGATTGTGTGGCCTCGAACAGGGCGGCGGCGAACCAGAAGATGGCGATCCATCGCCAGCCGATCATCGGCGCGGAAGGGGCGGCGGCGTGGGTCATGACGCCCGCTTTAGTCGAACCTGGGGCAAACGCCGCAACAATGCAGCGAAGCGCAGGCTCGGTGCAGCGAGCCGTCTTCGCCCGCATCGTCGACCTCCTTAGGCTTGGCGCTCCACATCCAAGGAGCTTCTATGCACGGCCTCGCGCCTCTGACCCGCCTCGGCGGGATCGTCCTCACTTGCGCCATCGCCGTGCCGGCGGCCGCGCAGGACAATGCCGTCGCCAATGCAGCCGACGCGTTCGGCGAGCGCGCCGGGATCGAGCAATCGGGCCTCTATACCGAGAGCCAGGTGCGCGGCTTCGATCTCAATGACAGCGGCGCCTATCGCATCGACGACGCCTATTTCAGCCGCGCCCAGGCGCTGGACGACACGATTCTGGCGGGCGTCAGTGTGCGCGTCGGCGTGAACGCGGCGCGGCTCCCCTATCCCGCTCCCTCCGGTGTCGTGAACTACCGGCTGCGCGAGGCGGGGCCGGCGAACGAGCTGCGCGTCGGTACGGGCTTTCGCGATTTCGGGACCTGGCTGCTTCAGGGCGATCTTTCGCTCCGCGCCGGGCCGTTCAGCCTCGCCGGCGGCGTCATATGGCGCCCCGACTGGCGTCTCGCGCGCGGCGAGCGCGGCTCGGCCCGCAATGGCGGCGCCGTGGTCGGCTGGACCATCGCGCCCGGCCATCGGCTGCGGGTGTTCGGATCGATCAACGACCGCGAATATGATGGCGACTATGCGATCATCCCGACCGCGGGGGCGGTCCCGCCCAATCTCAGGCCGCTGCATCAATATTCGCCGGACTGGGCGCGGACCATCGGCACGACGATCAACCTTGGCCTTCTGTACCGCGGCGAGATCCACCGTTTCACGGTCGACGCATCGGCCTTCCGCTCGCGATTCTCCCTCGACAACGCGGACAACACTTTGATCTCGGCCGACGCGGACGGGAACGCGACTGCCGTCACTTTGCGCACGCCGAAGCGCGACTACCGGGTCGCGGACACCGGCGAGATCCGGCTGGCGCGCGCGTTCGAGACCGGCGATTTCGGGCACCAGATCACGTTGGCCGCGCGCGGCCGGCACACCGTGACCGAACTCGCCACCAGCCTCGCCATTCCGCTGGGCGCGTTCGACCTCGCGACCGGCGACCCGCCGGAGGTTCCCGAACGCCCTTGGTCCGGCACGCGCGGCGACGACGTCGTCAGGCAAACTATCGTCTCCGCGGGCTATGGCCTGACCTGGCGCGACCGGGTGCAACTGCGCTTCGGCGTGCACCGGACGCGCTACGACAAGACGGTGCGCTCGACGTCCGGCCTAACGAGTGAGCGCGTCAGCAACACGACCGACTACAATATTTCCGCCGTCGTTAACCTGACCGATCGGTTCGCTTTGTTCGGAAGCTGGGTGACGGGGCTGGAGGAAAGCGGCTCGGCGCCCGCGTCCGCGACCAACCGCGAGGAGGTTCTGCCGCCGGTGCAGACCGAACAATTCGAGCTTGGCGCGCGCTACGCGATCACGCCGCGACTGACCCTGATCGGCGCGCTGTTCCAGGTCTCCAAGCCGACCCCGGGTTTCCGCGGCGACGGATCATTCGGGCTGGTCGGCGAGGTCCGGCACCGCGGCTTCGAGGCCTCGATCGCCGGGCAACTGGACGATGCGACGCGGGTCGTCGCCGGAATGGTGCTGTTCGATTCGGATGTGACCGGGCCGCTGGTCGATGCCGGCATCGTCGGGGGGAGCGCGGCGGGCATCTCGCAATTCGTCGTCAACGCCAATATCGAGCGGCGGCTTTGGGAGGGCTGGTCGGTGGACGCCGGCGTCAGCCATCTCGGCGAACGCTGGGCCGATACGGCGAACAGCTTCAGGGCGCCGGCGGTGACGACGTTCAGCCTCGGCGTTCGGGGGCGCTTCAGCCTGGCCGGCCGCCCGGCGGAGCTGCGCGTGCTCGCCTCGAACCTCGCCGGCGAAGAAGGCTTCCTCGTCGCGCCTTCCGGCCTCCTCTCGCCCATCGCGCCCCGCACAGTGCGCGCGATCCTCACGCTCGGTTTCGGCCCGCGCCGCTAGCGAGCGGCGCGGCGCGGGCCGCCCCTCGGGTCAGTTCAGATAGAAGTCGATCGTCGTCACGACGCGGACTTTCTGGAACGGCGAGTCGCGCTCGCCCGAGCCTTCCTCGCTGACGTCGCCGTCGCGCGCGCCGACCGAGAAATAGCCCTGCGTCGCCGAGCGGATGCCGCCCACCGCGGTGCCGCTGTCGGCGGCGAAGCGGTCGGCGACGTCGCGCGCGTTGCGCGTCGCCTCGGTGATCATCTCGGGCTTGATGTCGTTGAGGCGGGTGAAGTTGTACTGCATGCCCGATCCGTCCTGGATCGCGACCCCGGCGCGGATCAGGTTGAACTGCAGCGCATGGGCCTGCCGCGCCCGCATCACGTCGGTGGTGCGCAGCTGGATGCGGCGGTTGATCGTGATCTGGTTCTCGCCGCGGTTGGTGTCGTAATATTGGTTCACCGAGCCGCCGCCATCGGTCACCGCCTCGGCCGGGAAGCCGGCGCGCCGGAAGAACTCGTTCACGGTCGCCGTGTCGCGGTCGATCTCGGCCTGCACGGCCGAGAGGTCACTGCCCTGCGCCGAAAAGCTGATGTTCCAGGTCGCGAGGTCGGCGGTGACGTTGCGCTCGGCGAGGCCGCGCACGGTGACGGCGCGGTCGGCCATGCGGGCGCGCCGCATGCCATCGCCGAGCAGATAGCCGCCAAGGATCACGCCAATGGCGAGGATTCCCGCCGCGACCCAGATGATGATACGATTGCCCGTGAAACGCTCGGACATGATATAGATCCTTCCCCTTGGCCGGGCGCGATTGCCCGGCACGGCTCATCCATGCGCCGCGCACGATGAACCGTGCATTTATGTCGATGAATTGAGGCGGTGTCCATGAAATATCTGCACACGATGATCCGCGTTTCGGACCCGGCGGAAACGCTGCGCTTTTTCGAGGTGCTCGGGCTCAGGGAAGTGCGGCGGATGGACAACGAACAGGGGCGGTTCACCCTGATCTTCCTCGCCGCGCCGGGCGACGAGCAGGCGCAGATCGAGCTCACCCACAATTGGGACGTTCCGCAGGAAGGCTATGGCGAGGGCCGCAATTTCGGCCATGTCGCCTATGAAGTCGACGACGTCTACGACACCTGCCGGCGACTGACCGAGGCCGGCTACGCGATCAACCGGCCGCCGCGGGAAGGCCGGATGGCCTTCGTCCGCACGCCGGACAACATTTCCGTCGAGCTGCTGCAGAAAGGCGGTCATCTCCCCGTCGCGCAGCCTTGGGCCTCGATGCCGAATACGGGCCATTGGTGATGAGCGCTGGCCTCCTCGCCGTCCTGCTGGCTGCCGGCGCGCCGATGGTCGTCGTTCCCGGCGGCGAGGCGCGATTTGCCCCCATCGATCCCGCCCGGCCCGACGGCGCGGCGATCGCGGTGCTCCGCGGCGACCCCGCCGCCGGCCCCTCCGACATGCTGCTGCGGATAGGCCGCGGCGAGGGGCGACTCCATGTCCACAGCGCCGACTATCGCCTTGTCGTGCCCAGCGGCACGATGCGCCATCGCGCGGCGGATCAAGCGGGCGAGACCGCCGATCTCGGCCCGGGTAGCTACTGGTTCCAGCCGGGCGGCGTCGCCCATGCCGATTCCTGTCTCAGCGAGCAATGCGTCATGTTCATCAGTTGGACGGGCCCGCGCGACGCGCGGCTCGCCGAGGGCGAGTCGCGATGATCGAGGTCGTCCGCATCCCGGTTCTTTCGGACAATTACGTCTGGCTCGTTCACGAGCCCGATTCGGGCGAGACGACGGTGATCGATCCCGCCGTCGCCGACCCGGTGCTGGCCGAGGTAGTGAAGCATGGCTGGCAGATCACCCAGATCTGGAACACCCACTGGCACCCGGACCACACCGGGGGCAATGCGGCGATCAAGGCGGCGACCGGCTGCACGGTGACCGCGCCGGCGGCCGAGGCCGGGCGCATCCCGACGCTCGATCGCGCGGTGGGCGAGGGTGATATCGTCTGCCTGGGCGAGATCGAGGCGGAGGTGATCGAGGTCCCGGCCCACACCGCCGGCCACATCGCCTATCTGCTGCCGAGCGAATGCGCCGCCTTCGTCGGCGACACATTGTTCGCGATGGGCTGCGGCCGGCTGTTCGAGGGCACACCGGCGCAGATGCATGCGAACATGCAGCGGCTCGCCGCGCTGCCGCCCGACACACTCGTCTATTGCGCCCACGAATATACGCTCGCCAACGGCCGCTTCGCGCTCACCGTCGAGCCGGACAATCGCGCCCTCGTCGAGCGGATGGCCGAGGTCGAGGCGCTGCGCGCCCGCGGCGAGGCGACGGTGCCGACGACGATTGCGCTCGAGCGCGCCACCAACCCCTTCATGCGCGCCGGCTCGGTCGAGGAGCTGGCCAAACGACGGGCGGCGAAGGACGCGTTCTAGTTCGCCGGGAGCAGGCTACCGCTTGTACAGCGCGTCGAGCCGCTCGCCGTAAATGCTCTTGATCACGTGGCGACGGATCTTGATCGAGGGCGTCAGCTGCTCGTTCTCGACCGTGAACGGCTCGTCGGCGATGATGAAGCGGCGGACCTTCTCGATCACCGACAGATCCCGGTTCACCCGGTCCACCGCCGCCGACAGCGCCTTCACATAATCGGGGTCGTGGGCGAGCTCGTGGAAATGGCATTCGCGCTTGTTCGCGGCGCACCAATCGGCGGTCCATTCCGGATCGGGGACGATGAGGCCGACCAGATAAGGCCGCTTGTCGCCGGCGACCATCGCCTGGACGATCTCGCTCTGGAGGGTCAGCATTCCCTCCACCTTTTGCGGTGCGACATTGTCGCCCTTGTCGTTGACGATCAGATCCTTCTTGCGGTCGGTGATGACGATGCGACCGGCCTCGTCGACATGACCGACGTCGCCGGTGTGCAGCCAGCCGCCGACCAGCGCGCGCGCCGTCTCCGCTTCGTTGCGCCAGTAGCCGTGCATGACCAGCTCGCCGCGGACCAGGATTTCGCCATCCTCGGCGATCCGGACCTCGACCTTGTCGAGCGGCGGGCCGACCGTGTCCATCTTGAGGCCAGCCTTGGGCCGGTTGCAGGAGATGACCGGCGCCGCCTCGGTCTGGCCATAGCCCTGCAGCATATTGAGGCCGAGGGCGTGGAAGAAGATGCCGACCTCGGGATTGAGCGGCGCGCCGCCCGACACCATCGCCTTGATCCGGCCGCCGAACTTCTTGGCGATCTTCGGCCTCAGGGTGCGGCCGAGGAAGAAGTTCATCGGCTTGTCCCAGACGGGCACCGAACCATGATAGTCCTTGGCGCCGATCGAGAGCGCGCGGCCCATCAAATAGCTGGTGAGGCCACCCTGTTTCTCGACCTGGTTGAGGATGCGCTGGCGCAGCACCTCGAACAGCCGCGGCACGACGACCATGATCGTCGGGCGCACCTCCTCGATATTGGAGGCAAGCTTCTCCAGCCCTTCCGAATAATAGATCTGGCCGCCGAGGCCGATCGGGAAATGCTGGCCGCCGGTATGCTCATAGGCGTGGGAGGCGGGGAGGAAGGAGAGGAACACCTCGTCGTCCCAGCCGAAATCCTCCGAGATCAGCTTCGCGCAGCCCTCGATATTGCAGAGGATCGCGCCATGATGCTGCATCACGCCGCGCGGGGCGCCGCCGGTGCCGGAGGTGTATATGATGCAGGCAAGCTCATTGCGCAGGAAGATCGCGCCGGCGGCGGCCGCGGCGACGTCGGTGTGCTCGGCCGCGATCAGGGCCGCCCAGTCGTGGAAGGCGACCGTGCCGGCCTGCCCGCCTGGCAATTTTTCGATCCCGATCACATGTTCGCAGACGTTCGAGCGCACGGCGGCCGGAAGCAGGTTTTTCGCCAGCTTCTGGGTGGAGACGATCACCGCCCGGGCGCCGCTGTCGTCCAGGATATGCTGGTGATCGCGCTCGGTGTTGGTGATGTAGGTCGGCACGGTGACGCAGCCGGCGGCCATAATCGCGAGGTCGGAGATCAGCCATTCCGGCCGGTTCTCCGAGACCAGCATCACCCGGTCGCCGGGCCGAAGGCCCAAGCGAGTCAGCGCGGAGGACAGGTTGGCGACCTGCTCGGCCGCCTGCTTCCAGCTCGTCGGGCGCCATTCGCCCCCGATCTTCGCCCACAGGAAGGGCACGTCGCCCTTGGCGGCGGCGCGGGCGAAGAACATCGTGACGAGGTTCGGAAAATGTTCGAGCTGACGGCTCATTGCAATGACACCCCTCCGGCCCCGCGCGGCTTTGCCGCGTCCGAGCCCGCTTCCTAATCCGCTTGCCGCCAAAGCGCCAACCCGATCGGGTGTGGACGGGTCCCGGCGGCTTGGCTAGGTCCGCTCCGATGGGTGGGCTGCTCCGGTTCTTCTGGCTGATCGCGGCGGTCGCGCTTGCCGGCTGCGCCACGCCCTCGCGCCAGACCGCCACGACCCAGCCGCAGCGGCAGATTTACGTGATCGCCGCCAATCCGCTCGCCGCCGAAGCCGGAATGAGCGTGCTGCGCCGCGGCGGCAGCGCGGTCGACGCGGCGATCGCGGTCGAGGCGATGCTGAGCCTGGTCGAACCGCAGAGCTCGGGCCTCGGCGGCGGCGGGTTCATGACCTATTACGACGCCGCGCGCGGCCGGGTGACCGTCTATGACGGCCGCGAGACCGCGCCGGCCGGCGCCACCACGGACATGTTCCTCGACGACAACGGGCAGCCGCTGCCGTTCCGTACGGCGGTGCTGAGCGGCCGCGCCACCGGCGTGCCGAGCGTCGTGCGGATGCTCGACATGGCCCACCGTGCGCACGGCCGGCTGCGCTGGAACAGCCTGTTCAGCGACGCGGAGCGGACGGCGCGCGACGGCTTCATCGTCAGCCCTCGTCTCGCCCGGATGATTGCGAGTTCCGCGCCGCAGGCCGGAACGCCCGATTCGCGCGCCTATTTCGCGGAAGGCGACGGAACCTTGCTCGATCTGGGCGATCGCCTGCGCAACCCGGCCTATGCCGATTTCCTCCGCCGCTTGGCCACCGAAGGGCCGAACGCGCTCTATCGCGGACCGACCGCCGCGCGGATTCTCGCCCGGGTCCGCGAGGGCGCGCTGCCGGGAGCGATGACCCAGGCCGATCTCGACGCCTATCGGCCGATCGAGCGCGAGCCGCTCTGCCGTCCGTTCCGCGTCTATGTCATCTGCGTGCCGCCGCCGCCGTCGAGCGGGGTCGGGCTGTTGCAAGTCATCGCAATGCTGGAGCGGACCGATATCGCCGCGCGGGGCCCGAGCGATCCGCAGGGCTGGTTCCTGTTCGCCGAGGCGAGCCGGCTGATGTACGCCGACCGCGACCAATATGTCGGCGATCCCGCCTTCGCGCAGGTGCCGGTCGATGGGCTGCTCGACCCCGCCTATGTCGCCTCCCGCGCGGCGCTGATCGGCGCGCAGGCTGGGTCGCCACCGCTCGCGGGAACGCCGCCCGGGTCCGCGACGGCCGCGCGGGATATGACCCGCGAACCCGCCGGCACCACCCATTTCATCGTCGGCGACGCTCAGGGAAATGTCGTGTCGATGACGGCGACGGTCGAATCGATCTTCGGCTCCGGCCGGATGGTCGACGGCATGTTCCTCAACAACCAGATGACCGATTTCTCGTTCAGCGCGCGTGACGCGGCAGGACGGCCGGCGGCGAACGCGGTCGCGCCCGGCAAGCGCCCGCGCTCGTCGATGACCCCGGCGATCATCCTCGATGCGCAAGGCCGGTTCGTCGGCGCGATCGGCTCTCCCGGCGGCAATGCGATCCTGGCCTATGTCGCCAAGGCTTTGGTCGGGATGATCGATTGGGGTCTGCCGGTGCAGCAGGCGATCGATCTGCCGAACCTCATCGCCCGCGGCGGCGCCTTCCAGGGCGAGGTCGACCGCTTCCCGCCCGGCGTCGTCGAGGCGCTGCGCGCGCGCGGCGTCGAGGTCCGCTCCGGCCAGGGCGAGGATTCGGGGTTGCACGGGGTGATGTGGCGCAATGGCCGGCTCGACGGCGGCGCCGACCGCCGACGCGAGGGCGTCGTGCTGATCGAGCCGGCGCGCTGAATCGTTCGAGTCATCCCGGCGGAAGCCGGGACCCATGAACTCGGCATATTCAGGAATGCGATTGGGCCGGAACGCTCAGCCGAAAACCAGGTGGTCATGGGTCCCGGCTTCCGCCGGGATGACTCCCTCTAAGACTAGCCGACGGCCTCGGCGACCGAGGCGAAGCCATCGCGTTCCAGCAGAGTCTTCAGCTCGGCGTTGATCTGTCTCGCGAGGCCGGGGCCCTTGTAGACGAGCGCGGTGTACAGTTGGACGAGGCTCGCTCCGGCGCGGATGCGAGCATAAGCGTCGGCGCCGCTGGCGATCCCGCCGGCCGCGATCAGCGGCAGCGCACCGCCGGTTGCCGCGCGGAAATCCTTGAGCCGCTGGAGCGCCAGCGCCTTCAGCGGCGCGCCGGACAAACCACCGGTTTCCTGCGCGTGTCTGGATCGGAGTGGCGGCCGGGTAGTCGTGGTGTTGCTGACGATCAACGCATCGATCTTCCGCTCGGATGACACCGCGACGATGTCGTCGATGTCGGCCGGCTCCAGGTCCGGCGCGACCTTCAGGAAAACGGGCACCTTGCGCTCGTTCGCCGCCATTACCGCGGCGAGCAGCTCATCGAGCGCCCCTTTGTGCTGCAGCGCGCGCAGGCCTGGCGTGTTGGGCGAGGAGATGTTGATGGTGAGATAGTCGGCGACCGGGCACATTATCCGCGCGCCCAACGCATAGTCGGCGACTCTGTCTTCGCTGTCCTTGTTGGCGCCGATATTCACACCGACAATGCCATCCTTCCAATCGTAACGCCGCGCGTGCAGCCGCGGCCACGCATTGTCCTGTCCGCGATTGTTGAAGCCCATGCGGTTGATGATGGCCTCGTCCTCAACCAGCCGGAACAGCCGCGGCTTCGCATTGCCCCGCTGCGGCAGCGGTGTCAGCGTGCCGACTTCGACGCAGCCGAAGCCGAGGCCCAGCATCTCGTCGGCCACCTCGGCATCCTTGTCGAAGCCCGCGGCGAGCCCCACCGGATTTAGGAAGGTGAGCCCGGCGACCTCGATCGCGAGCATCGGATCGGGCTCCGGCGGCCGGCCAGCAGGTTTCAGCTTCAGCGCCCGGATCGTCAGCCGGTGCGCCCGCTCGGGATCGAGCGCGAAGGCCAGCGGGCGGAAGAGCGGGTAGAGCGCCATTCTCCCACCCCTGTCATTGCGAGCAGAGCGAAGCAATCCAGTCACGCTCTGGATCGCCACGGTCCTTCGCACCTCGCGATGACGGTTGAAGTAATGGTCCGTCGCGACTAGATGACAAATCGGAACGATTTGATCTTATTTGAGAATCGTTCGCAATTGGGAACGGATATGCGTCTTTCCAGTCTTGCGGACTATGCCGTCGTGATGATGTCGGCCGCCGCGCGCCACTGCGGGCAGGCCAAGGTCAACGCGACGACCCTGGCCGCCGAGACGCGCATCCCGCTCCCCACCGCGCAGAAACTGGTCAGCAAGCTCTCCGCCGCGGGCCTGCTCGAATCGACCCGCGGCGTCGGCGGCGGCGTCCGGCTCGCCCGGCCGCCGGCCGCGATCAGCCTCGCCGACATCATTGAAGCGGTCGAGGGGCCGATCGAGATGACGAGCTGCATCGATGCCGGCCGGCATGAATGCGCGCTCGAAAGCTGCTGCCAGGTCCGGCCGCACATGAGCGTCGTCAACGGCGCGGTGCGCGGTGCATTGGCGGGGGTCTCGCTGGCCAATCTCTCCTGCGCTCCTGCGAAGGCAGGAGCCCAGGCCTGGGCCCCGGCCTTCGCTGGGGAACGGGTGGCGTCATGACCGATGTGAAAAACCGCGAGGCGATCGAAGCGGCGGAGCGCGCCGCCAGTTATGAGTTCGGCTGGTCGAGCGAGATCGAACAGGAGTTCGCGCCCAAGGGGCTGAGCGAAGACACCGTCCGCTTCATCTCCGCGAAGAAGCAGGAGCCGGAGTGGATGCTGGAATGGCGGCTCAAGGCCTGGCGCGCCTGGCTGACCATGGCGGAGGTCGACTGGGCGAAGCTCGACATCCCCCCAATCGATTTCCAGGACGCTTATTATTACGCCGAGCCGAAGGCGAAGCCGAAGCTCGGCAGCCTCGACGAGGTCGATCCCGAAATCCTGCGCGTCTACGAGAAGCTCGGCATCCCGATCGAGGAGCAGAAGGTGCTTGCCGGCGTCGAAGGCGCGCGCAAGGTCGCCGTGGACGCGGTGTTCGACAGTGTCAGCGTCGCCACCACCTTCCGCAAGGAGCTGGAGGCGGCCGGCGTCATCTTCCGCTCGATCAGCGAGGCGATCCGCGAATATCCCGATCTGGTCCGCAAATATCTCGGCAGCGTCGTGCCGCAGCGCGACAATTATTATGCCTGCCTCAACAGCGCGGTCTTCTCCGACGGCACCTTCGTCTATGTGCCGGAGGGCGTGCGCTGCCCGATGGAGCTCAGCACCTATTTCCGCATCAACGCCGAGAATACCGGCCAGTTCGAGCGCACGCTCATCGTCGCCGACAACGGCAGCTATGTCTCCTATCTCGAAGGCTGCACCGCGCCGATGCGCGACGAGAACCAGCTGCACGCGGCGGTGGTCGAGCTCTACGCGCACGAGGACGCGGAGATCAAATATTCCACCGTCCAGAACTGGTATCCGGGCGATGCCGAGGGGCGCGGCGGCATCTACAATTTCGTCACCAAGCGGGCGATCTGCGCCGGCGCGCGCTCCAAGGTGTCGTGGACGCAGGTCGAGACCGGATCGGCGATCACCTGGAAATATCCGTCCTGCATCCTGAAGGGCGAGAACAGCGTCGGCGAATTTTATTCGGTCGCGCTCACCAACAACCGGCAGCAGGCCGATACCGGCACCAAGATGATCCATATCGGCGCCGGCAGCCGATCGACGATCGTTTCCAAGGGCATTTCGGCGGGCCGCTCGAACAACACCTATCGCGGGCTGGTGCGGGTGCAGGGTGGCGCCGAGAACGTCCGCAACTTCACCCAGTGCGACAGCCTGCTGCTCGGCGACAAATGCGGCGCCCACACCGTGCCGTACATCGAGGTCCGCAATCCCTCGGCGCAGATCGAGCATGAGGCGACCACCTCCAAGATCAGCGACGACCAGCTCTTCTACGCGATGAGCCGCGGGCTTTCGCAGGAGGATGCCGTCGCCCTGATCGTCAACGGCTTCGCCCGGGAGGTGCTGCAGCAGCTCCCGATGGAGTTCGCGGTCGAGGCGCAGAAGCTGCTGGGGATCAGTCTGGAGGGCTCCGTTGGCTAGCGCCTACTTTTTCGAGGAAACGACCTATTGGTCGCCCGGCGATGAGGACGCGCATTTTGCGTGGCTGGATCGCATCGCTGCGATCAATGGCGTGCGCGGCGAAGGTCGCCGACTGTTCCTCGATATCGACGCGCAAAAGCTGACAGCCGCAGACCTTCGCGAACTGCAGGCGGTCTATCGACGCTATGGCGGCGACCTCGCTCAGCTCGACGGTCTAGACGCGCTCACGGATTCGGAATGATGCTCAAAATCGATAACCTCCACGCCACCGTCGACGGCAAGGCGATCCTCAACGGGATCAGCCTCACCCTGAACCCGGGCGAGATCCATGCGATCATGGGGCCGAACGGGTCGGGCAAGTCGACGCTCGCCTACGTCCTCGCCGGGCGGCCGGGCTATGAGGTCACGAAGGGTTCGGTGACCTACCTTCCTCCCCTCCCGCTGGCGGGAGGGGTCGGGGGAGGGGCTGTCGATGCACGCTCCGACCCAACAAGCCCTCCCCTAACCCCTCCCGCAAGCGGGAGGGGAATCGACCTGCTCGCCCTCGAGCCGCACGAGCGCGCCGCGCTCGGCATGTTCCTCGGCTTCCAGTATCCGGTCGAGATTCCGGGCGTCTCCAACGTCCAGTTCCTGCGCACCGCGCTCAACGCCCAGCGCCGCGCGCGGGGCGAGGCGGAGCTTTCGGCGGGCGATTTCCTGCGCCTGGCGCGCGAGCAGGCCGGCAAGCTCGGCTTCGACATGGATATGATGAAGCGCGGCGTGAACGTCGGCTTCTCGGGGGGCGAGAAGAAGCGGGGCGAGATGGTGCAGATGGGGATCATCGATCCCAAGCTCGCCATCCTCGACGAGACCGACAGCGGCCTCGACATCGATGCGCTGCGCGTCGTCGGCGAGGGCATCAACCGGATCATGCGCGCGCCCGACAAGGCGGTGCTGCTGATCACTCATTACCAGCGGCTGCTCGACATCGTTGCGCCGGATTTCGTCCATGTGCTGGCCGGCGGGCGGATCGTCCGCTCCGGCGGGCCGGAGCTGGCGGTCGAGCTCGAGCGTGAGGGCTATGGAGAGATGGCGGCGTGATGGCTGCATTCGCCTCTACCCTTCGTCATTCCGGACTTGATCCGGAATCCACCTGCCTCGCAGCGTTGTTCGAAGGAGAAGGTGGATGCTGAATCGAGTCCGGCATGACGGAACAGCGGTTGAAGCCGGCATTTTCCTACATGCCCCCGTTCATGGCATTGGCGCGGCTATGGCCTGCCGTCGCCCAAGGTTGTTGAACCTGTCGAATGGAGCGTCCGGAAGGGCCACTTTTTTTGCTCCAGGGAAGCTGAAACTTATGAAACTTCCGGCCCGTTTCGGGTGCGGAAGCACGGCGCGGTGATGTTGCTCGATCTGCCCTCGAATCGTGCGGAAGCGTGGCGCTGGAGCGACCTTTCGGCGCTGCCGGCGCTGGCCGATGCCGCGCCGAGCGGGCGCGTGCCGGAGGCGCTGCCCTGGATCGAGGCGGAGCATGAGGCGGCGCGGTTGCTGTTCGTCGATGGGAAGTTGGATGAGGGCCGCAGCCGGCTCGGTCCGGTCGAGATCGGCACTGTCACGGCCGAAACCTCCCACCCGCTCGGCCGCCTTGCGGGCAAATCCGGCTGGGCGCTTCGGCTCGGGCGCGACCATGCGGCGGGCGGGCTCGTCCAGATCATCCATGTCTCGACCGGCGCGGCCGATCATCTGGCCGCCGAGATGGCGCTGGCCGACGATGCGCAGGCGTCGATCGTCGAGACCTATATTGGCGATGGCTGGACCAACCGGCTGACCGCGATGAGCCTCGGCAAGGGCGCGCGGCTGATGCTGAGCCGGCGGGTATTGGGGACTGTCGGATTTGTCAGCTTGACCGACCACGCGAGCCTTGGCGAAGGCGCGAGTCTCGATCTCGCGACGCTTGCCGCCGGCGGGCGCGACACGCGGCTCGACGGCGAGATCGATCTCGACGGCGCGGGCGCCTTCGCCGAGGCGGGCGGCGCCTTGCTCGCCCGCGCCCGGCAGCGGCACGACGTCAATCTGGTGCTCCGCCACCGCGCCCCGTCCGGCACCAGCCGCCAGCTGTGGCGCTCGGTCGCCGACGACAAGGCGGCCTGCTCGGTCGCCGCCCGGGTCGAGGTCGCGCGCGATGCGCAGAAGACGGATGGCGAGCAGAGCCTGAAGGGCCTGCTGCTCAGCCGCGGCGCGACGATCAACGCCAAACCGGAGCTGGAGATTTTCGCCGACGACGTGAAATGCGCGCATGGCGCGACCGTCGGCGAGCTGGACCGCCGCGCGCTCTTCTATCTCGAAAGCCGGGGCGTGACTCCGGAGGAGGCGAAGGCCCTGCTCACCCGCGCTTTCGTCGCCGACGCGCTCGACCGGATCGGCGCGGTAGAGGTGCGGGACGCGTTCTACGCCGATGCGGAAGGGTGGTTTGGAGGCGGCGATGGCTGACGCAAGCAAGCCCCCTCTCCCGCTTGCGGGAGAGGGTTGGGGTGAGGGTGCGAGCGCGCGGCGCGAGCTTCTGACTCAGCAAGACCCTCACCCTGCCCTCTCCCGCGAGCGGGAGAGGGAAAGCACACCGCTCGATTGGCTCGCCGATTTCCCGGCGATTCCCGAGGGCTGGGCCTATCTCGACAGCGCCGCCACCGCGCAGAAGCCGCAGGCGGTGATCGACGCGATCGGGCGCGCTTATGGCGAAACCTACGCGACGGTGCATCGCGGCGTCTATCAGCGCTCGGCGGAGATGACGCTGGCGTTCGAGGCGTCGCGCAGGCGGGTGGCGGAGTTCATCAACGCGGCCGCGCCGGAGGAAATCGTCTTCGTCCGCGGCGCGACCGAGGGGATCAATCTCGTCGCGCAAAGCTGGGGCCGCGACAATCTGAAACCGGGCGATCGGGTGCTGCTCTCGACGCTCGAGCATCACAGCAACATCGTGCCGTGGCAGCTGGCGGGTGCTCAGATCGATGTGGTGCCGCTGACCGCGGACCATCGCATCGATCTGGACGCTTGTGCCGCGATGATCCGGCCGGAGCACAAGCTGGTTGCGCTCGCCCATGTCTCGAATGTGCTCGGCTCGGTGCTCGACGCAAAGCGCGCGGCCGAGATCGCCCATTCGGCCGGGGCGAAACTGCTGCTCGACGGCTGCCAGGCGGTGCCGCGCATGCCGGTCGACGTGCAGGCGCTCGATTGCGACTTCTACGTCTTCTCCGGCCACAAGCTCTACGGTCCGACCGGAATCGGCGTGCTCTGGGCGCGCGGCGAGATTCTCGACGCGATGCCCCCCTGGCAGGGGGGCGGCGCGATGATCGACAAGGTGACGTTCGAGAAGACGACCTACGCCCCGCCGCCGGCGCGGTTCGAGCCGGGCACGCCGCACGTCGTCGGCGTGATCGGGCTTCACGTGGCGATCGATTATGTGAGCGGGATCGGCCTCGACGCGATCCACGCGCACGAGACGGCGCTGGTCGCAGAGACGCGCGAGACGCTGCGCGGCCTCAATTCCGTCCGTCTGTTCGGGCCCGAGGATTCGGCCGGCATCGTCAGCTTCGCGCTGGAGGGGGTGCATCCCCACGATATCGGCACCATATTGGACGAGGAAAAGGTGGCGATCCGCGCCGGTCATCATTGCGCACAGCCCCTGATGGCGGCGCTTGGGGTCGACGCGACGGCGCGGGCGAGCTTCGGCGTCTATAACGGCCGGCGCGATATCGACGCGCTGACGCGCGGGATCGAGCGGGTAAGGAAGATTTTCGGGTGAACGAGGAACGCAAGATCGAGGCGCAAGAGGTGGAGGGCGTCGCCCCACCGCCCAAGGCACGCGTCTCCGATGTGCGCGAGGGCTTCGAGCGCAAGCGCGACTATCTCGAAGGCTTCCTCGCCCAGAAACCGGCCGAGCCATCGGCGATCGAACCCGCAGGCGACCTGTACGAGGCGGTGATCGAGGCGCTGAAGGATATCTACGATCCGGAAATCCCGGTGAACATCTACGATCTCGGCCTGATCTACGATGTCGAGATCACACCGGAGCATCACGCCAAGGTGAAGATGACGCTGACCACGCCGCATTGCCCGGTTGCCGAATCGATGCCGGGCGAGGTCGAGCTGCGCGTTGGCGCGGTGCCCGGGATCGGCGACGCCGAAGTCGAATTGGTCTGGGATCCGCCCTGGGACCCGCAGAAAATGTCCGACGAGGCCCGCCTCGAACTGGGAATGCTCTAGATGAACGTCGAAACCAAAATCCGCCAGCGACCCGCCGCCGTCACCCTGACGCCGGCCGCCGAGCAGCGTATCGCCGACCTGATGGCGCGCGCGCCGGAAGGCGCGATCGGCGTCAAGCTGTCGACTCCCCGGCGCGGCTGCTCGGGCCTCGCTTATTCGGTCGACTATGTGACCGAGGAGGTAAAGTTCGACGAGAAGATCGAGACGCCCGGCGGCGCCTTCTACATCGACGGTGCCTCGGTCCTCTATCTCGTCGGCTCGACGATGGATTGGAAGGAGGACGATTTCGCCGCCGGATTCCTCTTCGAAAACCCCAACGCCAAGGGCGCCTGCGGCTGCGGCGAGAGTTTCACCGTCTGATCTTGCTCAGGAGGGCAGATGCGCTGGATTGCAGGACTGGCCGCAGGCGCGGCGCTGCTGCTAGGGCCGACAGCCTCCGCCAATGACAGCAGCGCGGAAAGCGCCGCTGGCGGGCTGGTGCTCCGGCAGAACCGCGACATCGATATGCTGTCGGAGGACCTTTACGTCTCGGCCGCCGAGATCCGGGTCCGCTACGTCTTCCGCAACCGATCGCGCCGCCCGGTCCGCACGATCGTCGCCTTCCCGCTGCCCGACCGCAACCTCGCCGAATATGGCGACGGCGACCGCGGCTGGCCGCGCGACTTCCGCACCCAGGTCGACGGACGGCCGGTCCGGATGCAGGTCGAGCATCGCGCCTTTCTCGGCAATGTCGAACACAGCGCCCTGCTCCGCGAACTTCGCATCCCGATCGCTGCCGAGGTGGCGCTGTCCGAGCCGGGATCGCAGGCGATCGAGCGGCTGGCGCCGGGGCAGCGGGAGCGGCTGGAGCGGCTGGGGCTCATCGAAGGGTTCAACGACGGCGGGCGCCGGCGCTTCCAGCCGATGTGGATCGTGCGCGAAACCTGGCACTGGACGCAGACTTTCCCGGCCGGGCGCAACGTCACCGTCGCGCATCGCTACGCACCGGGCGCCGGCGGCACCGTCACCACCGGCCTGCTCAGCCACGAATACCGGCAGGGCGAGGGCATCCGCGAATGGCGCGAGCGCTATTGCATCGACGACGCCTTCATGGCCGGCGTCGACCGTCTCCAGGCGCGGGCGCGGGCCGGCGAGATCATCAATGTCGGCGAGGAATGGGTGAGCTATATCCTCACCACCGGCGGCAACTGGCGCTCGCCGATCGGCGAGTTCCGGCTGGTCGTCGACAAGGGCCTTCCGGGCAATCTGGTCAGCTTCTGTGGCGAAGGCGTCCGCCGCATCAGCCCGACGCAGTTCGAGATCAGGCGGCGCAACTGGCGGCCGACCCGCGACCTGAATGTCCTGATCCTGCGGCCGGACCGGCCGATCGACTAGAAGCCGAGGCTGAGCCGCACCGCGGCGCCGAGATCGTTGGGCGCGGCGGCGACATGGCCGGGCTGACGGCGCAGGAAGGCGTTGCCGCTGACGCTGCCGGCTCCGCGCAGGATCGGCAGCGAATAGACCGCCTCGAAGTCGATCTCCCGCCCGCTCGGGGCAAGACTGAACTCGCGCGAGGCATAGCCGGCGCTGGCCGTCTCATAGTCCCAGGAGACGGGCAGGTTCAGCCGATAGCCGCCGCTCCGCACCCGGAGCGGCTGGGCGACGCGAAAGGACAGGCTGTCGCCGCGCGCGAACAGGCCGGCGCGGCCGAGATCGGCCGACCAGGCGTCGGTGGAAAGCCGCCCGCCCGCGACCAGGCCGCCGCTCGCGCCCATGCCGGTCGTCCCGCGCCGGTAGCGCGCGCCGGCGACCCAGCCGCCGCCGAGATCGTAGCGCGCCGCCGCGTCGATGAAGAGGCTGCGCGCCCCGGTCGGCGCCATCGCGAAGCGGCCGCCCAGCACCGTCCCGTCTTCCTCGAGCCGGGCCAGCCCGAGCGACAGGTTGAGCGGGCCGAAGTCGCGGTCGGCGGTCAGCCCGAACAAGGCGTAGCGCGGGTCGGCGACGCCGTGCCGCGCGCCCGGCAGCAATACATCGCCGCGCTCGCCGGTGAGGGTCAAAGCGACCGGGCCGAGCCGCTGGCGCACACCGAAAGCGACGCCGCTGTCGGCCTGGAAGCCCGCCCGCCCCATCGGGTCGCGGGCGACGAGGAAGGCCGCGTCGCCGGTGTCGGCCAGCCGCTGCTGGAGCGTGCGGGCGCTTTCCGAAAAGCCCAGAGCTATCGCGGTGTCGCGGCTCAGCCTGCTGATCGCATGGCCGGCGACGAGCCGCGCGGCGCGCGCGTCCTCGCGGGTCAGCCCCTGCTGCGCCAGGCCGACATTGGGCTGACCGGCGAAATCGCGGCGCACCGTCACCGACACCAAGGCCGGGCCGGCTGCGGCATGACCGGTGGAAAGGCCGGTGCGGAGCCCCTGCGCCAGCGGCCGCTGCGCCGGCGCGCGGTTGAGCGCGCGCACCAGATCGGCGGCGAAGGCGCGCGAATAGCCGTCGAGGATGATCGCGCCGGCCAAGGCCGGCGTCGCATCGCCCATCGCCTCGGAGGCATCGCCTTCGCCAAGCTCGCCAACGGCCAGCGACGTGCCGGCGAGGGTGCTCGTCCCCATCGGCTGGAAGGCGCGGCCGATATTGATGATGCCGCGGCCATAGACAGTGTCGGCGCCCGCCGCCCCGGCATCGTCCGCCGAAGTGAGCAGGATCGAGACGATCTGGGCGCCGGTAAGGTTTGGGAAGGCGCTGGCGAGCAAAGCCGCCGCGCCGCTGACGATCGGCGCCGAGAAGGACGTCCCGGAGCCGTTCACCTGAACCCCGTTCTCGTTGATCGTGCGCACGCCGAGGCCAAGCGCAGCGAGATAGACCTGGGCCGACGTGCCGGCGCGGTTCGAAAAGCTCGCTATCGTCCCGCTCGAATCGATCGCTCCCGCGATGATGATCTGGCTGCCATTGGCGCCGCTGGCGGTCTCGGCGGCGAAACCGTCCGGGTTCGCGGCGCTGTCATTGCCAGCCGACATCACGATCACGATCCCGGCCGCGACCGCGCGGTTGACCGCGTTGATCACCTGCTGGGTGGTGCCGTCGCCGCCCAATGAGATGTTGATCACCCGCGCGCCGTTGACCCGCGCGACGTCGATCGCCTGGGAAATGTCGGTGCTGCTGTGCTGGCACCCGTCCTGAGGGTCGCAGTCATTGGGGTCGGACGTGTTCAGTGACAGGATGATCGATTCGAACGCGACGCCCATCGGGCCGCTGCCGTTGCGCGCCGCGGCGATCACCCCGGAAACGGCTGTGCCATGCCCGTCCTCGTCGACCACGCCGCGGCTCAGCACCATGTCGCCGCTCGCTGCGTGGATCCGCCCGGCGAACTCGGCGAGGCTCGGATTGATGCCGGAATCGACCACCGCGACAATTGTGTTCTGGCCGCGACCGCCCGCGTTCCACGCGTTGATCGCGCCCGACGAGACCGCGCCGGTGGAGCGGCGATATTCGGCATCGTCGAAATTCACCGCCGGCGGCGGTGGCGGCGGGGGTGGCGGCGGCGGGGGTGGGGGAGGCGGTGGCGGAGGAGGGGGCGGCGCCGGCGGCGGGGCGGCGATCGGCTCGACGCCACCGCCGCCGGTGCTGCCGCCGCCGCAGCCCGACACCGCGAGCGCAACGGCGCACACGGTAAGGGCGAGGCGAGCCTTGGTCGAGTCGATGCGCATGACCGTCGCTACTATCTGATTGAAACTTAATCGATTTCCTGGACGCAGGATAGAGCCGAAATGCTTTCATTTTGCTGAAGGCCACATGCTCGGCTAGGGCGCTCGCCATGATCCCCGCTCTGGCCCATGTCGACGACTGGATCTTCGATCTCGACAATTGCCTCTATCCCGCCGCGACCAACCTGTTCGCTCTGATCGACGTCCGGATGGGCGAATATATCCAGCGCCTGCTCGGCTGCGACCCGGTGGAGGCGCGTAGCGTTCAGAAGCGGCATTTCCTCGAACATGGCACGACGCTCGCCGGTCTTATGCGTTCGCATAACGTCGATCCGCGCGAATTCCTCTGCTTCGTCCACGATATCGATCTCGCCCGGATCGCCGCCGACCCGGCTTTGGTCGCGGCGCTGGACCGGCTGCCGGGGCGCAAGTTCGTCTTCACCAATGCCAGCGAGGATTATGCGGCGCGGGTGCTTGAGCGGCTCGGCCTCGCCAACGCCTTCGACGGCCTGCACGACATCCATGCGATGAACTATGCGCCCAAGCCCGATCCGGCCTCCTACCGGGCGCTGTGCGAGCGGTTCGGGATCGAGCCGACGCGAGCCGCCTTCGTCGAGGACATGGCGCGCAACCTGATCCCGGCAAAGGCGCTCGGCATGACCACGATCTGGGTCGACAACGGCTCCGAGAAAGGCGGCCATGACGCAGACCATGAGGCGATCGATTTCGTCACCCATGACGTCGGCGCCTGGCTGCACGAGATACTCGAAGAGGAAATGGCATGACGCTCCAGGCGGTGATCGAGAAGGCGTGGGAGTCGCGCGACGCGCTGGAGCCGACGGCCGAGCTTCGCGAAGCAGTCGATGAGGCGATCCGGCTGCTCGACAGCGGCGCGGCGCGGGTCGCCGAGCCGGGGCCGGGCGGCTGGACGGTCAACCAGTGGCTGAAAAAGGCGGTGCTGCTCTCCTTCCGGCTCAATCCGATGGCGGCGATCTCCGGCGGCCCCGGCGGCGCGCATTGGTGGGACAAGGTGCCGTCGAAGTTCGCCTGGTGGAGCGACGCCGAGTTCGAGACGGCGGGTTTCCGCGCCGTGCCCGGCGCGATTGTCCGGCGCGGCGCTTATGTGGCGAAGGGCGCGGTGCTGATGCCGAGCTTCGTCAACATCGGCGCCTATGTCGGCGAGGGGACGATGGTCGACACCTGGGCGACGGTGGGGAGCTGCGCCCAGATCGGCCGCAACGTCCATATCTCCGGCGGCACCGGGATCGGCGGCGTGCTCGAGCCGCTCCAGGCCGGGCCGGTGATCGTCGAGGACGATTGCTTCATCGGCGCCCGCGCCGAAGTGGCGGAGGGAGTGGTCGTCGAGCAAGGGGCGGTCATCTCGATGGGGGTGTTCCTCGGCGCCTCGACGAAGATCGTCGACCGCGCCACCGGCGAGGTGATCTACGGCCGCGTCCCGGCTTATTCGGTGGTCGTCCCCGGCACCCTCCCCGGCAAGGATGGCGGCCCGAGCCTCGCCTGCGCGGTGATCGTCAAGCGTGTGGACGCGAAGACGCGGAGCAAGACCGGCATCAACGAGCTGCTGCGGGACTAGGCGGCCATGCATTTCCCCGCAGCTTGTCCGGAAATTCCGGTCGCCGCATTGGCGCCGGCGCTTGTTTATCACCGGGACCAGCTCGGGTTCGCCGTCGACTGGTCGGACGATGAGCTCGGCCTCGCCGGCCTGTCGCGCGACGACGCCCGGCTGTTCATGAGCGACGCGGGCTATCGATCCGGGCGCGGGAACCGGGCACCGATCGTCCTCTGGCTGAACCTTTCCAGCCGTGCCGAGATCGACGCTCTCCACGCAGAGTGGCAAGCCGCGGGCGCGCATATCGCGGACGCTCCCGCCGCAAAGCCCTACAAGCTCTACGAATTTTTCGCGCGGGACATCGACGGGAATGTCCTTCGCGTCTTCTACGATTTCGGCTGGGAGGAGGCTGGCGCGGCGCAACCATAAGCCGAGCTTATCACTTTGGCCGCAGCTTTCGTGACGCGCCCGCGGCTCCGCCTTCTATATCCGCAGCGCATGATCCCCGCGCCCGCCATGAATCGTCAGGACTGGACGATCCTGCTCGCCCTTTCGGTGATCTGGGGCGGGTCGTTTTTCTTCATCGAGGTCGCGCTCGGCTCGTTCGGGCCGCTGAGCCTGGTGCTGGTGCGCGTGGCGCTGGCGGCGGCGTTCCTCTGGCTGTTCCTGGCGGTGCGGCGCGAGCGCATGGCGCTGCCGGCCGGCGCGGCGACGGCGCTGCTGATCCTCGCTTTGCTCAACAACGTGATCCCGTTCATTCTCTTCGCCAAGGCGCAGCAGGAGATCAGCGGCGGGCTCGGCTCGATCCTCAACGCGACGACGCCAATCTGGGGCGTGATCGTCGCCCATGCCTTCACCGCCGACGAGAAAGCGACGCCCGGCAAGGTGGCGGGCGTCATCCTCGGCTTCGGCGGGGTCGCGGTGATGATCGGCGTGGATTTTCTCGCCGGGATCGGCGCGAACGTGGTCGCGCAGCTCGAATGTTTGGGGGCGACGCTCTGCTACGCGCTGGCCGGCGTCTATGCGCGGCGGTTCAAGGCGATGGGCGTGCCGCCGGTGGCGGTCGCGACCGGGCAGCTCACCGCCGCGACCCTGGTGATGCTGCCGCTCGTCCTGTTGTTCGAGCCGCCCTGGAACGCGACGATGCCGACGCCCCAGGCCTGGGCGGCGCTCGCCGGGCTGGCTTTGGTCTGCACCAGCTTCGCCTACATCCTCTATTTCCGCCTGCTCGCCTCGGCCGGCGCGACCAACTCGCTGCTCGTCACCTTCCTGATCCCGATCAGCGCGATCCTGCTCGGCGCGCTGCTGCTCGGCGAGCGGCTCGAGCCCCGCCACTTCGCCGGCATGGCGCTGATCGGGCTGGGGCTGGCGGCGATCGACGGGCGATTGTGGGCGCGTGTGCGGCGGAGGCGGCCGGTTCAGATCTGACTGCCTCGAAGCAGGGCGCCTGCTGGGCGGCGGCGAGGTGACTCAGAGCGTATATCTGTCGCGGCAGTCCGCGGAACCGTCGCCGACCGGTCGGCGGTTCGCGACTTGTGGCTGCAAATCGACTCGGAGGTTACGAACACTCGCCCGCCCCGCCACAGCTATAATTTCGACAAGGATTTCATATCGTAGCTCCGGGTCTGGCCGCACGTTCAAGATCGGCTCCCGCCCAAGCATCAGAAAGTCCAGACGCTGTCGAAGGTCGATCAAATCACACAGCTGTCTACCGTCGAATGTCAGGTGCCCGGCGCGATCTATTTCCAGCCTATGGGTTGGGCTGCCGGTTCGAGATAGTTGTCGAAGATGCTGGTCGTTCAACTCAAGCAGGATGCCGTGTGTCTGGGTCGGGATCGACGGGAGCAGGGCTCCGAAAATGGCGAGAAGCGTGGTCGCCAAGATGAGGAGGGCAGCGCGAATATGAATAAGCGCCGCCCGCGCCTCCGCGCCAAGAACGCCCGGGCCGATCATAATGAGACATTATTACATTATGTTCGCCAGGATGGAAAGTGGCCGCGCATCATGTGGTCTTTGAACATCCCCGCCCTCAACGCGGTGTTGAGCCTCGCTCCGCCTCGCCCAACAACCGCGTCGTCCGCTCGTCCCCCCACTCGGCCATGCCGGTCATCCGCCAGACCTCGCGGCCTTCAGCATCGTAGAGGATGGTCGTCGGCAGGGTGTCGACGCGCAGCGCCATCATGATGTCGAGCCGCGGATCGAGATAGGGCTGGAGCCGCTGGAAGCTGCGCGCCGCGAAGAAGCGGGTGACGGCCTCGCGGCCGTCCGTATCCTGGCTGATCGCCAGCACCTGCATCCGCTCCGCCTCGCGCGCGGCGAGCCGGTCGAGCGCCGGCATCTCGACGATGCAGGGGCCGCACCAGGTCGCCCAGAGATTGACCAGCAGCGGACGTCCCCGGAATGCCGCGAGGCTGGTTGGGCGCCCTTGCGGGTCCTGGAACTGGGTTGTCGGCGCCGCCGTGCCGGCATGGCTGCGGTCGAGCCGGCCGGTGGGATAGCGCGCAGCCGCCGCTCCGGCTGCATTGGCTTGATTGGCCGCTTCGCCTTGCGGGGCACCGGCGCCTTGCCTATCGCAGCCGGCCAGCGCAAGGCTCATCGCCAGAGCGGGGAGAGAAGAGATTACGAGCCGCAAGGACCAGGACTCCAGCGCGATGTGGGGCGGGCGCTTCGCTGAAGGTCCCGCGGCGGTGATGCGCGAGATAAATGCCTCGATCGGCTTCGACAAGCGGCTGTGGCGGCAGGACATCGCGGCGAGCAAGGTCCATGTCGCGATGCTGGCGGCGCAGGGCATCGTCGACCAAGCCGACGCCGACGCGATCGAGGAGGGGCTCGACCGGATCGCCGATGACTATGAAGCGGACGGCGTGCCGGAGGATGCGAGCCTTGAGGACATCCACATGCATGTCGAGGCGCGGCTGGCCGAGCTGATCGGCCCGGCGGCGGGACGGCTGCACACCGCCCGCTCGCGCAACGACCAGGTCGCGACCGACTTCCGCCTCTGGGTGCGCGACGCGATCGACGAGGCGGGCGCGGGCATCGCGGCGCTGCAGCGGGCGCTGGTGAGTCGCGCGGCCGAGCATGCCGGGACGGTGATGCCCGGCTTCACGCATTTGCAGGCCGCCCAGCCGGTGACGCTCGGCCACCATCTGATGGCTTATTACGAGATGCTTCGGCGGGACCGCTCGCGCTTCGCCGACGCGCGGGCGCGGTTGAACGAGAGCCCGCTGGGGAGCGCGGCGCTCGCCGGCACCGGCTTCCCGGTCGACCGCGAGGCGACGGCGCTGGCGCTCGGCTTCGACCGGCCGACGGCGAACAGCCTCGACGCGGTCTCGGACCGCGATTTCGCGCTCGATTATCTGATGAGCGCGACGCAGTGCGCGCTGCATTTGTCGCGGCTGGCCGAGGAGCTGATCCTCTGGGCGAGCCAGCCCTTCGGCTTCGTGCAGCTGTCGGACGCCTGGTCCACCGGCTCCTCGATCATGCCGCAGAAGCGCAACCCGGACGCCGCCGAGCTGACGCGGGGTCATTCCGGCCGCATCCTCGGCGCGATGGCCTCGCTGTGCGTCACCATGAAGGGCCTGCCGCTCGCTTATTCGAAGGACATGCAGGACGACAAGCAGCCGGTGTTCGACGCGCACGATCTGCTCGGCCTCTGCCTCGCGGCGATGACCGGCATGATCGAGAGCGCGGCCTTCCAGTCCGAGCGGATGCGCGCCCTCGCCGCCGCCGGCCACGCGACCGCGACCGATCTCGCCGACTGGCTGGTGCGTGAGGCGGGCGTGCCGTTCCGCGAGGCGCATCACATCACCGGCCGGGCGGTGAAGCTGGCCGACAAGGCGGGCGTGGCCCTGTGGGAGCTGACCATCGACCAGCTCCGTTCGGTCGACGAACGGATCGGCCCGGCGGTTTTCGATGTGCTTTCGCCCGACGCCTCGGTTAAAAGCCGCACGAGCTACGGCGGCACTGCGCCGGCCCGGGTCCGGGAGCGGATCGCGGCGGCGCGCAAGGAACTGGGCATAAGCGGATGAAACGGATCGGGCTGACCCTGCTGACGGCGGCGGCGCTCGCCGGCTGCGGCCTGCGCGAGCCGCTGCAGCCGCCGCCCGGCGCCAGCCTGCCGGTCGCGCCGGCGGCCTCGCGCACGCGGCCGGACGCGCAGGCTTTGCTCGCCCAGCCGCCGATCACCCGCCCGGCCCGGGTCGACGAGATCGTTCGCCGCTCCGAATTGCGCGACGAGGACCGGTTCGATCTGCCGCCGCCGGAGGTGCCGGCCGGCGTCGTGCCGATCCCGATCGAGAATAGCGATCCACAAGGCGCAGGACCGGAATGACGTTTCACGCGATGAACAGGTGCAACGTGCCCCGCACGTTGCAGTCATGCCGGGGGCATGACGGGCCTGTTCACCATCGAGATTTCGCGTGAAACGGGTCCGTACCGCCGTCTTCCCGGTCGCCGGGCTCGGCACCCGCATCCTCCCCGCCACCAAGGCGATGCCGAAGGAGATGCTGACGATCGTCGATCGGCCGCTGATCCAATATGCGGTCGAGGAGGCGCTGGAGGCGGGCGTCGAGCGCTTCGTCTTCGTCACCGGGCGCGGCAAGAGCGCGCTCGTCGACCATTTCGACATCGCCTACGAGCTCGAGACAGTGATGACGTCGCGCGGCAAGTCGCTCGATCGGCTCGGGGGCACCCGCTTCCAGCCCGGCGCCCTGGTCTCGGTCCGCCAGCAGGAGCCGCTGGGGCTCGGCCACGCCGTCTGGTGCGCGCGCGAGATCGTCGGCGACGAACCGTTCGCCGTGTTGCTCCCCGACGATCTGATGGTCGGCAAGCCGAACTGCCTCGCCCAGATGGTCGAGGCCTATGAGAAGGTCGGCGGCAACATCGTCTGCGCGCAGGATGTGCCGCGCGAGCGCACCCAAAGCTACGGCATCGTCACGCCCGGCGCGTCCGACGGGCCGCTGACCGAGGTTCGGGGACTGGTCGAGAAGCCGCAGCCGGAGGACGCGCCCTCCACGCTCGGCGTTGTCGGCCGCTACATCCTCCAGCCCGAGGTGATGGCGATCCTCGGCCGGATCGGGAAGGGCAGCGGCGGCGAAATCCAGCTCACCGACGGCATGGCGGAGCTGATCGGAACGCAGCCCTTCCACGCCTTCACCTTCGCCGGCGAACGGCACGATTGCGGCGACGCGGGCGGCTTCGTCGTCGCCAATCTCGCGCTCGCGCTCGGCCGCGCCGATCTCGCGCCCCGGGTGCGCGCCTTCCTGGCCTCGCGCGACTGATGGAAGGCGGCTGGCTGCTCGTCGACGGCGCCGCGCGGCGGATGAGCGCGGCGGACGCGTTGGCCTATCGCGGCCCCGGCTTCCTCTGGACTCATCTCGAAGGCCGCGACGAGCTCGACCTCGAACGGCTGAAGGCGCATGACGAAATTCCCGATGTCGCCACCAGCGCCCTGATCGCCACCGAGACCCGGCCGCGCTGCGAGCCGATCGAGGACGGCGCGATCGTCAATCTGCGCGGCCTCGGCCATCGCGACCCGCTCGATTCGGACCGGCTGGTCTCGATCCGCTTCTGGGTCACGCGCGACAAGGTGACCTCGCTCAGCCGGCGCGCGCTGGCGGCGACGCCGGTCGTGATCGCGAAGATGGAGGCGGGCAGGATCCTCGATTCGGGCGATCTGATCGCGGCCTATGCCTGGGCGATCAGCACCCAGCTCGATCCCGAAGTCGCCGCCCTCGGCGATGCGCTCGACAATGTCGAGAGCGATCTCGAGGCGACCCAGCTCTATCGCCTGCGCCGGATGATCACCGCGATCCGCTCGCAGGCGATCGGCCATCGCCGCTTCATCGCGCCCGACCGTGACGCGTTGCGCACCCTCACCGAGCAGGAATTCGACTGGCTGGGGCAGGACGACCGGCTGCACATCAATGAGGCGGCCGACCGCTTCGCCCGGATGGCCGAGGAGCTGGAGGCGGTGCGCGAGCGCGCCGCCTTGCTCCACGAGCAGATCACCGACCTGCGTGCCGAGCAGCTCGACCAGCGCAGCCTGGTGATCGCGGTGGTCGCCTTCATTTTCCTGCCGCTGACCTTCATCACGGGCCTGCTCGGCATGAACGTCGAGGGCATCCCCTATGCCCATGCGCCCTGGGCGTTCTGGGGGGTGGCGGCCTTCTGCGTCGCGGTGGGGCTGGGGGTCTTGTTCTGGTTCTACTTCCGCCAGTGGCTGCGGCGCTGACTCACGCCTCCAGCTCGACGTCCCAATAGAGATAGTCGCGCCAGCTCTCGTGGAGATAGTTGGGCGGGAAGCGGCGGCCATGCTCCTGCAATTGCCAGCTCGTCGGGCGATAGGGATGTCGCAGCAGGTTCATATGCGCCTGCCGGGGCGTGCGGCCGCCCTTCTTGAGGTTGCACGGCGCGCAGGCGGTGGCGACATTGTCCCAGGTCGTCCGGCCGCCTTGGGCGCGCGGCAGAACATGGTCGAAGGTGAGCTCCGCGATGCCGCGGCAATATTGGCATTGGAAGCGGTCGCGCAGGAACAGGTTGAACCGGGTGAAGGCGGGATATTCGCTCGGCCGGACATATTGGCGGAGCGCGATCACGCTCGGCAGCTGCATCGCCCGGCTCGGGCTGTGCACCTCGCGCTGATAGCAGGCGACGACGTCCACCCGCTCCAGAAACAGCGCCTTCACCGCCGTCTGCCAGGGCCAGAGGCTGAGCGGGTAATAAGACAGCGGCGTATAGTCGGCGTTGAGGACGAGCGCCGGACAGCCTTCGGGATGGCGGAGGAGATCCGGGTGGTACAAGGTCACAGGCTCCCGTTTCCTGGCGAAGCCGCCCCCGGAAACGCTGCCCCCGATGCCGTCACACTCGAAATCAGGGAGAAAGCGGTCTCGCGGCCGTCTTCTCCTGTCTGTCGCGGCCATTTGGCGGATGACCGTGACGCGGCCATGACACCATAGGTCGCGACTCGCGGTCAAGCACGATAATGAGGGGGCGTGCACCCGGTCACCCGCTTCGCCCCCTCGCCCACCGGCCGGCTGCATCTCGGCCACGCATATTCGGCGCTGATGGCGCATGATTTCGCCCGCGAGCGGGAGGGGACGTTCCTGCTCCGGATCGAGGATATCGATCCCGGCCGGACGCGCGCCGCCTTCGTGGACGGGATTTTCGAGGACCTGCTCTGGCTCGGCCTCGAATGGGACGGCGAGCTCGTCTACCAGTCGGAGCGGCTCGATCTCTATGCCGCGGCGCTGGAAACTCTGAAGCGCCAGAATCTGATCTATCCCTGCTGTTGTACGCGCGCCGACATCGCCGCGAGCACCAGCGCCCCGCACGGCCCTGAAAGGCAGGTCTACCCGGGCACCTGTCGCGGCCTGGCCGAGCCCGATCTCGATCGGCCGCATGCCTGGCGGCTCGACGTGGCGAAGGCGATGGCCCGCGCCGGGCCGCTCTACTGGATGGATGACCATACCGAGGCGCAGGCGGAGCCGGAAAGGTTCGGCGACGTGGTCCTCGCCCGCAAGGACGCGCCGGCGAGCTACCATCTCGCGGTGACGGTGGACGATGCGGCGCAGGGCGTCACCGACGTGGTGCGCGGGCGCGATCTTTACGCCTGCACCGATGTCCACCGGCTGCTCCAGGCTTTGCTCGATCTGCCGACGCCAGCCTATCACCACCATGTGCTGCTTGCCGATGCAGAAGGCGGCCGGCTCGCCAAAAGGCACGGCGCGCCGACCATTGCCGATCTGCGCGATCAGGGCATGGACCCGGCGGAACTGGTCGAAGGCCTGCGCGCCGGGCGTTTGCCCTTTGGCTATTCGCTCGGACGGGATTAGAGGGGCGCCATGCGCATCGTTCTCGTCATCCTGCTCGTCCTCGCCGCCCTGGCGACCCTGTTCGTATTGATCCGCGGCGTCGTCACCATGGCCGGCGGCAAGGACATTACCGGGCAGCGCTCGCAGGAGCTGATGCGCAAGCGGGTGCTCTTTCAGGCGATCGCGATCTTCATCGCCGTCCTGCTGCTGCTGGTCGCCAGCGGCCGCTAGCCTTGGTCAAACTCAACAGGATCTACACCCGCACCGGCGATGCCGGCCAGACCGGCCTGGTCGACGGCTCGCGCGTCTCCAAGGCCGATCCGCGCATGGCCGCGATCGGCGATGTCGACGAGGCCAATTGCGCGATCGGCGTCGCATTGCTCGCGATCGGCGACGAGCAGGCGAAAGCCATGCTGTCGCGCATCCAGAACGAATTGTTCGATCTCGGCGCCGATCTCGCCACGCCCGAGGGGATAGACGGCGCGCTCCGCATCCTGCCCGATCAGATCGCGCGGCTGGAGCGCGAGATCGACCGGATGAACGAGGATCTGGAGCCGCTCCGAAGCTTCATTCTCCCCGGCGGCGAAGGCGGCTCGGCGGAATTGCACCGCGCGCGGGCCGTGACGCGCCGCGCCGAGCGCTCCGCGGTCGCTGGGGCGGATGCGTTTCGCCCGGACGCGCTCACCTATCTCAATCGCCTCTCGGACCATTTGTTCGTGCTCGCGCGTTGGCTGGCGCGTGATGAGGGGGATATTCTCTGGCAGCCCGGCGCGACGCGCTGAGATTTGTTCTTCTTTTGTGCCGGAACCCTGCTATAGCGGCGCAGCGGGAGGCGCTTGATGGCGACGCAGGCCAAGGCAGGGACTGAACCAGGTCTCGCGGACCGCCTTCGGGCGGTCCGAAGCCTCAGTGCGGCGATCGCCGCGCCGCTTTCGGAGGCCGAATCCTGCCTTCAGCCGATGCCGGACGCCTCGCCGGCCAAATGGCATTTGGCGCATACAACCTGGTTCTTCGAGACCTTCCTGCTGCGCGACCATGTGCCGGGCTATCGCCTCCATGACGAACGCCACGCCTTCCTCTTCAACTCTTATTATGAAGGCGAGGGCGACCGGCACCCGCGCGCCGAGCGCGGACTGATCGCCAGTCCAACACTCGACGAAGTGCGCGATTGGCGCGCCGTCGTCGACGCCGCCCTGATTGATGCCATTGATGATTTGCCGGCCGAGCTGATCGAGCTCGGCCTCAACCATGAACAGCAGCATCAGGAATTGATGCTGATGGACCTCACAGCCGCGCTCGCCGCCGAGCCTTCGCGCCCCGCCTTGTGGGACGCCGTGCCCGCGCCACCCGCCGCCTTGCCGCCGCCGATCCGCTGGATCGAGGGACGGGAAGGGATAGCCGAAATCGGGCAGGCCGGGCCGGGCTTCGCCTTCGACAACGAAGGGCCGCGCCATCGGGCTCTGCTCCATCCGCACGCCTTGGCCGATCGGCCGGTGACCAATGCGGAATGGATCGGCTTCATCCATGCTGGCGGCTATCGCGATCCCCTGCTCTGGCTCGCCGACGGCTGGGCCTGGGTGCGGGCGGAGGATGTCGAGGCGCCGCTTTACTGGTCGCGGAGCGGGGATGGCTGGGCCCGCTTCGGCCTCGACGGGACGCGGCCGGTCGATCCTGGCGCGCCGGTTTGCCACATTTCCTATTACGAAGCGGACGCTTATGCCCGCTGGGCCGGGGCTCGCCTGCCGACCGAGGCGGAATGGGAGGTCGCGGCCGAGCGCTTCGACCCGGATTCGGGCAATCAGCTCGACGCCGCCGGCCCGGTGCGGCCGTTGTCCTCGGAAGGCTGTGGCCTTCGCCAGATGTTCGGCGACGTCTGGGAATGGACCGGCTCGGCCTATCTTCCCTATCCCGGCTTCCGGCCGGCGGCGGGCGCGGTCGGCGAATATAATGGCAAGTTCATGTGCTCGCAGATGGTGCTTCGGGGCGGCTGCTGCGCGACCCCGCGCGGCCATGTGCGGGCGAGCTACCGCAACTTCTTCTATCCTCATCAGCGCTGGATGTTCTCCGGCCTCAGGCTGGCGAAGGATTTGTGATGGACGCGGTGACGACCGTCCGCGCCGATCCGGCCTTCCGCGCCGACGTGCTCGCCGGCCTCGCCGCGCCGATCCCGGCAGTGCCGGCGCGCTGGTTCTACGATCATCGCGGCTCGAAATTGTTCGAGGCGATCACCCGTCTCCCCGAATATTATCCGACCCGAACGGAAACGGCGCTGCTCGAGCGGCACAGCGGCGAGATCGCGGCGCTGTCGGCGCGGAACGCGGCGATCATCGAGTTCGGCTCGGGCTCCTCGGCCAAGACCCCGATCCTGCTCCGCGCCGTCGCGCCGGCCGCCTATGTGCCGATCGACATCAGCGGCGATTTCCTGCGCGAATCCGCCGCCGCGCTCCAGGCCGAGTTCCCGGCCCTGCCGATCCATCCGGTCGAGGCCGATTTCACGGGCAGCCTTGCCTTGCCGGAGGCGATCGCCGGCCTCCCACGCCTCGGCTTCTTCCCGGGCTCGACGATCGGCAATCTGGTCGCGCGCACCGCCGTCGATCTGCTGCGGGCGATGAAGGAGACACTGGGCGAAGGATCGCGGCTGCTGATCGGCATGGACCGGATCAAGTCGGTCGAGGTGCTGCTCGCCGCCTATGACGACGCGGCCGGCGTCACCGCCGCGTTCAATCTCAACCTCCTCCACCGCATCAACACGGAGCTCGACGGCGACATCCCCGTAGAAGCCTTCCGCCACCGCGCGATCTGGAACGACGAAATGAGCCGGATCGAGATGCATCTGGAAGCGGTGCGCGACGTCGCCTTCACCGTGTCCGGCCAGCGCTTTTCATTCGGCGCAGGCGAGACGATCCACACCGAGAACAGCCACAAATATGGCCATCGCGACAGCCGGCTGATGCTGCGCGCCGCCGGCTGGGGCGTGATCGAGGAGTGGACGGACGAGAAGCAATGGTTCTCGATCATCCTCGCCGAAGCCGAGCCGCCCCGCTTCGCGCCCTGATCGGCTCCCCGTTGCTCGGTTGAAGCCGCGCCGCTAGAGGCGGGGCCTCGCCCGGAGGGAACCAAGCTTGAACTTCGTCATAGCCCTGTTCGGCATCGCGGACCTGCTGCTCACGGTCGCGATGTATGTCATCATCATTCAGGCGATCCTGTCCTGGCTGGTCGCGTTCAACGTGATCAACCTGCACAACGATTTCATGCGCTCGTTCCTGCGCGCGCTCGACCGGATGACGGAGCCCCTCTACCGGCCGTTCCGCAAGATTCTGCCCGATTTCGGCGGCCTCGATTTCTCGCCGATGATCGTGCTGCTGCTGATCATCATAGTGAAGAATTATCTGTTGCCGGCCGCGATCCTCTCGATCGCGCAATAGGCGGGCCGATGAGCGCGGCGCGGATCGACGGCAAGGCATTCGCGGCTGGCTTGCGCGAGCGCGTTGCGGCGGGCGTCAGGGCTTTCGAACCGGCGACGGGCCGCAAGCCGGGCCTCGCCGTCGTGCTGGTCGGCGATGATCCGGCGAGCCAGGTCTATGTCCGCGCCAAGGGCAAGGCGACGCTGGAAGCGGGAATGGCGAGCTTCGAGCACCGCCTGCCGGATTCGACGCGCCAGGCCGAGCTGATCGACCTCGTCCAGTCGCTCGATGCGGACGAGACGGTGGACGGCATCCTCGTCCAGCTGCCGCTGCCCGGCCGGATCGACGAGGCGGCGGTGATCGCCGCGATCGATCCGGCCAAAGATGTCGACGGCTTCACGACCGAAAATGCCGGCCGGCTGGCGGTCGGCGGCGCGGCGATGGTTCCCTGCACGCCGCTCGGCTGCCTGATGCTGCTGAAAGACCGGCTCGGCGACCTCACGGGCCTGGAGGCGGTGGTGATCGGCCGCTCGAACATCGTCGGCAAGCCGATGGCGCAGCTGCTGCTGCGCGAGAATTGCACCGTCACCATCGCCCATAGCCGCACCCGCGACCTGCCTGCCGTGACGCGCCGCGCAGACATCGTCGTCGCGGCGGTCGGGCGGCCGGAGATGGTGAAGGGCGACTGGCTGAAGCCCGGGGCGACGGTGATCGACGTCGGCATCAACCGTCTCCCGAAGGCCGACGGCGGCACGCGGCTGGTCGGCGACGTGGACTATGTCAGCGCGAGCGAAGTCGCCGGCGCGATCACGCCGGTGCCGGGCGGCGTCGGGCCGATGACGATCGCCGTTCTGCTCCGCAACACCCTGGTCGCCGCGCATCGCCGCGCCGGCCTGCCGCCGCCGGAGAGGCTATGAGCGCGCTCTTCATCTCCGCCTTCGTCACCTTTCTGGTGGTGATCGATCCGCCCGGCTGCGCGCCGATCTTCGCCGGCCTCACCCGAGAGGCGAGCGCGGCCCAGCGCCGCTCGATGGCGATCCGCTCCGTGCTGATCGCGGCCGGCATCCTGCTCTTCTTCGCTTTGCTCGGCGAGGATCTGCTCGGCGCGCTCGGCGTCTCGCTCTCGGCCTTCCGCATCGCCGGCGGTATCATGCTGTTCCTGATCGCGATCGACATGGTGTTCGAGAAGCGCACCGAGCGGCGCGAGAACCGGGCCGAGGAAGTGGCGGCGAGCGAGGTGGACGACGTGTCGGTGTTCCCGATGGCGATCCCGATGATCGCCGGCCCGGGCTCGATCGCCTCGGCGATGCTGCTCACCGCCCGCGCCGACGGCCTTGCCGCGACGGCGGTTGTGCTCGGCGCGCTGCTCGCGGTGCTGGTGCTGACGCTGGTCGCTTTGCTCGCCGCCGGGCCGTTGATGCGGCTGCTCGGCCATAAGATGGAGGCGATGATCACGCGGCTGCTCGGCGTCATCCTCGCCGCGCTCGCCACCCAGTTCGTGATCGACGGGATCGAGCGCAGCTTCAGCTAGCGCGCGGCTGCTGCGGAGGTTGGGACGCGGGCTGACGGATCACCCGCCACATCCGGAACGGCGAATCCGCCGGCAGCTGCACCCGTTGCAGCCAGCTCGGCACCTGATCACTGGCGATCTGGGCGTAGAAGCCCTGCGGCGCCTCGGAGCGGTAGATCGTCGCCTCGGACATGTTCGGGCAGATCAGAACATAGTCGATCCGGTAGCGGTCGACCGTCGCGCGGGCATTGGCGACATTGCCGCGCCAGGCGCGCATCACGTCGAGGATCTGCCGTGAATTGCGGTGATAGGGGCCGATGACCGCATTCTGCGGTGTCACCGTGATCAGCCGCGGGCCGAGATCGACGAAGGTGAGGATATTGCCTTGCGGCTGCAGCGCCACTGGCCTCAGGTCGTGCATCGTCGAGCAGCGCCAGTTGGCGACGTTGACCGACTGTCGATAGGCGCTGGGCGGCTCTTCCGGCCAGAGCATTGAAAGGTAGCCGCTCGCCAGCCCTGAGACGGTGAGGAAGGCAAGGACCACGCCGCCGACCCGCACGATCATGTAGCGCAGGCTCATCAGCCAGAGGATCGCCGCCCAGGCGAGCGCGGTCGCGCCGGGCGCGGACAGCATCTGCGCCGCCGGCCCGGCCCGGGTCTGCCAGAGCAGCAAGGCGGCGGCGAGCAAGGCCGGCGCGGCGACCGAGGCCCAGCCGATCAGCCGCTTCGTGTCCTTGCGGTCGACCCAAAGCATCAAAGCGTAGCCGATCAGGCCGGCGATCGGCAGGGTCACGATCTGGATCGTGGTGTCGAAGCCGTGACCATAGACCGGCATCGCCTCGCGCACCTTGCTGAGCCACAGCCGGTCGAGCTCTGGCGGCACCCGTTCGAGACGGCCGAGGCAGTCGGGCCAGACAAGGATGAAGGCGCCGGCGATGAGACCGCCGGCGAGCGCCGCGAGACCGAGCCGCCACGCCCAGTGCCGCGGGCTCGCCATCGCGAGCAGCACCGCCGCGGCGCCGGCGGCGAGCATCGCCGACAGCCAGACCGGCGAGAGCGCGTCGCAAACCGGCATGCGGTTGGCGTAGGAGGCGAAGGCGGCGAAGCCGAGCGCGCAGCCGCCGGCCAGCGACACGCCATAGGCGAACAGCCGTTTCGCTTCCTCGCGGTCGCGGATCCAGCGCAAGCCGATCGTCACGCCGGCGACGGCGAGATAAAGCAGCATCTCCAGCCCGATCGCGAGCGAGACGGCGGTCGCCGCGCCGGCGATCGCGCCGCCGCGCGCGCGCCTCGTATCGGTGAGCGCCATCACCGTCACCGCCAGCATGGCGAGCTGCCAGCCATGATGGTCGATCCGCAAGGGCGCCCACATGCCGCGCGCCGAGCCGCCGCAGACGACCAAGGCGATCGCGATAGCGAAGGCGCCGCCGCCGATCAGCCGCCGCACGATCACCGCGGTCGCGAACATTACGACCAGCATCGGCAGCATCGGCGCGATCGCGACGGCCGCCTGCTCGGCGTCGCGGCCGCCGATCAGCGGCCCGAGAATCAGGTAGATGGCGGCGATCGGCAGGTCGACGAGCCGCGACCAATGCATGTCCGCGCCGCCCGGCGGGCTCAGCCGGTATTGCCTGAGGTCGAACCAGCCTTGCCCTGCGATCAGGTCGCGGACCTGCATCATCCGCATATTGTCGTCGGTGTCGCCGAGCGCGAACAGGCGGATCGCGTCCCAGCGCTCCCACAGCATGTAGGCGCAGACGGCGAGCCAGAAGACGAGGACGAGCCAGCGCCAGTGCTTCTCCGCCCAATCCCCCAGCGTCATCCCCGCATGCCCCTTCCCAAGCCGAACGCCGGTCATTAGTCGGTCGCGAGCAAAGGACAACAGGAGGCCGCGCGCGGCTCATGCACAAAGAGGGCGCGCTGAAGACGCTGTTCGGGCAATTGGTTCGGTTCGGGCTGGTCGGCGGTTTCTCGACCATCCTCTACGCCGCCATCTATTGGCCGCTGGCGACTTATGTCGTGCATCCGGTTCTGGCCGTCGTCATCGCTTTTTCCATCGCCGTCGCCATCGGCTATGTGCTGCACAGCAACTGGAGCTTTCGGGGCCACGGCAAGGGCAGCGAAGGGGGGCGGACGCAGGCCAGGTTTCTCTCCGTCCAGTCGGTCGGGATGGTGCTCAATGTGGTTTTCACCTGGGTTCTCACAGGCCCGCTCTTTCACGGTCCGACATGGTGGCCGCTCATTCCGGCGGTGCTGGTGACGCCGCTCGTGACCTTCGTCCTCAACCGCTATTGGGTGTTCGGCTGATGATCTCGCTCGCGCTCGTGCGGCTCCGGCCCACACCCCCACCCGGCCACCCCACGCCCGGGTATGCGTTGGGAGGCCGGGGGGGGGAGTGGGCCGGCGCAGTCCTTGAGAAGGCGTCCTGATGGAGCGGGTCGTCTACGACCGGATGGCGGAGCTCGACCAGGTCCATTGGTGGTACCGGGCGCGGCGCGAGATTCTTTCCGATCTCATTGCCCGGCGGATCGCGCCGCCCAAAGACGCGCGCATCCTCGAGGTCGGCTGCGGCACCGGCCACAATCTGGAGATGCTGAATCGCTTCGGACGGGTCGAGGGGATCGAGGTCGATCCGGCGGCGCGGCAGTTGGCCAGCATGCGCCTGGGGCAGCCGATCATGGACGCGCCGTTGCCCGCCCTGCCGGGCGTTCCGAACCGTGCCTACGACATGATCGCGATCCTCGACGTGATCGAGCATATCGACGAGGATGTCGCGGGCATGCGGGCGCTGGCGGGCAAGCTGAAGCCGGGCGCGAAGATGCTGATCACCGTTCCCGCCTTTCCTTGGATGTGGAGCGCGCACGACGTCGTGAACCATCACAAGCGGCGCTACACAAAATCGACGCTGCGCGCGCTTGTCGATGAGGCGGGGCTGAAGCTGGAGATGATGAGTTGGTTCAACAGCCTGCTCTTCCCGCTAGCGGCAACGGCGCGGTTGGCTGGGCGCATGACGGGTCACGAGGCCAGCGGCGACAAATTGCCGCTGGCACCGGTCAACAAGACGTTCGAATGGATATTTCGGCTGGAGCGCTACGCGCTGGGCAGGCTGCCCCTTCCGCCCGGTGTCTCACTGGTCGCGATCGCGTCCGCGCCCTGAGGCGTCGCAACATGGCCGAGCACGGGCTCGCCGCCGACCCGCCCGGCGATTTCCTGGACAATGTAGAGCGGCCGCCGCTTCGCCTCGATATACAGACGGCCGAGATATTCACCGATCATGCCGAGCACGAACATCTGCACCGTGCCGAGCACGACGACGACGAGCATCAGCGACGTCCAGCCCTGGATCGCCTGGCCGGTGAGGAAGGCGTAGACGATGTAGATCACCAGGACCAACGTCGCGCCGACGAGGCCCAGACCGACATGGCTCGCGAAGCGCAACGGCGCGGTCGAAAAGCCGGTCACCGCGTCGAGTGCGAAGCGGATCATCTTGCCGAGCGGATAGCCGGTCTCGCCGGCATGGCGCGGCGCGCGATCGTAAGGGAAAGGCGCCTGCCTGAAGCCGATCCAGGCGACCAAGCCACGAATGAACCGCGCCTGCTCCGGCAGGCTCAGCAACGCGTCAAGCGCGCGGCGGCTCATCAGCCGGAAGTCGCCGGTGTCGCGCGGAATGTCGATGTCGGCGAGTCGCGAAAGGGTACGGTAAAAGAGCTTGGCGGACCCTTTCTTGAACGCCGTTTCTCCGGCCCGGGCGCGGCGCACCGCATAAACGACATCCGCCTGTTGCTTGTCCATTTCCGCCATCATGTCGGAGAGCAGCTCCGGCGGGTCCTGGAGGTCGGCGTCAATGATCAGGATACGCTGGCCGACGCACAGGTCGAGCCCGGCGGTGAGCGCGAGCTGGTGGCCGTGATTGCGCGACAGGTTGACCGCCACGAGGCGGGGTTCGCCGGTGGCGAGCTCGCGCATGATCTCCCAGGTCCGGTCGCGCGAGCCGTCGTTGACCAGCACGATCTCATAGCCGGCGCCAACCGCGGCGGCGGCGGCGCGGGTCAGGCGTACGTGCAGCTCGCGCAGGCACGCTTCCTCATTGTAGCAGGGGACAACGATGGAAAGCGGCAATGGGGACATCAACGTCTCGGAAAGGCAAGGGGCGAGGGCATGACCGGGTTGCGATCGGCGACCCTATAGAGGACGCTGGTGCCCTCGCGCCAGATGGGCTCTAGGCCGCGCAGCAGGTCCGGATTGTGGCGCGGCGGATCGATCAGCCACACATAGTCGAAGCTCTGGCGCGGGAAATGCGCCAGCGCCTGATCGATTGTCCGCCACGGCTCGTAGCGGCAGCGCACCTCGGTGACGATCTGGCTCGCGTCCTGGATGAAATTGGCCCCCGGATCGA
>NZ_JBQTIN010000034.1:0-7769 GCF_052388015.1 Sphingosinicella sp.
AGGCGCACAGCCTCGTCAAGCTGGCCTATGAGCATGACGTGCCGATCTTCTGCCCGGCCTTCGTCGACAGCTCGGCCGGCTTCGGCCTGGTCAAGCATCAGGTCGACGCGATGAAGGCGGGCCGGCCGCACATGGTGCTCGACGCCATCGCCGATTTCCGCGAGCTGACCGACATCAAGATCCGCGCCGGCACCACCGGCCTCTTGATGATCGGCGGCGGCGTGCCGAAGAATTTCGCCCAGGACACCGTCGTCTGCGCCGAGATCCTCGGCCATGACGATGTCGAGGTGCACAAATATGCGGTCCAGATCACCGTCGCCGACGTCCGCGACGGCGCCTGCTCGTCGTCGACCCTCCAGGAGGCGGCGAGCTGGGGCAAGGTCAGCACCGCGCTCGAGCAGATGGTCTATGCCGAGGCGACCTCGGTGCTGCCGCTGCTGGCCTCGGATGCCTATCATCGCGGCCATTGGAAGACCCGCGCGAAGCGCGCCTTCGGCAAGATGTTCGACTGATTCTCCCCTCCCGCTTGCGGGAGGGGATCAAGGGCAATGCACCGGTCGCTTGCCCCGATCGGCCCCACCCCCTAACCCCCTCCCGCAAGCGGGAGGGGGAATCGTCGCCATGAACGCCGCCATCATCGCGCCGGTCGTCGCGCTCGTCGCCTGGACTTTGCTCATGCAGATCTGGCTCTATGCGGTGCGCTTTCCGGCGATGCGGCGCGCGGGCCTCTCGATGAAGGGCCGCGTCGGCAGCAAGACTGGGTCGCTGGACGGTGTGGTCGAGGACCATGTCCAGTGGAAGGCGCACAATTACAATCATCTGCTGGAGCAGCCGACGCTCTTCTACGCGATCGCGCTATCGCTCGCGCTTCTCGGCGGCGGCAACATCTGGATCAACGTCTGGCTCGCCTGGGCCTATGTCGCCTTCCGCATCCTGCACAGCCTCATCCAGGCGACGGTCAACGTCGTGAAATGGCGCTTCCTCGCCTTCATCGCCGCCTCGCTCTGCCTGCTCGGCCTCACCGTGCACGCCGCGGCGCGCATCCTGCACGGCTAAGAGCGATTTCGAGCCGGATGCGCAGCATTCGGCGGCTCGGAAATAGCGGCCGCAATCGCGGCCGCAAAGGATTCAGATCGGCTCGACCTCGACCGCCAGCGGCCCCTTGCGGCCGACCGCGATCCGCGCCCGGAGCGGCTGGTCCGGCGCCAGGTCGCTCAGCCCGCCCCGGCGCACCGTCTCCATGTGGACGAAGATATCCTCGTCTTCATTCTCCTCGCGGACCACGAAGCCGTAGCCGCGCAGCCGGTTGAACCACTTCACCCGCACCGGCTCATAGGGCCCGGCTTCGTCGGCCAGCGAGGCCGGATCGATCCGGTCCCCCGCCGCCTGCGACCGCCCCGCCTCGGGCTGCACCGCCTGGCTGAGGTCGATGGCGAGCACCTTGCGCGCCTGCAGCCCCCGCTCCTGCTCGACGACAAGGCATTCGACGACCGCGCCCTCGGGCAGGCTGCGCCGGTCATGCTCCCTCAGCACGCTGAAGTGGATCAATATGTCGCCATCCACCTCGTCGGAGACGATGAAGCCGAAACCGCGGGTGGCGTCGAACCATTTGACCGTGCCGACATGGCGGACCAGGGTTTCGTCCGCCCCCACGCCGTCCTCACCGGGCGGCGGCCTGTGCTCGGGAACCATTTCCTGACGCGACATGACGCGCACTTTCCCACTGCGCCCTTAAGGCGGCAGCTTAACATGGATTTGAAGCTTGTGAACCGTTGCGTTCATGTATCGACCGGGTCGATCTCCTCGCCCGGGGCTGCGGCGGCGATTTTGCGCGCCAGATCAAGCGGATGGCCGGCGCGGAGCAAGGCCGCCAGCGCTTTTTCCCGGCCCGCGCGGTCGGGCGCCGCGGGGGCGAAGGGGCCGATCTTGCGTTTCCGGGCATAATGGAGCGCCGCCGCCAGCGCCTCGGCCTCCGCGGCGGCGCGCGGCGCGACCGAGTCGTCCGCACCGATTCCGGCCGCGTGCAGGTCCGCCGCGATCCGCCGCGCGCCCAGCCCACGACGGGTCAGCGTCGCGGCGCGCGCAGCGGCGAAGGCGCGATCGTCGACATAGCCGAGGCCCGCCATGCGCGCGACGATCGCCTCGATCGGAGGCGCGTCCGCCGCGCCGTCCCACCCCCGCTCCCGAGTCTTGCGCAGCAGATAGCGCGCCAGCTTCGCCCGGCTGGTCGCGTAGCGCTCGGCATAGCGCAAGGCGAGCCGCTCCAGCGACCCTTCCTCCAGCGGCGGCGCCTTGCGTCTCTCTCCTCGCCCCATCGCCATGTTTGTGCCACAGTGGAGCCGGAATATGAACGTGCTGCCCCGCTTGGAGGCGAAGCTGAAAGCGCGCGCCTTTGGCGCCCCTTAAAAGAGGTTCAGCCCGAGTGTCCCAGTCCGACGGCCAGACGATCGAGCGCCCCGAAGCGCCCCTCGCCGCCCTCCGGCCCACGCCGACCGACGACGATCTCCCGCGCCGCCGCGCCGATTTCGCGACGATGACGGAGGCGCTCGATTATGCCGCGCGCGGGCTCAAGGGGATGAACTTCCACAATCACCGCGCCGAGCTGGTCCGCGTCTATCCCTTCGCCGAGCTGCGCGCCGACGCGCAGGGCCATGCCCGCCGGCTGATCGGCCGTGGCGTCGCCCCGGGCGACCGGATCGCTTTGATCGCCGAGACCGGCCCCGATTTCGTCGCCCTCTTCTTCGGCGCCCTCTATGCCGGCGCCTGGCCGGTGCCGCTGCCGTTGCCGACCAGCTTCGGGGGCGCGCAATCCTATATCGACCAGCTCAAGGTGCAGCTGGAGAGCGCCGATCCCCGCGTTCTCTTCTACCCGGCCGAGCTCCAGATGGCGGCGACGGCGGCCGAGCAATTGGGCGTCGAGGCGCGCGACTGGCAGGGCTTCGTGGCGGAACCGGCGCCAGAGGCCTCGCTGCCGCGGCTGGCGGCGGACGACATCGCCTATCTCCAATATTCGAGCGGCTCGACCCGCTTCCCGCACGGCGTCGTCATCACCCACCGGGCGCTGATGGCGAACCTCGCCGCCCATGCCGATTCCATGCATATCGGCCAGGGCGACCGCGGCGTCTCCTGGCTTCCGTTCTACCACGACATGGGCCTGGTCGGCTGCATGCTCTCGATCGTCGCCAACCAAATGTCGGCCGACTATCTGAAGACCGAGGATTTCGCCCGCCGGCCGCTCGCCTGGCTCGATCTCGTCACCCGCAACACCGGCCATTCGATGAGCTATTCGCCGACCTTCGGCTACGAGATCTGCGCCCGGCGCGTCTCGAGCCAGATGAACGTCGCCGAGCGGTTCGATCTGTCGCGCTGGCGGGTGGCCGGCAACGGCGCCGACATGATCCGCCCCGACGTCATGCAGATGTTCGTCGACACCTTCGCCGAAGCCGGCTTCAACCCCGGCGCCTTCCTCCCCAGCTACGGCCTCGCCGAGGCGACCCTGGCGGTCACGGTCATGCCGCCTGGCGAGGGCATCGTCGTCGAGATGGTCGAGGAGACCCTGCTCGCCGGCGGCGACGCGGGCGAGCGCGACCGGCCGCAGCGTTATCGCGCGGTGGTCAATTGCGGCAGGCCGGTGCGCGGCATGGAGGTCGCGATCCGCGGCGACGACGACGCGCTGCTCGGCGAAAAGGAGATCGGCCGCATCTTCTGCCGCGGCAGCTCGGTGATGGTCGGCTATTTCCGCGACGAGGAGGCGACCGCCGCCTGCCTCGACGCCGATCATTGGCTGGACACCGGCGACATGGGCTACATGTCGGGCGGCTATCTCTACATCGTCGGCCGCGCCAAGGACATGATCATCATCAACGGCAAGAACCACTGGCCGCAGGACATCGAATGGGCGGTGGAGCAATTGCCGGGCTTCAAGTCGGGCGACATCGCCGCCTTCGCGATCACCACCCCGGGCGGCGAGGAGACGCCGGCGGTGCTGGTCCAGTGCCGCACGTCGGACGATGCCGAGCGCGGTCGCCTGCGCGACGAGATCCGCGACCGGGTGCGCGCGATCACCGGCATCAACTGCGTCGTCGAGCTCGTCCCGCCCCGCTCGCTCCCCCGCACCAGCTCCGGCAAGCTCAGCCGCGCGAAAGCGCGCAACCTCTATCTGACCGGCGAAATTCAGACCTACGCTATCGCGGCGTGAGCGCCCGATCCGGGGACAGGCTATTGCATGTCCCCGCCCAAGCACGCGTCGCGTCAACACCGCGGGGGACACGCTATCTGCGTGTCCCCGCCCACACACCCCGCCTCGGCCCCCTTTTCCCCGGCGCCAGCGTCCGCCCGGTCAATGCCTCCAGCCCCGCCAGCCACTCCGCCGACCCCACCGGCCGCCCGATCGTCTCGGCCTTCCTTAGCGCCGCATAGGCCTCAGCCTCGTCGAACGCCTCGGCCAGGAAGGCGGCGAAGTCCCCGACCCTGTCGAGCGCCGGCTTAACCCTGACGAGGGATCGTCCTTGCCGGTGAGATGCGCCGCCACGCTCGACCAGCGCCAGTCGGCGCAGCGCTCTACCAGCTTTGCCCGCACCGGATTGAAGCTCACATAACGCAGCGCGTTGACGAGATGCTCGTCATCCATCGCCGCCGATCCGAACCGGCCCTGCCAGAGATGTCCGGTCCGCCGCGCCCGGGCGTTGACATAGCCGGTGTAGCGCCGGTGCAAGTCGCCGAACGTCCGCCTTAGCCCGTCGGGATCGCTCGGCACGACGATCGCATGGACATGGTTGGCATCAGGCAATAGGCCCAGACCTCGCAATGCGCCCGTTCGGCGGCGTGGGCGAAGAGATCGAGATAGAGCGCGTAATCGGCCTCTTCAAAGAAGGTCCGCTGCCGTCCGTTGCCGCGCTGCGTGACATGATGCGGCAGGCCGGGGATGACGAGGCGGGCGAGACGGGCCATGACGCGTTCTCAAGGCAACCGGAGCAGTTGCAGCGGACTTCGAAGCGGGGACATGCTATTGCGTGTCCCCGCCGACGGCAACAGTTTGGGGGTTAAGTAAACTGTCACCGTAATCCCCCCGTAATCCCCCCGTAATCCACACCGTAATCCACCGTAATCCGGCGCATTTTCCTATACGCCCCCGATCATTCATGATGCCGGCCGGCGAGTCGCTTCGGCGGCTTTCCACCGGCTCCCTTCGACAGGCTCAGGACATGCTTTCGCCCCGTCCGTCGCCCCCCTTTCGCGCCCATGCCGCACGCCCCGGCCTCACGCCGGCGAAATGCCCTTTCGCCATGCCCATGGCCAGTGCGAACATTGGGACCATTCGCCGCCGCTTCGAGGCGGGGACACGCAATAGCATGTCCCCGCCACGCGCCCGCCCCGCCTGACCCCGGTGTCCATCCAGGTTAAGCTAACCCTTCCCTAACGCTTCATCCATTATGGCGCGTTTCGAAAGGCGCCATGACCGAACAGAGCTTGCCCAAGGTCGACTGGCGGGTCGTGTTCAACCGGGCTGTGCCGCCGGGCAGCCACGGCTGGGGCCGCGTGCGCGCCGCCCAACTGGTCGAGATGAGCCGGGCGATGGTGATCGCCGGCTGGGGCCAGACGATCAACGCGCTCATCGTCGTCTACATGCTCGCCGGCCGGGCGCCGCCGATGCAGATCGCCGGCTGGCTGGTCAGCCTCGCGCTGCTGATGCACTTCTTCGCCCGGGCGAAGGCCAAGCTCGCCAGCCGGCCGATCCATTCGCTGCCCAAGCAAACGATCAACAAGGCCGCCTATCACAGCGTCTTCTTCGCCGTCGTCTGGGGCTTTCCGGCGCGCTATTTCTTCGAGTTCGCCAATCATGGCCAGCAGCTCGCGCTCTGCGTGATCACCGCGACGATGATGGCCGGCGCCGCCTTCATCTTCTCGCCGATCCCGGCCGCGGCGGCCGCTTATGTGATCATCATGGGCGTCGCCGCGACCCGCATGCTGATGACCGCGGACAGCTGGGTGATCACCGCGATTGGCCCGCTCTACACCGGCGCGATGCTGATGATGGTGGTGATGAACGGCCGCGCCTTCATCCAGCGCAAGTGCCTCGATTTCGCGCTCGAGGAGCGCAGCGACACGGTCAGCCTGCTGCTGCGCGAATATGAAAGCTCGGACGCCGACTGGCTGTGGCAGACCAATGCCAGCCTCGGCTTCACCAGCGTCTCGCCGCGCTTCGCCCGCGCCATCGGCCGCGAGGTGGCGGAGCTGGAGGGCATGACGATCCTCGATCTGCTGCGCTCCGTGCCGCGGGCCGACCAGAGCGTGCGCCGCGCCCTCGCCGCCGCCGAGGCGGCGCTCGCCCGGCGCGATCCGGTGAGCGAGCTGGTCATCCCGTTCCCGGTTGGTGAGACGTCCAAATGCATCGAGCTTTCGGCCCGGCCGGCCGTTTCCAGACAGGGCCGGTTCACCGGCTATCACGGCGTTGGATCGGACGTGACCCAGGCGCGTCAGTCAGCCGACCGGATCGCCCATATGGCGCGCCACGACGCGCTGACCGGCCTCCCCAACCGGCTTGAGCTGCTCGACAATCTCGGCGCGGCGATGGCCGAGGCCAAGGCGCGGGGCGGGCAATGCGCGGTCCTGCTCATCGATCTCGACCGGTTCAAGACGATCAACGACAGCCTCGGCCATGTCGCCGGCGATCACCTGCTGCAGCAGGTCGCGCGCTCGTTCGAAACGGTGATTTCCGACGAGATGACCGCCGGCCGCCTGGGCGGCGACGAGTTCGCGATCGTCGTGCCGGGCGTGAAGGACCGCGGCGACGTGGAGCAGCTGTGCCTCGCCCTGGTCAGCGCGCTGCAGGGGCCGTTCCTCTATCGCGACCAGCGGCTCTTCGTCGGTGCCAGCATCGGCGTCGCGATCGGCCCCGGCGACGGCGAGAGCGTCGAGGAGCTGGTCCGCAACGCCGATCTTGCCCTCTATGGCGCCAAGACGGGCAGCGGCAACGACATCCGCTTCTTCGAAACCAGCCTCCATGTCCATGCCGAGGAGCGGCGGCGGATCGAGCTTGCGCTGCACGGCGCGGTCGATGCGGGCGAGTTCAGCCTCGCCTTCCAGCCGCTGGTCGACGCGCGCACGCTGGAGATCCAGAGCTTCGAGGCGCTGCTGCGTTGGAAGAACCCCGAGCTGGGCCAGGTGCCGCCCGACCGCTTCATCCCGATCGCCGAGGAGACCGGGCTGCTCGGCCGGATCGGCGAGTGGGTGTTGCGCGCCGCCTGCAAGGAGGCCGCCGGCTGGCCGGAGCATATCTCGATCGCGGTCAACGTGTCCCCGCGCCAGCTGCGCGACCCGGGCTTCATCGTGACCCTTGTCTCCTCCCTCACCCAGGCGGGCCTGCCGCCGGAGCGGCTCGAGCTCGAAGTGACCGAGACGATCTTCCTCGAGCTCACCCAGGAAACCCAGAAGATCCTCGACCAGATCCAGCAGCTCGGCGTGCGCCTCGCGATGGACGATTTCGGCACCGGCTATTCGTCGCTGGGCTATCTCAGGAAAGCCGAATTCGACACGCTGAAAATCGACCAGAGCTTCGTGCGCGCCATGTCCGCCAAGGATCCGGAGAGCCAGGCGATCGTCCGCGCCGTGGTCGCGCTCGCCGGGAGCCTGGGCCTCAAGACGGTGGCCGAGGGCGTGGCGACCGAGGAGCATCTGCGGCTGGTGCGCGAGCTCGGCTGCGACAAGATCCAGGGCTATATCTTCTCCAGGCCGGTCAGCGGCGCCGACGCCCGGGCGATGATCGCCAC
>NZ_JBQTIN010000035.1:0-12460 GCF_052388015.1 Sphingosinicella sp.
TGCGCGATCTCGCCCGGCCGTTCGAGGGCGATGCCGATCTGGCGCTGATCACGGCGCGCGACGAGGCGGACGCGCTGGAGCTGGTCCGGCACGATTATGCCCATATCCTCGCCGAGGCGGCGCAGAACCTCTTCCCCGGCACCCAGATCACCTTCGGCCCGGCGACCGACGACGGCTTCTATTACGACTTCGCCCCGCCCCCGGACCGCGGCCCGTTCACCGAGGAGGATTTGCCGCTCATCGAGGAGGAGATGCGCCGCATCATCCGCGCCGATACGCCGCTGGTCCGCGAGGTGTGGTCGCGCGAGCAGGTGCGCGACTTTTTCGAGAGGCAGGGCGAAAGCTTCAAGGCCGAATGGGTGATGGAGTTGCCCGCCGACGAGACGATCTCCATGTACCGCACCGGCGAATGGCTCGACCTGTGCCGCGGCCCGCACCTCGCCTCGACCGGCAAGGTGGATCCCGACGCGTTCAAGCTGACCCGCGTCTCCGGCGCCTATTGGCGCGGCGACCAGAAGAACGCGATGCTGAGCCGCATCTACGGCACCGGCTGGCTGAACAGGAAGCAGCTCGACGCCCATCTCGTCCGGCTCGAGGAGGCCGCCAAGCGCGATCATCGCAAGATCGGCCAGGAAATGGACCTGTTCCACCTCCAGGCCGAGGCGCATGGCAGCGTCTTCTGGCACCCGAACGGCTACATCATCTGGCGCCAGCTGGAGGCCTATATGCGCCGCCGGCTGGACGCGGCCGGCTATGTCGAGGTGAAGACGCCGCAGATCATGGACGCCCGCCAGTGGGAGCAGTCCGGCCACTGGGGCAAATATCGCGAGAATATGTTCGTCGTGCCGGACGAGATTCCGGCCACCGAGGAGGATGCGCCGATCCTCTCCGGCGACGCCGATCTGATGGCGATCAAGCCGATGAACTGCCCGGCCCATGTGCTGATCTTCCGCCAGGGCATCACGAGCTATCGCGAGCTGCCGATCCGGCTGGCCGAGTTCGGCTGCTGCCACAGGAACGAGCCGCATGGCGCGCTGCACGGCATCCTCAGGGTCCGCCAGTTCACCCAGGACGACGCCCATATCTTCTGCCGCGAGGACCAGATCGTCGAGGAGGTGCGGCTGTTCTGCGATCTGCTCGATCTCATTTACAAGGATCTCGGCTTCCCCGATTATGCGATCAAGCTCGCGCTCCGGCCCGAGAATCGCTTCGGCACGGACGAGATGTGGGACTGGTCCGAGCAGTCGTTGCGCGACGCCGTCGCTGCGACGGGGCGCGACACGGCCGAGTTCGGCTGGGCGGAATTGCCCGGCGAAGGCGCCTTCTACGCGCCGAAGCTGGAATTCCACCTGACCGACGCGATCGGCCGCACCTGGCAGGTCGGCACGCTGCAGACCGATACCGTGCTGCCCGAGTTGCTCGACGCTTCCTATGTCGGCGAGGACGGCCAGCGGCACCGGCCGATCATGCTTCACCGCGCGATCCTTGGGTCCTTCGAGCGCTTCATCGGCATCTTGATCGAGCATCATGCCGGCCGCTTCCCGCTCTGGCTCGCGCCGGTCCAGGCGGTGGTGGCGACGATCGTCTCCGACGCCGACGATTATGCCCGCGAAGTCGTCGAGGCGCTGGCGAAGGCCGGCCTCCGCGCCGAAGCCGACCTGCGCAACGAGAAGATCAACTACAAGGTGCGCGAGCACAGCCTGGCGCACGTCCCTTATCTGCTGGTCGTCGGCAAGCGCGAGGCCGAGGAGCGGACGATTGCGCTCCGTCCGCTGGGCGAAGGCGCGCGCCAGGAGGTGCTGCCGCTGGACGAGGTGATCAGCCGCCTCGCCGCCCAGGCCCTGCCGCCGGATATGCGCGCTTGATCGCGCTCCTCCCGCCACCATCTTTCCATAGCCCCGATTCTCCCCTAGGTCGGCGCATTGTCCTGAACTGACGGAGCAACGAACATACGTCCCCCTCTCAACCGGCGTCCCGCCCTTCCCGCGCTCAGCGGCCCTCGCTTCAACGAATTCATCTCCGCGCCGAAGGTGCGCGTGATCGATGAAAATGGCGAAAATATCGGCGTCCTTTTGACCGCGGAAGCGATCGAGCAGGCGGCCGAGCTTGGCCTCGATCTGGTCGAGGTCTCGCCCAACGCCGATCCGCCGGTCTGCAAGTTCCTCGACATCGGCAAGTTCAAATACGAGACGCAGAAGAAGGCGAACCTCGCCCGCAAATCGCAGAGGACGCAGGAGATCAAGGAGATCAAGATGCGTCCGAACATCGACGATCATGATTATGACGTGAAGATGAAGAAGGTGAACGCCTTCCTCGGCGAGGGCGACAAGGTGAAGCTCACCCTGCGCTTCCGCGGCCGCGAGCTCGCCCACGGCCAGCTCGGCATGCAGCTGCTTCAGCGCGTTCAGGCTGATGTTGCGGAAATCGCCAAGGTCGAGCAGCATCCGCGCATGGAAGGTCGCCAGATGCTGATGGTCCTCGCGCCGAAATAGGGGGCTTAAGCCTCTCTCCCCTTGCGGGAGAGAGGTTTGGAGAGAGGGGAGCGAGCGTCAGCGAGCCTCAAGCGTCTTCAGCGGCATCGAGCCACTTCAGCCGCGACCCCTCCCCCTGCCCTCTCCCGCAAGGGGAGAGGGAAATCAGCCCTCGTAATCGGCGTTGTTGTTGGTGTTGCGCGCCGGAGCCGCAGCGGTGAGGCGCAGCGCCTCCGCCGACTGGGCCAGGTTGCCGACCTCGTCGGCGACATCGTCGTCGTCGATCTGGACCTTCTGCAGGCCGCCGATCAGCGCCTCCTCCAGGTCGCGCGGCCGCACCGTCTCCTCGGCGACCTCGCGCAGCGCCACGACCGGATTCTTGTCCCGGTCGCGATCGATGGTGAGCTCCGCCCCGCCCGAAATCTGCCGCGCGCGCTGCGCGGAGAGAAGGACGAGATCGAAACGGTTCGGAATCTTGTCGACGCAATCTTCGACGGTCACGCGCGCCATACGGCAGCTCCAGTGCAAAATACGGTCTGTCGGAAAGGCCGCGCGCCTATCAGCGGCGGCTTCCCAAGTCAATGTAAGGGCCGGGTTCGCCCTTCGCTAGACCCGCATCGGCATCAGCACGTAGAGCGCCGCCGCCTTGTCGTTCTCGCGCAGCAGGGTCGGCGCGGCGGCGTCGGCCAGGTGGACCTCGACGGAGTCGCCCTCGATCTGGCCGAGGATGTCCAGCAGATAGCGGGCGTTGAAGCCGATCTCGAACCCTTCGGCGCCATAATCGGCCGGCACTTCCTCGCTGGCCGTGCCGTTCTCCGGGCTGGTGACCGACAACGTGATCCGGTCGCGCTCCAGCGCCATCTTGACCGCCCGGGTGCGCTCGCTGGCGATGGTCGAAACACGGTCGACGCCTTCCTCGAAGCTGCGCGGATCGATCTTGAGGAGCTTGTCGTTCCCGGTCGGAATCACCCGGCTGTAATCGGGGAAGGTGCCGTCGATCAGCTTCGAGGTGAGCACCGCGGCGCCGAGGCCGAAGCGGATCTTCGATTCGCTCAGGGAGACTTCAACGGTGCCGTCAACCTCGTCGAGCAGCTTGCGCAGCTCGGTGACGCATTTGCGCGGGATGATCACGCCCGGCATGCCCTGCGCGCCGTCCGGCCGCGCGACCGTCACCCGGGCGAGCCGGTGCCCGTCGGTGGCCGCGGCCTTCAGCACCGGCTGCGCCTCGTCCGACACGTGGAAATAGATGCCGTTGAGATAATAGCGCGTCTCCTCGGTCGAGATCGCGAACTTGGTCTTGTCGATGATCTGCCGAAGCGTCGCCGCCGGCAGCTCGAACGCGCAGGGCAGCTCGCCCTCGGCGATCACCGGAAAATCGTCGCGCGGCAAAGTCGGCAGGCTGGAGCGGTAGCGGCCGGCGTTGATCGTCAGCCGCCCCTCGGCGGCGGCGAGCTCGACCTGGCTCCCTTCGGGCAGCTTGCGGACGATGTCGAACAAGGTGTGGGCGGAAACCGTCGTCGCGCCGGGATCGCTCACCTGCGCCTCGACCGTCTCGACGATCTGCAGGTCGAGGTCGGTCGCCATCAGCCGAAGGCCGCCATCCTCGCCGGCCTCGAGCGACACGTTGGAGAGGATCGGGATCGTGTTGCGCCGCTCGACGACATTGTGGACGTGGCCGAGCCCCTTCAGCAGCGTCGCCCGTTCGATAACCGCCTTCATTCGCCACCCCTGATCGGCAAGAAAAGTGCTTGGGCGAAGGGTTATAGCGACCGGCGCGAAGCTCGCCAGTGGATAGTGGCGAAAAAGGCGTGGACGAATGCAACTCCACAAGGCGAAAGGGAAGGCGATGATCGTCCCGCGCGCCCTCCTGCTTTGCCTCGGCATCGCGCTGGCAACACCGGCCGCGGCGCAGCGCCAGTCGCTGGGCGTGTTCGGCACCTGGGCGGCGTTCCGCGATCCCGGCCGCTGCTATGCGATCGCCGCGCCGGTGGCCGGGCCGCAGGCCGAGGGCTGGCGGCCCTTCTTCTCGATCGGCCACTGGCCGGCGCGCGGCGCCGGCGGCCAGGTCCATGTCCGCCTGAGCCGGGCGAAGCGCGACGGATCGGCGGTGCTGGCGCGGATCGACGGGGCGAGCTTCCAGCTCGTCGGCCGCGGCCGCGACGCCTGGGCGCCGGACGGCCGCGCCGACGAGGCGTTGATGCGGGCGATGCGGACCGGGATCAGCCTGACCGTCGAGACTCGCGCGGCGAACGGCGCCCGCTTCCGCGACGCCTACCAGTTGCGCGGCGCGGCGAGCGCGATCGACGCGGCGGCGCTCGCCTGCCTGCCGCCGCGATGAGCCGCTTCTTCATCGCCCGCCACGGCGAGACCGTGTTCAACGCCGCGCGCCGGATGCAAGGCGAGAGCGAGCATACGCCGCTGACCCGTGCCGGCTTCCGCCATGCGGAGGAGATCGGCGAGTCCTTGCTGACGCATCTGGGGCCGGCGCCAGCGCTGACGCTCTGGGCCTCGCCGACCGGGCGGGCGCTGCAAACGCTGGCGATCGCCGCCGAGCATCTCCGCATCGACTGGCACCAGACGCGGACCGACGCGCGGCTTTCGGAAATGGCGATGGGCGAATGGAACGGGCGCTTCTACGCCGAGATTGCCGAGGCGCATGGCGGCTTCGTGGACCGCAAGGCCGGCCTGTTCACCTGCCGCCCGCCCGGCGGCGAATGGTATGACGATATCGCGCGCCGCCTTCGCGCCTGGCTCGACGACACCGCCGCCGACCGCGGCGACCGGCTGATCGTCATGCACGGCATCTCCTCGCGGGTGTTGCGCGGCATGCTGACTGGCGCGCCGGACCGGGAGGGCTGCGGCGCCCCGGTCGCCGCGCCGCTGCCGCAAGGATCGGTGGTCTGCGTCGAGGATGGCGTCGAAACCGTGATCGGCCTCGGCAGTGGCGATCTCGGCGCGTCCGGCACGGCCTGATCACAAAGCCCCTCTCCCCGCCGGGGAGTGGGTTGGGGTGAGGGGGTTCTGAGTCAGAGCACAATCCCGAACGCCGAACCCCCTCTCCCTACCCTCTCCCCAGTGGGGGAGGGATGATTGACCGAAGCCAGGGTTCCCGCAATGATGACATGGGGTTGGCCTAGAAAAAGCCCGCTTTCTCCCCTACATGGGCCGCCTCATGACAGCGGCGATGCCCATCCCCGGTCTGATCGACCCGGTCCCCGTGCCGCGCCCCGCTCCGGCGGGCGACGAAGCGCGCGTGGAACTGGTCGGCCTCTCCAAGGCTGAGATTCGCGCGGCGCTGGCCGAGGCGGGACTGGACGAAAAGCAGGCGAAGCTGCGCGCCAAGCAGCTCTGGCACCAGATCTACAATCGCGGCGCGACCTCGTTCGAAACGATGAGCGACATTGCCAAGCCGCAGCGCTCTTGGCTGGCCGAACGCTTCTCCATCGGCCGGCCCGAGGTGGTGCTGGAGCAGGTCTCGACCGACGGCACCCGCAAATGGCTGCTCCGCACCCCCGACGGCCATGATTTCGAGATGGTGTTCATCCCGGACGCGGACCGGGGCACGCTCTGCGTCTCCTCCCAGGTCGGCTGCACCCTCAATTGCCGCTTCTGCTACACTGGGACGATGCGGCTGGTGCGCAACCTCAATGCCGGCGAGATCGTCGGCCAGGTGATGCTCGCGCGCGATGCGCTCGGTGAATGGCCGAGCCAGCCCGAAGGCCGCATGCTCTCCAACATCGTGATGATGGGGATGGGCGAGCCGCTCTATAATTTCGACAATGTCCGCGACGCCTTGAAGATCGTGATGGACGGCGACGGCCTCGGCCTCTCCCGCCGCCGGATCACCCTTTCCACCTCCGGCGTCGTGCCGATGATGGCCCGGGCCGGCGAGGAGATCGGGGTCAACCTCGCGGTGTCGCTGCACGCGGTGACGAAGGAGGTGCGCGACGAGATCGTGCCGCTCAACCGCAAGTTCGGCATCGAGGAGCTGCTCGCCGCCTGCGCCGCCTATCCCGGGGCCAACAATGCCCGGCGGATCACCTTTGAATATGTCATGCTGAAGGGCAAGAATGACAGCGACGCGGATGCGCGCGAGCTGGTCCGGCTGATCCGCAAGTACAAGCTGCCGGCCAAGGTGAACCTGATCCCGTTCAACCCGTGGCCCGGTGCGCCGTACGAATGCTCGGACGACGAGCGCGTCCGCCGCTTCTCCGAGATCGTCTTCGAGGCCGGGATCAGCGCCCCGATCCGCCGCCCCCGCGGCCGCGACATCATGGCCGCCTGCGGCCAGCTGAAGAGCGCGGCGGAGAAGAAGAGCCGCGCGGAGCTGGACCGGATCGCGGAGGAGAAGCAGGCGGCGTTGAATTAGTACTCAAATCGCGTAAACCGCAGTTGGGCTGCTGAGATCGAGAGTTTGGAATTCTCGTCTCAGCAGACCCGGCCCTGCCAGTTTCCCGGCGCTGCTTCCTTGTGGAAGGGAAGCAGATCCTCGCGTTAGGATGCTAGCGCGAGAATTACGTTTGCCAGTTTTTGGGCCTCCGATTTCGACAGATCGAACGGGAGGCCCTGAATTTGAATCGTGAGATTCTCCCGAAGTTGGATTGGCAAAATGTTGGGTGCCACAAAACTCGTTGGCGTAGCGCGCACCGCTGTCTCAGGTTCGGCTGTTGCCACCCGCGCGGCATGAGGCTGAGGCTTTTTCAGAGGCTTCTGCCCATTCTCGGCCTTCTTGCGCACTTGGGTTTTCGGCCGAAATGCCAACGGGTTTTGTACGTATGACGAGAAATCGTCCAACGCCGATTTGAGGCGGCTTTGGTATGTTGCCAAGCTGCCGGGAGTGAATCCTTTGCCCTGCAGATGGCTGAAGCGCGTCATCACATCCTGAAGGTCGAGGCTTAGAACGTCGTCAGCCTCTTTCTCGTCCAAAATTCCGAGAACCTTGTTCGCAGCCACCTTTCGGGCGGCGGCGGTCGCAGGCGCCATCAACCCCTTTTCGCCGAGATAATCGAGAAAGCTGAGCAGCGCCTCACGAGACCGAGACTGTTCCATGGTGGGTCCTTTCGATTCGGCGCTCTAACCGATAATTCCGTCCGCGTCAATATTCGTCATGACGTGGATGTTTTGATTTTCTGATCCTCAGGGGAATACGCTCGACAATACGTCTGGGTTCCGCGAAACGTACGGCGTGGACGTCGCTAGCATCACCCTGACCGCCGCCGCCGGCGCCATAGCCGGCGCGATGAACGCGCTGGCGGGCGGCGGGACGTTCGTCTCCATGCCGGCTTTGGTCGCGCTCGGCCTGCCGTCCACCATCGCCAATGCGACCAGCAATGTCGCGCTTCAGCCGGGGGCGATCGCCAGCGCCTGGGCCTATCGGCGCGGGCTGGGGCCGCTCGCAGGCCTGAGCGTCGGCGCATTGGTCTCGATCACGCTCGTCGGGGCGACGATCGGCAGCCTGCTGCTGGTCGCGACGCCGGTCCGCACCTTCGACATCGTCATCCCCTGGCTGCTGCTCGCCGCCTTCCTCGTCATGCTGGCCGGCAAGCGTGCTTCGGCGGCGCTGCGCGCACGGGTGACGATCGGCGCTCCGGCTCTCGTCGCGGCCCAGTTCGCGCTCGGCATCTATGGCGGCTATTTCGGCGGCGGCGTCGGGCTGATGATGATGGCGATCTGGGGCCTGCTCGCCGGCCATGCGCCGCACCAGCTCGCCGCGCACCGCACCCTGCTGCTCGCCGTCGCCAACGCCGTCGCGGCGATCATCTTCATCCTGATGGCGATGGTCGACTGGCGGCTCGCTTTGCCGATGCTCGCCGGCGCGGTCCTCGGCGGCCATTACGGCGCGCGGCTGGGGTTGCTCCTGTCCCCCCATACGATCCGCGCGATCACGCTTGTGATCACTGGCGTGACGACCCTGATCTTCTTCTGGCGCGCCTACGCCTGAACGCAAATCCTCCCCCTCCCTTTTAGGGAGGGGCTAGGGGTGGGTCGCGGCCGAAGGGGCTCGACGCCCCCTGAGGGTCGCTCACCGCCGAGAGTCCCTTACGGCGCGCAGACGCGCGCACCCACCCCTCAACCCCCTCCCTAGCAGGGAGGGGAGGTTGCCCCTCAAAAGCCGGCGAAGGTCGCGAAGGCGTCGAGCGATTCGCGCTCTGTCCGCCATTGGTTGATCGGATGCGCCTCGTCCCCGTAGCCCAGCGCCATCCCGCAATACAGCATCCGCTCCGGCGGCAGGCCGAGCGCCTCGCCGACACTCTTGTGGACGATCGCCCAGGCCTCCTGCGGGCAGGTGGCGAGGCCGCGCTCGGCGGCGAGCAGCATCACATTCTGGATGAACATGCCGAGATGGGCCCATTGCGGCGGGCCGAAATGGCGCGGGATCGAGAAGAACAGGCCGACGGGCGCACCGAACAGATCGAAATTGCGCGCGAACTGCATCAGGCGCGCCGGCCTGTCCTCGCGCGGAATGCCGATCGATTCATAAAGCTGCTCACCGCAGGCGAAGCGCCGGCCGCGCCACGGATCGGCAAGGCCGGGCGGATAGACCGGAAACTCCGTGCCCTCGCCTTTCGGGTTGGCGGCGAGGCTGGCCGCGACCTTCGCCTTCAGCGCCGCCAGCGGCGCACCGGTCAGGACATCGACATGCCAGGGCTGGAGGTTGCCGCCGGACGGCGCCCGGGCGGCGATCCCGAGAATCTCCGCGATCGTCTCGTGCCCAACCGGCCGGCTCAGAAACGCCCTGCAGGAGTAGCGCGCGCGTATCGCGTCGGCGACGCTTATGTTACCATCCATGCTTGACCTCGACCCCGCTTATGCGCTGACTGCGCCGAACTTAGGGGGATGTCGACGCGATGTGGCTTTTGGACAAGATGCTGCGCTCCTTGATGAAGCGGGGCGAGCTCACCGTCACCAACCATGACGGCAAGATCTATCATTACGGCACGCCGGACCCCGAGCTGGCCCATGTCCGCGCCCGGCTGACCAGCCCCAAGGCGGCCTGGCATATCGCCAAGGACCCGCGCGTCGGCGCCGGCGAGGCCTATATGAACGGCTGGATCGCGATCGAGCCGCCGCACGACGTCCGCGATCTGGTGCTGACGATCCGCGCCAACGCGCCGAAGGAGGAAGGCGACCTCGCCCCGCGCGGCCCGATCCGCAAGCTGGTCAGCAAGGCGGTCGGCAAGGTCGACCAGATCAACTGGCGGGCGCGCTCCTCCCGCAACGCCAAGCATACCTACAACCTCACCCGGCGGCTCTACGAGCTCTTCCTCGACGAGGACCGGCAGTACACGATGGCCTATTACCGCGACCCGACGAACAGCCTCGAACAGGCGCAGCTCGACAAGAAGGCGCACATCGCCTCGAAGCTGTATTTGAAGCCCGGCATGAAAGTGCTCGACATCGGCTGCGGCTGGGGCGGGCTCGCGCTCTATCTGCACCGCCATTACGACGTCGATGTGCTGGGCGTCGCGCTGGCGCCGGACCAGATCGAATTCTCCAATGAGCGCGCCGCCGAGCTGGGGGTCGCCGACCGGGTGAAGTTCGAATTGAAGGACTATCGCGACGTTGAGGGCCAGTTCGACCGGATCACCAGCGTCGGCCTGATCGAGCATCTCGGGACGCCCCATTATCCCGGCTTCTTCAAGCACACCCATCGCCTGCTGAAGGACGACGGGGTGATGTTCTCGCACTGCTGCGGGCGGCAGGGCCCGCCGGGCGTCACCGACAAATGGACCCGCAAATATATCTTCCCGGGCGGCTATATCCCGGCTTTGTCCGAGCTGGTCGCGGAGGCGGAGCGCAACGAGCTGATCGTCAGCGATGTCGAGGCGATGCGCTATCATTACGCGCTGACGCTGGAGGAATGGTATCGCCGCACCGTGATGCACCGCGAGGAGATCACCGCGCTCTACGACGAGCGCTTCTACCGGATGTGGGAATTCTATCTCGCCGGCGCGGAAGCGGCCTTCCGTCATGGCGGGCTCGTCAACTGGCAGCTCCAATATGTGAAGCGGCGCGACGCGATCCCGATGACCCGCGATTATATGCACGAGGAGGGGGAACGGCTGCGCGCGCAGGACGAGCCGCCAGCCTGGCATCTGGCCGCGGAATAGTCCCGGCTCAAGAGCTGGGGACATGCTATTGCGTGTCCCCAGCCGCCGACGTGAGCACCCTCTGGGACGGGGACAGGCAATAGCCTGTTCCCGCGCCCGGCGCATTTTCTCCTTGCAAGCCCTTGTGACTTGGGGAAGTCCATCCGCGTTTGAACGGTGGGCGAAGCAGGGGCGTGCAAGAGCTAAATTTCCAGCCCCTGGCCCCCGGCGAGCCCCGGCCGTTCTGGGAGCATCCGGTCTTCCTCGCCTTCCTGGTCGTGGCCAGCGCCGTGCCCTTGCTCTGGCCGGACATCGCGCCTTTGGTCGACCTGCCCGGCCATATGGGCCGCTACCGGGTGCAGCTCGATCTCGGCACGTCGCCGGCGCTGCAGCAATTCTACAATTACGAATGGGCGCTGATCGGCAATCTCGGCGTCGATCTGCTGGTCGAGCTGCTGGCGCCGCTGATGGGCCTGGAGCCTGCCGTCCGCCTGATCGTGCTGATGATCCCCGCGCTCACCGCCGCCGGCCTGATCTGGGCGGCGTTCGAGGTCCATGGCCGGGTGCCGCCGACCGTCCTCTTCGCCCTCCCTTTCGCCTATAATTTTCCGTTCCTGTTCGGCTTCGTCAATTTCGCGCTGGCGATGGCGCTGGCGCTCAACGCCTTCGCGCTCTGGCTACGGCTCGGCCGGCTCCATCAGGTTCGTCTCCGGGCGATCCTGTTCGTGCCGATCTCGATCATATTGTGGGTCGTCCACGCCTTCGGCTGGGGGACTTTGGGCGTGCTCGCTTTCTCGGCCGAGCTCGTCCGCCAGCACGACCGCGGCCGGGGCTATATCGTCGGCTCGTTCCATGCCGCCAAGCACTGCCTGTCGATGGCGCTCCCGATCCTGATGATGATCTACTGGCGGAGCAACGCTGGCGGCCAGACCGGCGACTGGTTCAACTGGACCGGCAAGGCGATGTGGCTGTTCATGACCTTGCGCGATCGCTGGATCACCTTCGACATCCTCGCGCTCGGCGTGGTCAGCGGAGTGCTGATCTTCGCCTGGGCGAGCCGAAGAATCGAATATTCGCGCAACCTCGTCGCTTCGGCGCTGTTCCTGCTGCTCGTCTTCGTCATGCTGCCGCGGGTGATCTTCGGCTCGGCTTATGCCGACATGCGCCTCACACCCTACATCTTCGCCATCGCCCTGGTCGCGATCCGCTTCCCCACGGCCTCGCGCCGGCTGGTGACCGCTTTCGGCGCGGCGGGCCTTGTCTTCTTCGCCGCGCGCACCGCCGGGACCACGGTCAGCATGGTCATGTACGACCGCGCCTTCGACGCCACGCTTGCGGCGCTCGATCATGTGCCGCGCGGCGCCAGGCTGGTGAGCTTCGTCGGGCGGCCCTGCGTCGAGCCTTGGGCGATGTCGCGCCTGCTCCATCTGCCGGCGATGGCGATCGTGCGGCGCGAGGCCTTCTCGAACGACCAGTGGGTGCTGCCCGGCGCGCAGCTCCTCACCATCCGTTTCGATCCCGGCGCCAACTTCATCCAGGACGCGAGCCAGATCGTGACCAGGGTGCGCTGCCGTCACGAGCCCTGGCGGACCGTCGATCAGGCGCTGGGCTATTTCCCGCGCCACAGCTTCGACTATGTCTGGATGATCGATCCGCCGCAGCATGATCCGCGACTGCTCGAGGGGCTGCTGCCGGTCTGGCGCAACGGGACCAGCGTCCTCTATAGGGTCGTGGACCGCTCCCCGGTCGCGAATCCTCCGCTGATTACGAGAGGCTGATGCCCGCACTGCCGCTGTCCATCGTCGTGCCCTGCTACAATGAGGAATCGTGCCTGCGCGAGCTGCATGTCCGCCTGACCCGCGCCGCCGATGCGGCGGTCGGCGACGGCTATGAGATCGT
>NZ_JBQTIN010000036.1:0-2086 GCF_052388015.1 Sphingosinicella sp.
CTCATGTCGGAGCGGCCGAGCCGGTTGCCCTTCGCCGCCTTCATCGCGTTCGTGCTCATGCCAAGGCCTCCACCGCCTCGCGAAACGCCTGCCCGCGATGCTCATAGTCCCTGAACTGGTCGAACGACGCGCAGGCCGGCGAGAGCAGGACGACCTCGCCCGCCTTCGCCGCCCCCGCCGCGTCCCTCACCGCCCGGTCCAAAGTCCCCGATTGCGCGACCGCCGGCACCCTGCCCTCCAGCAGCCGGAAGAACATCGGCCCCGATTCCCCGATCGTATAGGCTGCCCGCACATGGCCGAGCTGCGCCTCGCACGGCCCCAGAGTCTCGGTCTTCGCCCGTCCGCCGACAATCCAGTGGATATACGGATAAGCGGCGAGCGCCGGCGCGGTGGAATCCGGGTTGGTCGCCTTGCTGTCGTTGACGAAGAGTACCCCGCCTTTCTCCGCCACCCGCTCCATGCGGTGCGGCAGGCCGGAGTAGGTACCGAGTGCCTCCGCGATTTGCGCGTCTTCGACACCAAGATGTCGCGCAACCTCGGTCGCCGCCGCAGCATTCTCAGCGTTGTGAGGCCCTTGCAGCGAAGGAGAGAGCCGCTCTAGCATGTTCTTAAGAATGCCCCAGCTCGAAACGACCGATGTTCCGCGGTACCCTTCGCTGTTGTCCCAGTGGGCAAACTCAGCCCGACTGGCCTCCTCATCGCCGGTATTGAAAATACCGTAGTGACCTTCGGTTTGCATAAGGAACAGCCGCAGTTTCGCCGCGACATAGGTTTCAAAGCTCTCATACCGATCCAGATGATCCGGCGTCACGTTGAGCAGCACCGCCACGTCGCAATCGAGGCTGAAGGTGAGGTCGATCTGGTAGCTCGACAGCTCCAGCACATAGACGCCGCCTTCCGGCAGCGGCTCCTGCCCCAGGATCGGCAGCCCGATATTGCCGCCCATCGTCGTCGGCACGCCGGCGGTCTTGAGGATATGGTGGACGAGCGCGGTGGTGGTCGATTTGCCGTTGGTGCCGGTGATGCCGACCACTTTGTGCGGCGGCAGACCGGCGCGCGCCTGGGCGAACAATTCGATATCGCCGATCACCGGCACGCCGGCCGCGCGCGCCTTCGCCGCGATCGGATGGCGGTTGAGCGGCACCCCCGGCGACACGACGACGCCGTCAAAGCCGGCGAGGTCGATCGTCAGCGGATCGGCGAAGCGCACCAAATCCTCCCTGCGAGCGAAGCTCGTGGGGAGGGGGACCGCGCGAAGCGCGGTGGAGGGGCAATCTCCGCCATCTGCCCCTCCACCAGCCTGCGGCCGGTCCCCCTCCCCATCGCTTCGCGACAGGGAGGATTTGAGCGCCGCCCGCGCCTCTTCCTTCTCGTCCCATGCCGTCACCTCGGCGCCGCTCGCGACCAGCGCCTCGACGGTCGCGAGGCCGGAGCGCGCCAGCCCCAGCACCGCATAGCGTTTGCCGCGAAAGGCGGGACTCGTGATCACCATCCCCACTCGTCACCCCGGCGGAGGCCGGGGCCCATGAACACTGAGGCCAGCGGATATGGATCCCGGCCTTCGCCGGGATGACTCCGGGGGTTCAAGGCGCGCATCCCGCTCACCGCAGCTTCAGCGTCGCGAGCCCGGCCAGCGCCAGCACGAAGGCGATGATCCAGAAACGGATCACCACCGTCGATTCGGACCAGCCCAGCTGCTCGAAATGGTGGTGGATCGGGGCCATGCGGAACAGGCGCTTGCCGGTCCGCTTGAAGTAGAAGACCTGCATGACGACGCTCATCGCCTCGACGACGAAGACGCCGCCGATGATGCCGAGCACCAGCTCATGCCGGGTCGCGACCGCGATCGTCCCCAGCGCCCCGCCCAGTGCCAGGCTGCCCGTGTCGCCCATGAAGACCGCCGCCGGCGGCGCGTTGAACCAGAGGAAGGCGAGGCCGGCGCCGATGATCGCGCCGCACAATATGGTGAGGTTGCCGGCTCCCGGCACGAACGGGATGCCGAGATAGGGCGCATAGACGGCGTTGCCGACCAGATAGGCGATGACGAGAAACGCCAGACTGGCGATGATCACCGGCATCGTCGCCA
>NZ_JBQTIN010000037.1:0-42873 GCF_052388015.1 Sphingosinicella sp.
GGCGACGCGCGCGAGGATTGGTCGATCCTGCGGGCGCTGTCCGACGCGCTCGGCAAGCCGCTGCCGTTCGACAGTTTCTCAGAGCTTCGCGCCAAGCTGTTCAAAGAGCATCGGGAATTCGCGCAGACGGGTCTCGTCGCCTTCAACTGGGCGCCACCTTCGCTCGACGCGAAGGTGGCCGAGGGGAGCACGCTCGCTTATCCGGTCAAGGACTTCTACCTGACCAACCCGATCGCCCGCTCCTCGCCGACGCTGCAGCGCTGTTCGGCCGAGCTGCTCCACGGACAGGACTTCGCGGAGGCGGCGGAATGAGCTTTTACCGCTGGTGCATGCGCTTCGGTGCGGCGATCCTCTTCGCCATCGCAATGGTTCAGCTCGTGCTGGGCCTGATCGGCGTCTTCCAGCTTATTGGGTCGTCGGAGACGCCCCTGAACCACAATATGGCGAGCGTGGATCCGTCCTATCACTTGTTGATGGTGCTACAGGCGCTTTTGGCCGTCTTTGCCTCGGCTGCTCTGCCATTCTTCGGAGCGCTGCTGATCGAACGCCTCGATCGCTGGCTTGCGGTGAAGGGCAGGGCCGAATGACCGCGTGGTTCCAATCGACTTGGCTCGGGCCGGGCTGGGGCTGGTTCATCGCCACCCTGATCCTGATCCTGCTGATCGCGCTGCCGCTGATGCTGGCGGTGGCGATGATCATCTATGCGGATCGCAAGATCTGGGCGGCGATGGCGCTCAGGCGCGGGCCGAACGTGGTCGGGCCGCTCGGGTTGCTGCAGAGCTTCGCCGACGGGCTCAAGGTTTTCCTCAAGGAAACCATCGTCCCGACCAGCGCCAACCAGGGCCTGTTCCTGATCGCGCCGATCATTACCTTCACGGTCGCGCTGGTCGCCTGGGCGGTGATCCCGTTCGGCGACGGGATGGTGCTGGCCAACATCAATGTCGGCCTGCTCTACCTGCTCGCGGTGTCCTCGCTCGGCGTCTACGGGATCATCATCGCAGGCTGGGCGTCCAACTCGAAATATCCGTTTTACAGCGCTTTGCGTGCCGCTGCTCAGATGGTGTCCTATGAGGTGTCGATCGGCTTCGTGCTGATCCCGGTGGTGCTCTGGGCGGGCACCTTCAATCTCTCCGGCATCATCGCCGCACAGCAGGGGCATATCCTGGGCTGGGGCAATATGTTCGGCCTCAATCCGCTGCTCTTCCCGCTCGCTGTGATCTTCCTGATCTCCTCGATGGCGGAGACGGCAAGGGCGCCCTTCGACCTCACCGAGGCGGAGAGCGAGCTCGTCGCCGGCTTCCAGACCGAATATAGCTCGATGGCCTTCGCGCTCTTCTGGCTGGGCGAATATGGCAACGTCATCCTGATGTGCGCCATGAACGCGCTGCTCTTCTGGGGCGGCTGGCTGCCGCCGGTCGATTGGGCGCCGCTCTACGCCGTCCCCGGCATCATCTGGTTCTTCGCCAAGATCCTGCTCTTCTTCTTCGTCTTCTCCTGGGTGAAGGCCACCGTGCCCCGCTACCGCTACGACCAGCTGATGCGGCTCGGCTGGAAGATCTTCCTGCCCATCTCGCTTCTCTGGGTGTTTCTGGTCTCCGGTTATCTGATGCTGACACGAAGCGATCAGCATTCCGGTCGGATCGCGCCAACCGTGGCCACGCTGGCCGCTCATAATGCCTCTGACGCCTGCATTCTCGTGAGAGCGGAGGAGTACGGCAATGCAAATGCTAGGCCCGTGATGGTCGTCTATTTGCAGCGGCCGGAGAGCAATGGGCCGAACCGGGACCTGATCGAAATCCGCGCCCCATCGGAGTTAGCAGGCAGCTATCGCTACCGACAGGACAGGGGTCGCGGCTTTGGCGGGAGCGGATCGCTCGAGCTATTGACCCAAACGGGTCGTCGCGACCTCGCGTTGGCGCAGACAGACGTGCAAATCGATGGGCGAAATTCCGCCATGCTGTTCGTGCTCGATGAAGCTCGTCCGCTTTGGGGCGATTGCCTTACACGATCCATGTTGGGAGGCCGCGCGTGAGCATCGCCCACTACATCAAGACCTTCACGCTCTGGGAGTTCGTCAAGGCGCACGCGCTGACCTTGCGCTATTTCTTCAAGCCCAAGGCGACGATCAACTATCCTTACGAGAAGAACCCGATCTCGCCGCGCTTTCGGGGCGAGCATGCGCTGCGCCGCTATCCGAACGGGGAAGAGCGCTGCATCGCCTGCAAGCTCTGCGAGGCGATTTGCCCGGCGCTGGCGATCACGATCGAGGCCGAGGAGCGGGCGGACGGCAGCCGGCGCACCACCCGCTACGACATCGACATGACCAAGTGCATCTATTGCGGGCTGTGCCAGGAGGCCTGCCCGGTCGATGCGATCGTCGAGGGGCCGAACATGGATTTCTCGACCGAAACCCGCGAGGAGCTGATCTACGACAAGGCGAAATTGCTCGACAATGGCGACCGGTGGGAGAGGGCGCTGGCGGCCAACATTGCCGCCGACGCGCCCTATCGGTAGGCGGCGCGCGTGATTCCCGTCCTTGCCTTCTACCTGTTTGCGACGCTCGTGATCTTCTCGGGCGTGATGACGATCGCGTCGCGCAATCCGGTCCATTCGGTGCTGTGGCTGATCCTCGCCTTCTTCAACGCCGCCGGGCTGTTCCTGCTGCTGGGGGCCGAGTTCCTCGCCTTCCTGCTGGTCATCGTCTACGTCGGCGCGGTCGCGGTTTTGTTCCTGTTCGTGGTGATGATGCTCGACGTCGATTTCGCCGAGCTTCGCGCCGGGTTCGCGCGTTACTGGCCGCTCGGCATCGGCCTCGCCGCGGTGCTGCTGGGCGAGATGCTGGCGGCCGTGCTGGCCTGGCGGGAGGGCGGCATCGCGCTGGAGGGCCGCACCGCGCCGGTCGCGCCGGACGCCTCCAACATCGTTGCGCTCGGCCAGCTGCTCTACAGTCGCTATCTCTTCATCTTCGAGGCGGCGGGCTTCGTCCTGCTGGTCGCGATGGTCGGCGCGATCGTGCTGACCCGGCGCCGCCGCGGCGACATCCGCACGCCGAACGTCTCCAGCCAGGTCCGCCGCCGGCCGCAGGATTCGGTGGTGAACATGCGGCCGCCGGTGGGGCAGGGCGTGGAGCTGTGATCGGCCTCCACGAAACCCTCCCCGTTGAGGGGAGGGGGACCGCGCGGCGCAATCGCGTGGTGGAGGGGTGCGCACGTTCGCGCGTTTCCTCCACCGCTGACACCCCTCCGTCGCGCTGCGCGCGCCACCTCCCCTCAAAGGGGAGGATGAGGTCATGATCGGCCTCCACCATTACCTCACCGTCGGCGCGATCCTGTTCGTGCTCGGGGTGTTCGGCATCTTTTTGAACCGCAAGAACGTCATCGTCATCCTGATGGCGATCGAGCTGATCCTGCTCGCGGTGAACATCAATCTCGTCGCCTTCTCCGCCTTCCTGGGCGACATGGTCGGGCAGGTGTTCGCGATGTTCGTGCTGACCGTCGCCGCGGCCGAGGCGGCGATCGGGCTCGCCATCCTGGTCATCTATTATCGCAACCGCGGCACCATCGCGGTCGACGACATCAACCAGATGCGGGGGTGACGGTGTTCCAGGTTTCCCGTCATTGCGAGCGAAGCGAAGCAATCCAGTTGCTGGATCGCCGCGGCGCTGTCGCGCCTCGCGATAACGGGGAGGTGGTCGGCTGATGGTTCAGGCGATCGTCTTCCTGCCTTTGCTCGCGGCGATCGTCGCCGGGCTTGGCGGCCGGCTGATCGGCAAGACGGCGGCGAAGGTCGTGACGACCGGCTCGCTGTTCGTCGGCATGGCCCTGTCCTGGCCGATCTTCCTCGGCTTCATCGCGGGCACGCAGCATTCGGAACTGCATCCGGTCTTCACCTGGATCAATTCGGGCGCGCTGCAGGTCGACTGGGCGCTGCGCGTCGACGCGCTGACTGCGGTGATGCTGGTGGTGGTGACGACCGTCTCGGCGCTCGTCCACCTCTACTCCTGGGGCTATATGGCGGAGGACGACGGCCAGCCGCGCTTCTTCGCCTATCTGTCGCTGTTCAGCTTCGCGATGCTGATGCTGGTGACGGCGGACAATCTCGTCCAGATGTTCTTCGGCTGGGAGGGCGTCGGGCTCGCCTCCTATCTGCTGATCGGCTTCTGGTATCACAAGCCCTCGGCCAATGCGGCGGCGATGAAGGCGTTCATCGTCAACCGGATCGGCGATTTCGGCTTCAGCCTGGGTATTTTCGCCTGCTTCCTCGTCTTCGGCACGATCTCGATCCCCGGAATCCTCGAGGCGGCGCCGAGCATGGCCGGCTCGACGATCGGCTTCCTCGGCTATCGCATCGACACGCTGACCCTGATCTGCATCCTGCTGTTCATCGGCGCCTGCGGCAAATCGGCCCAGCTCGGCCTTCACACCTGGCTTCCCGACGCGATGGAGGGCCCGACTCCCGTCTCCGCCCTCATCCATGCCGCGACGATGGTGACCGCCGGCGTGTTCATGGTCTGCCGCCTGTCGCCGCTCTTCGAGACCAGCGAGACGGCGCTGGCCGTGGTCACCGTCGTCGGCGCACTCACCGCCTTGTTCGCGGCGACCGTCGGCACGGTGCAGAACGACATCAAGCGGGTGATCGCTTATTCGACCTGCTCGCAGCTGGGCTACATGTTCATGGCGGCGGGCGTCGGCGCTTATGGCGCGGCGATGTTCCACCTCTTCACCCATGCCTTCTTCAAGGCTTTGCTGTTCCTCGGTGCGGGCTCGGTCATCCACGCGATGCACCACGAGCAGGACATGCGTTACTATGGCGCGCTGCGTAAGGAGATCCCGCTCACCTTCTGGGCGATGACGATCGGCACGCTGGCGATCACCGGCGTCGGCGTGATCGGGCTGTTCGGTTTCGCGGGATTCTATTCCAAGGACGCGATTATCGAGAGCGCGTTCGCCAGCGGCGCGAGCTTCGGCGGCTTCGCCTTCTTCGTCGCCGTGTTCGCGGCCTTGCTGACCAGCTTCTACTCCTGGCGGCTCGTCTTCCTGACCTTCTTCGGCAAGGCGCGCTGGGCCGAGAGCGAGCATATCCAGCACGCCTTGCACGGCGACCATCACGATCATCCCGACGCCGAGGATGCCGGCCACGATACGCATGCGCACGAGGCGGGTGCGGCCGAAATGCGCGAGGGAACGGGCGGCTATCATCCCCACGAGAGCCCGTGGACGATCCTGGTGCCGCTCGGCCTGCTGGCGCTGGGCTCGCTGCTCGCCGGGTTCATCTTCCACCATGCGTTCATCGACGCCGAGGGCGGGCCGCATTTCTGGGCCGGCAGCGTCGCCTTCGACGCCCATCTCGCGCATGAGAGCCATCTCGTCCCGCTCTGGGTGAAGCTCTCAGCGACGGCGGCGATGTTGCTCGGCCTCGCCATCGCCTTCTACGCCTACATCCGCAACACCGCGTTCCCGGCGATTTTCGCCAGCAATTTCAGGCTGCTCTATCTGTTCCTTTTGAACAAATGGTATTTCGATGAGCTGTTCGACCTGATCTTCGTCCGGCCTGCGGTCTGGCTCGGCCGGCTGCTCTGGAAGCGTGGCGACGAGGGGACGATCGACCGCTTCGGGCCGGACGGCGCTTCGGCCGTGGTGATGGTGGGAACCAGGCTCACGGCGCGCATCCAGACCGGTTATCTCTACACCTATGCGCTGGTGATGTTGCTCGGAGTCGCCGCCGCCACGACCTGGGTGATGGCGCGGTGACGGGCTTCCCGATCCTTTCGGCGATCCTCTCCTTGCCTTTGCTCGGCGCGCTCGCCTGCCTGCTGACGGGCGCGGGAGGGGCGCGCTGGATCGCGCTGGCGACGACGCTCGCCACGCTGGCGCTCTCGATCGGCCTTTGGGTGACCTACCAGATCGGCGGGCCGCAATGGCAGTTCGTCGAGCGCGCCGACCTGTTCGGCAGTTTCGCCTGGGCGCTCGGCATCGACGGCATTGCCCTGATGCTGATTGTCTTGACCGCCTTCCTGATGCCGATCTGCATCGCCGCGTCCTGGGAGGCGATCGAGCAGCGGGTGCCGGAATTCATGGCCTGCTTCCTGTTCATGGAGACGCTGATGCTCGGCGTCTTCATGGCGCAGGATCTGTTCCTCTTTTACATCTTCTTCGAGGCCGGCCTGATCCCGATGTACCTGATCATCGGCATCTGGGGCGGCGCGAACCGGATCTACGCCGCTTACAAGTTCTTCCTCTACACCCTGCTCGGCTCGGTGCTGATGCTCGTCGCCATGCTGTGGATGGTGAACTATGCCGGCACCACCGCCATCCCCGAGCTGATGGCGACCGATTTCCCGGCCGAGGCGCAGACCTGGCTGTGGCTCGCCTTCTTCGCCAGCTTCGCGGTGAAGATGCCGATGTGGCCGGTCCACACCTGGCTGCCCGACGCGCACGTTCAGGCGCCGACCGCGGGCTCGGTGATCCTCGCCGGCGTGCTCTTGAAGATGGGCGGCTACGGCTTCGTCCGCTTCTCGCTGCCGATGTTCCCGGAGGCGTCGGCGCAGCTGATCTGGATCATCTTCGGCCTGTCGATGGTGGCGGTTGTATACACGAGTCTCGTCGCGCTTGTGCAGCAGGACATGAAGAAGCTGATCGCTTATTCGTCCGTCGCGCACATGGCGTTCGTCACGATCGGCCTGTTCACCTTCAACCGCCAGGGGATCGAGGGTGGGCTCGTCGTGATGCTCTCGCACGGTCTGGTTTCGGGCGCGCTCTTCCTGTGTGTGGGGGTCGTCTACGACCGGCTGCACAGCCGCGAGATCGCCAAATATGGCGGCCTTTCGAACAACATGCCGGGCTATGCTTTGCTGTTCATGCTGTTCACCATGGCCTCGGTCGGCCTGCCGGGGACGAGCGGCTTCGTCGGCGAGTTCCTGGCCCTGGTCGGCGCCTATGCGGCGAACAGCTGGGTGGCGGCGGTGGCGACGACGGGCATCATCCTCGGCGCCGCCTACATGCTCTGGCTCTACTGGCGGATCGCCTTCGGCGCGGCTCGGACCGAGGAGGCGGCCACGCTCAAGGACCTCAACGTCCGCGAATGGGCGCTGATGGCGCCGATCGCCGCGGCGGTGTTGTGGATGGGCGTCTATCCGGAAAGCTTCATCGCGCCGATGCGCGAGGATGTCGCGGTGCTGCTCGAACGGGTTCAGCATGCCGCGCCGCCCGGTGACGCCATGGTGAGCGCCGGCCAGCCCGCGCCGGCAGCGGCGCATGCCCCCGCGGCGGAAGGGGTTCATCATTGATGTGGAACGATTTCATCCTGACGCTTCCGGAAGAGATTATCGGGCTTGGCGCGCTGGTGCTGATGATCGCGGCCGCCTGGACGGGCGATCGGGGCGCCGCCGTGCTGACCTGGCTGTCGGTGCTGGTCCTGGGCATTGCGGCCGCCTTCCTGCCGGGCCTGGTCGATGACGGCGGCGCGGCCTTCGGCGGGCAGTTCGTTGCCGACCGCTTCGCGGCCTTCGCCAAGATTGTCACCTACCTCGCCGCGATCGTCGCGATGCTGGCGGCGATGACCTGGTTCGGGCGCGACCGCGACTACCGCGCCGAATATCCGGTGCTGATCCTGTTCGCGGTGCTCGGCATGGGGATCATGATCTCCGCCCACGACCTCTTGACGCTCTATGTCGGCCTCGAGCTGCAGAGCCTCGCCGCTTATGTGCTGGCGAGCTTCCAGCGCTCCGACGCGCGCTCCTCCGAGGCGGGCCTCAAATATTTCGTCCTCGGCGCGCTGGCGAGCGGCATCCTGCTCTACGGCATCTCGCTGCTCTACGGCTTTACCGGCACGACTGGCTTCGACGGCGTCGCGCGGGCGCTCGCCGCCGATGGCGTCTCGACCGGTGAGTTGTTCGGCATCGTCTTCGTCCTCGCCGGCCTTGCCTTCAAGGTGAGCGCGGTGCCGTTCCACATGTGGACGCCGGACGTCTACGAAGGCGCGCCGACTCCGGTCACCGCTTTCTTCGCCTCCGCGCCCAAGGTGGCCGCGATGGCCCTGCTGGTACGGGTGACTGTGGACTCGATGGGGCCGGCGACCGACGAATGGCGGCAGATCGTGATCTTCGCGGCATTGGCCTCGACCGTGCTGGGCGGCGTCGCGGCGATCGGGCAGAAGAATATCAAGCGGCTGCTCGCCTACAGCTCGATCAACAATGTCGGCTTCGCGCTGGTCGGCCTCGCCGCCGGCACGCCGCAGGGCGTCGCCTCGGTGCTGTTCTACATGGCGGTCTATGTCGCGATGACCTTGGGCGCCTTTCTTGTCGTGCTCCGCATGCGCGATGCAAATGGCGAGCCGGTGGAGGCGATCGCCAGCCTCGCCGGCCTGTCACAGACCCGGCCTTGGCTCGCGCTGGGGATGGCAATGTTCATGTTCAGTCTGGCCGGCATTCCGCCATTCCTTGGCTTCTTCTCGAAGCTCTTCGTGTTCAATGCCGCCGTTCAAGCGAACCTAACCTGGTTGGCGGTGATCGCCATTGTCACCTCGGTGATCGGTGCCTTCTATTACATCATGATCGTCAAAATGATGTACTTTGACGAACCAGCTCCAGCCTACTCGGATGTTCGCGAGCCCGCGACCGCCGGCCTCATGCTTGCTTCCGCTGCCTTCGTATCTCCGCTCGGCTGGTTCGCGCTCGGCGCCTTGAATGCCGCGACCCTCAACGCGGCGAACTCGCTCTTTTGATCCGAACCGTCGCCGAGACTGGCTCGACCAACGACGATCTCGCCGCGCTCGCGCGGGAAGGCGCCGCGGAAGGGATATGGCTGCGAGCCGAACGACAGACCGGCGGCAAGGGGCGGCAGGGCAGAACATGGCTGTCGCCGCCGGGAAACCTCTACGCCTCGACGATCGTGCGGCTCCGTCCGGGCGATCCGCCGGCGCCGACCTTGGCGCTGGTCACAGCCGTAGCGCTGCACGAGGTGCTCGCGCCATTTGCACCGGACGCCACAATCAAATGGCCGAACGACCTGCTGATCCGCGGCGCGAAAGTGGCAGGCATCCTGTTGGAGCGTGTCGACGATGCGGTGATCGCCGGCTTCGGCGTCAATATCGCGCATCATCCGGAAGGCCTACCTCGCCCCGCCACCAGTCTCAGCGCGCTTGCCGGCACGGCGCCGGCGCCCGCGGCTTTGCTTGAGAACCTGGCCCGCAATTTTTCGCGCTGGCTGGTACGGTGGCGGCAGGAGGACCTGGCGCGCGTGCGCGCCGCCTGGCTCACCGCGGCCCACGCGCTCGGCACCGTCCTCTCCACGCCGGAGGGCGAGGGCCTGTTCGACGGCCTCGACGAGAGCGGCGCATTGCGACTGCGCTTGGCAGACGGATCGATCCGGCTCGTCCATGCCGGCGACGTGTTCCCTGGCTGAAAGGCGGCCCGATCTTAGCCGGCGCTCCGGCGGCGCGCTCGAAAGGCACCGGGCGAACGTCCGTGCCAGGCCTGGAAAGCGCGGTAGAAGGAATTTGGATCCTCGAAACCGAGCAGGAAGGCGATCTCGCCGTCAGTGAAGGCGGTATCGGTGAGATAGAATTGGGCATGGTCCTTGCGGACCTCGTCGAGCAGCTGGCGGAACGAGGTCCCGCTCTCCTTCAGCAACCGCTGCATCGCCCGCATGCTCATCGCCATCTCGCCGGCGATCGCGCGCGCGTCGGGCCGCCGCCCGCGCATTCTCGCGGCAATGGTCGACCGCACCCGTGCCGCGGCCGATTGCGGCGGGATGTTCGCCCGCAAATAGGGGATGAGCGCGCCCAGCATGTCCGGATTGTGCGTGCTGAACGGCAGTGCAAGATCAGCCGCGGCGAATACCATGGCGTTGCGCGGCGCCCCGAGCCGCAGCGGGCAACCGAAAAAGGCGGCATGCTGCGCCCCGTCCTCCAGCCCGGCGGCGCTGAACCGCACTTCGCGCGGCGCGAGCGCGGCACGACCCGTTCCCCGCCGGCACAGCTCGACTAGTAGCGCCAGCTCGGCGTCGACCAGAACCTGCGGAAGCGGCACGCCGCAAATGGGCCATTGATAACCGAGCGTCGCTTGGCCGGTCCCGTCGATGGTGATCGCGAGGTCCTCCGGGTCGAGCAGGCGGCGGAAGCGGGCGACCACGTCAATTGCACCTGCGACGTCGGCAGCGTTGATCATAGCCAGGAAGAAGGGCTCGGTGATGTCGGGCCTGACCGAGCGGGCCAGGCGGATGCCGATGTTCGGATCGCCGCTGACCGCGCGGATCGCCGTCCAGAGCGCGAAATATTCCGCCGGCGGCGCGAACTTTGCCGGGCTGTCGAGCAGCATCGGCGAAAGCCCGGCTTGGGCGAGGATTTCGGCGCGGGACAGGCCTGCCTCGTGCAGGGCCGTTGCCAGCCCCACTGGAATCCTGAACGCGGGCCGCGCCGTGCCCTCAGCCTGCTGCGGATATGAAGCCCGGTGGCGGGTCAACCTTGCCCCCGATCGCGATGACGAATCGTATCGGATCGAGATGCTCGGCGAAACGGGTGATTTTACCGTCGCGAACCGTGAACCGGCTGACATAAAGGTTGTGATAGGGGAGAGAGGTCGCCCTGATCCGTGTGTCGCTCTTATATTCTGCGATCACCTCGCCGGGATCGCCCGCCAGGGTATCGATCATGAGATCGTGGAGGTTCTCGGGCTCCATCAGCTCGCGGACGCTGTCGAGGAACGCGAGCGCTTCCTCCTTTCCGTCGCAGTGTACCTGAAACCAGTCGGGCGCGAACGGGATCGTGAACCGGAAATCCTCCGAAACCAAGGCGTCCATTGCGGCGATGTTCCAATCGTCGTTGATAGCCTCGATGAAGCGCCGCACCAGTTCGGCGTTCGACCGGCGGAGCGTTTCCTCAGCCATACGCCCGCCTCGGCCGCGTCGCTTTGTAGGCCGCGACGAGCAGAAGGGCTCCGATCAAATAGTGGGTCGGGATCGAGATGATGATTCCGGCCTGGGCCGAGGCGGTGGCGAACACTCCCTCGTCGGCCATGGTGAGCCAGATCACCCAATCCGCGGTCGCGCTTCCGACCTGGTAGAGCGCGAAGGCGAGTGCGACCCCCGGATGCGGCTCATTGCGCAATATCCACGCGACCCAAGCCTGCGAGGCGAGTGCGATGGCGAGTAACTTGGCGATCCAATGGCCGTCGGGCGACAACACCCAGCCGGTGATCGGGAAAACGAGGTACGGCGGCGTTAGCAAGCCGATCAGCGCATAGGCCAGCTCCACGATCGCGACCACTCGAAACAGGAAGCCCAGATCGGTGAGTCTGGTCATGATCCTTCCCTCCAATGACCTGGAGGCGATCATGGCGGGCGTATCGCGCAGGCGCACTAGCAGGACGCGCCTATCCTCTTGCGGATTGCGACAGCAGCGCCTCTCGCCAATCCGTCACGCTCCGGCTAGGGACGCGCCATGCTGCTCGCCATCGACGCTGGCAACACCAACCTCGTCTTCGCGCTTGTCGAGGACCCCGGATCGAGTCCGGGGCAGGCGGTATCGATCCGCGCGCGCTGGCGGATCGCGACCGATGCGCGGCGGACGGCGGATCAATATGCGGTCTGGCTGCATCAGCTGCTCGAGCTCGAGGGCTTCACCCGCGCCGATGTGAGCGCGGTGATCATCGGCACGGTCGTGCCGCGCGCGCTGCACAATCTGGAGGTGCTGGCGAGCAAATATTTCGGCGTGACGCCGCTCGTCGCAGGGCAGGGCGAGGCGGATTACGGCATCGAGCTCGATGTCGCCGATCCGAAGACGGTCGGCGCGGACCGAGCGCTCAACGCGATCGCCGCGCATGAAGTCCATCCCGGTGACCTCATCGTCATCGATTTCGGCACCGCGACCACCTTCGACGTGGTCGATTTCAGCGGCGCCTATAAAGGCGGGATTATCGCGCCGGGGATCAACCTGTCGCTCGACGCGCTCGTCGCCGCCGCGGCCAAGCTGCCCCGCGTCGCGATCGAGGCGCCGGAGGACCAGAGCGTGATCGGCCGCACGACCGAGAGCCAGATGCATATCGGCATCTACTGGGGCTATGTCGCGATGATGGAGGGGCTGGTCGCACGGCTGAAGGCGGAGATCGGCCGGCCGGTGAAGGTCATCGCCACCGGCGGCCTCGCCACCCTGTTCGACAAGCACACCACGATTTTCGACGCGGTCGAGGGCGACCTCACCATCCAGGGCCTGTCTTTACTTTATCAGCGGAGCAAATCCGCTGTCTGATCGTCATTGCGAGGAGCGAAGCGACGCGGCAATCCAGCCTGGATTGCTTCGCCGCGCTCGCAATGACGGGGTGGATCCGAATCTATGACCCCCGGCGAAGAGCTCCTTTTCCTCGCGCTCGGCGGCTCGGACGAGATTGGCATGAACGTCAATCTCTACGGCTGCCGGGGCAAATGGGTGATGGTCGATCTCGGCGTCACCTTCGCCGACCATCAATATCCGGGCATCGACCTCGTCTTGCCGGACACCGCCTTCATCGAGGAGCGGCGGGAGAACCTGCTCGGCATCGTCCTGACGCACGGTCATGAGGATCATATCGGCGCGGTTCCCTACCTTGCCGCCGATCTCGGGGTGCCGCTTTACGCCACCGATTTCACCGCCCGGATGATCCGCGGCAAGCTCTACGAGGAAGGGCTGACCGACGTCGACCTCCGGGTGATCGAGATCGGCGGAGCATTCGAGCTCGGCCCATTCGCCTTTCGCTACGTGCCGCTCGCCCATTCGATCCCGGACATGCAGGCCTGCGTGATCGACACGCCTTTCGGTCGGGTTTTTCACACCGGCGACTGGAAGCTGGACGTCGACCCCGTGATTGGCGCGCCGGCGACCGCCGAGGCGCTGACCGCGATCGGCGAGGAGGGCGTGCTCGCCCTGGTCTGCGATTCGACCAACGCGTTCAACGCGGCGGAATCAGGCAGCGAGGGCGGCGTGCGCACCGATCTTGCGCGCGTGATCGGCGCGGCGCGGGGCCGGGTGCTGGTCACCACCTTCGCCTCCAACGCGGCGCGGCTTCATACGCTCGGCGAGATCGCGAAGGAGAGCAAGCGCAAGCTGTGCGTCGCGGGCCGCTCGCTCGACCGGATCATCGGCGTCGCCAAAGCCAGCGGCTATCTCAAGTCGTTCCCGGAAGTGATTGATTTCGAAGCCGCGATGCGGCTGCCGCCGCGCGAGCTGATGATCATCGCGACCGGCGGGCAGGGCGAGCCCAATGCGGCGCTCGGCCGGATCGCCGGCGGCGGCCATCCGCTGAAGCTGGACGAGGGCGATCTCGTCCTCTTCTCGTCGAAGCAGATCCCCGGCAACGAGGTCGCCATCGGCCGCATCCAGAACCAGCTCGCCCGATCCAACATCCCGATCGTCACCGAGAAGCAGGCGCATGTCCACGTCTCCGGCCATCCGGGCCGGCCCGAGCTCGCGGCGCTCTACAAATGGCTGCGGCCTGAAACCGTGATTCCGGTCCATGGCGAACGGCGGCATATGGCCGAGCAGGCGCGCTTCGCGCTGTCGGAAGGCGTTGCGACCGCGCTTGTTCAGTCGAATGGCGATGTTGTTCGCCTCGCGCCTGATGGGCCACAGATCGTGGGCCGCGAGCGGACCGGGCGGCTGGTGCTGGACGGCGACGTCATCCTTCCGGCCGATGGCGCGACGATCAACGACCGGCGCCGGATCGCGGTCAACGGATTGATCTCGGTCGCGGTCGCGGTCGACGGCGCGGGGCGCGTGCAGGGGCGGCCCGAGCTGGCGCTGCACGGTATTCCGGTCGAGGAGGATCGCGACGCCTTCCTCGACGAAGCCTGTGAGGCGGCCGCGGCGGCCGCTGCCTCGGGAACGCGCGACGAGGAGAAGTTGCGCGAGGCGATCCGGCTCGCGGTGCGCCGGTGCGCGACCGACTGGACCGGCAAGAAGCCGGTCGTCGCGGTCAGCTTCGTTCGGATCTGATCCTGAATGCGCTGGACGTCCGCACTCGCCATCTATGTGCTGTTCTGGGTGGCCGCCTTCTTCGTCGTCCTGCCCTTCGGCGTGAAGACGCATGAGGAAGCCGGCGTCGAGCGGGTGCCCGGCCAGGCGGACAGCGCGCCGCACGCCTTCAGCTTCGGCCGCAACGCGCTGCGCGCGACGATCGTGTCGGCGGTCCTGTTCGGCCTGTACTACGCGAATTACGTGTACGGCTGGATCACGCCCGCCGACCTAGACTGGGTCCACCGCGGCTAGCGACGCAGCCGCTCGATCGCCTGGGCAAGCGCGACATAGAGCTTGCCCATGTCGGAAGAGAGCAGGGTGACGGCGAGGGCATGGCCGTCGCGGTCGGCGAGCACCCGGCGCAACATTGCCTCGAAATCGTGGACGTAGCGGTTCACCTGGTCGCGGAAGTCCGGCTCTTCCTCATAATGACGCTGGATTTCGCGCGCCTCGCCAGTGTCGAGCAGCCGCACCGCGCGGCGGGTGAAGACGCCGCGGTCGCCCCTGAGATAGGCGGCCCAGGCGGTGTCGGCGACTTCGTTCGACAGCAATTTGTTGACGTCGATCGCGGTCGAGTTGAGCGCCTCGATCAGCAGGGAGACGCGCCGCGACAGCGCCTCGGCGTCCTGCTCCTCGCGTGCGGCGCGGTCCTCGGCGATCCGATCCTCGATCGCGGCTGCGGTCTCGCTCATCGTCAGCAGTTGGCGGGTGAGCCGCTCGCTTGCCTGGCGGGCGACCGCCATCGCGCGCTGTGATGCACCGGCAACCTCGGCGAGCTGGTCTTGCACCGGCTCGGCGGTCGCCTCGGCGAGCGCCTCGCGCGTGGCGTCCGCGAGCGCGGCGACGCTGTCGGGAATAGCGGCGACGATCGCCTCGCGGGCATGGTTCGCCGCCTGTTGCGCCGCCTCGCGAACGCGGACCAGCGACTCGACGAGGGCGGGGCCGGTCTCCTGGACGAGGCGTGCCGAGGCCGTGTCGGTCTCGTCAAGCGCGGCGGCCAGTGTGGCAAGCTTCGCTTCAGCTTCGGCGACGCCGTCGCGGGTCGCGGCCAAGAGCATCTCGAGCCCCGCGCGCTGGCGGTTGAGGCTGGCCTCGCTCTCGCCCAACGCCTCGGCGGCAAGCGCCGCGCTGGCCTGAGCGCCCTCGACCGCCGGGACAAGGCCCAGCGCGGCCGCGCTGGTGCGCTCCGCCTGCTGCTCGACGGTCGCCAAGGCTGCCGGAAGCTCGTCGCGCAGCTGCGTCGCGACCACGGAAAGCGCGCTGCCCAGGTCCTGCGTGCGGCCGATCAGGGTGGCTCCCGCCGCTTCCCCTTCGCCAAGTTCGCCACGCAAAGCCTGCGCAACCTCGCGCAGGCTGGCCAAAGCCTGGCCGATCCGGCCGCTCTGTGCCTCGCCGGACGCGCCCAAAGCCGCGATCTGGCCTTCGATCTCGCCCAATTGCGCCGCGAGTCGTTCGGCGAGCCGCGCGCCGGCTCGATCTTGCCGGGCGAGATGGCCGGCAAGAGCCTCGACCGCCGCACTCGCCTCGCCGAGCCGGACAATCAGCGCCTGACCGGCATCGGCCGTGGCGCCTTCGAACGCGGCGCGGCTCTGCTCGACCATCGCCAGCACCGTCTGGCCCTGCGCGTCGAGGCCGGCACGCGCCTGCTCGACCGCGTCGGCCGCGCGACCCATCGCGCCGTCGACGGCAAGGTTCATCGCCGCTGCCGACTGATCGATCCGCTCCACCGCCGCACCGGCACTGGTTTCCAGCCGCGTCACTTGTGCGCCAAGCCTTTGCGCCGCCCCGCCCAGCGCTTCGTCCGCCTCGCGGCCGCGGGCGGCGAGCGCCGCGAGATGGCCTTCCAGCGACGCAGATTGCTCGTGCGCGGAAAGGCCCGAAGCGCGAATCGATTCCGCCGCCGCGCGCGCTTGGGCCTCGGCCTGGGGCAGGTCGCTGAGCAGCACGCCGATATCGATTCGCGCGCTGGCGGCGGCCGTGTCGAGCGCCTGCGCGGTGCGGTCCAGCGCCGCCGATTCGCCGGCGAGGGCGCGAGTCGTGCGACCGATTCGATCCGCGGCCTCGTCGCCCAGGCTCATCAGCCGGCTCGCCTCGTCGGACAGAGCGGCGCGATTGTCGTGGAGCCGCGAGGCGATCACCGCGAGCGCCTGCTCCAGCGTCTCGCTCTCGCTGCGCAGCGCGCGCACCGCTTCGGCGAAGCGCTCGGTCTCGCGGCGCGACGAGCGGCCGAAGAGCAGCCAGGTCAGAGCGAGCAGGATCAGCGGCGCCGAGATCGTCGCCAGCGGCGCCAGCCAGGCGGCGGGCGCCGAGCCGGGCCAGGCGGTCCACAGCGCGTAGCCGCTGAAACCGAGCCAGCCGAGCGCCGCCGCGATCAGCATGAAGGCCAGGATCGTCGGCCATATGCGGCGCGATTGCTCTTCCTCCTCGATCAGATCGTGGAAGGAAAAGGATTCCACCGGCTCGATCGCGGTTTCGTTCGCCGCGTTCCAGCTCCGGTGATCCGGCGCATGCGCCTCGGCGCGCTCAACCCCCGTCGTCATGGACCGCATCCTATCATGTCGCGGGCGGGATGAAACGGGGCGTTAACACGGTTCGGCCTAAATCGCGGGCATGGCGTACGATCCCGGAGCGCTGAACGCGTCGCTCGCCGCCGCGGTCGGCAATGACAGCGAGCTGATGGCGGAGCTGCGCGCGGCGTTCATCGACAGCGCGTCGCGCCAGTTCGACCTGATGGGACGGGCCCGTTGCGACGCCAATTGGCGGATCGCCGCTTCGCGGCTCAAGAGCCTCGCCGCCAGCTTCGGCGCCAGCGGGCTGGTCGCGCTCGCCGACGACGCCCTGGGCGGCGCGCCGGGCGATCCGGTGGTGCTGCGGGAGATCGCCCGCTCCATCGACGATTTCGCCGGGGCATAGACCATGGTCGTTTCAGGCTGATTCAGCCTGAAATGTGAATCATGGTCTCGATATATAGCGAGAGCCTGATTCACGCCTTACACCGAAACGCCGACGGCGTTTCGTCCTAAGACGATCAGGCTCTGAGCCGAACCGTTTTGCCAGCGGCCGTCATGGCCTCTACCGTTTCGGCGAATCCGCGAACGGGGGAATGGACTTGGCGCTGGCCGCGTTGATCGCCGCCTATCATGAATCGGGGGAAGCCGGCGCGCTGCGCGCGGTGCTGCCGCTTGCCGGGCGCACCTTGATCGAACGGCAGGTGCGGCTCGCCGCGCGCGCCGGCGCGACGCGAATCATCGTGGTCGTCGAGCGACTGCCGGCGGAACTGGGCGCGGCGCTGGAACGGCTGCGCCGAGACCGGCTGCCGGTTCACATCGCCCGCGACGTCGAGGAAGCGGCGGAGGCGATCGAGCCGGCCGACCGGCTGCTGATGATCGGCGATGGCGCGGTGATTGACGAAAACCAGCTCGCGCGGCTCGCCGAGGGCAGCGGCCATGCCGTGCTCACCGTGCCGGACAGCGTCCATGGCGAGCTTTACGAGCGGATCGACGGCCAGTCGCGCTGGGGCGGCGCGGCGGCGATGGACGGTCACATGCTCCACGCGACCGCCGCGATGGTGCGCGACTGGGATCTGCAATCGACCCTGCTGCGCCGCACGCTCCAGGCCGGCGCGCGCCATGTCGCCGCGGACCGGCCGCTGGCGATCATCGATCGCGCCGCGGATGTCGCCGCGCTGGAGGGGCGCATCCTGGCCGACGCGCTCGAGACGCGCGGGAGCTGGATCGATCGGTTGCTCGCACCGGTCGAGCGCTTGCTCGCCAGCGCGTTGCTCGGCGGCTCCGTGGGCCCCGGGCTGATCGGCGGCGTCGCCGCGGGCTTTACCGCGCTCGGCGCGGCGGGCTTTGCATGGGGCTGGAACTGGAGCGGGCTCGCGCTGATGCTGCTCGCCACGCCGCTGGAGGGGACCGCTTTGCGCGTCGGGCGGGCGCGGCTGCTCGACGATCCGGCGCGCAGCTGGTGGCGGCAGTTGCTGCCCGCGCTTTCCGGGACCGGGCTGTTCGCTTTGGGCTATGGTCAGGCGGCGGCGCAGGGCTGGGGGACGATCCTGCTCGCCGCGATGACGATTGCCTTCATGATCGCGCTTTCGGAGGAGCGGGAAAAGGCGTCGATCCCGGGCTCGGTCGCGCTGGCCGACCGCAAGGGCCTCAGCTGGCTGATGCTGCCGCTCGCCGGATTCGGCGGCTGGCTGGCGGGGCTCGCCGGCCTGTTCGCTTATGCCGCGGGGAGCTTCTTCTGGGCCCAGCGTCACGCGCATCGGCCGAAGGACCAAGATTAGCAGCGGTTTAACCCTGTGTCGGCTATGCGCGTGCGATGGCCGAACGGGTGGCGAACGGGCGAAACGGGCAAGGCGACGCGGCGCGGCTGCTGCTGGCGGCGGCGCGCGAGCGCTTCGCCGTGGCCGCGACCGACCTGCTGTTGCCCGACGCGGCGCGTTTGACCGAATGGCAGCGGCTGACGGCGGCCGCCTTGTTGGGGCGCCTGATCGCCTGCATCGAGGATGCATTGCGGACACGCCTGGCCGCCCATTTCGCGAGCGAGGAAGGTGTAGCTGCCGCGCTTGAATCCGCCCATGTGCCGATCGCGGCGCCGATCCTGGAGCGGGCCGGGGCGCTGAACGATTCCGAGCTGAGCGCCGCCCTGGTCCGCCGGGTCGAGGAGCATCGTTTCTGGACATTGCACCGGCCGGCGGGACGCGACGACCTGCTGTTCGCACTCGCCCGCGACGCCGATGAGGAGGTGGCGGGGGAGGCAATGGCGCTGGTCATCGCGCGCAGCCGCCGCTTCGACCGCTTCGAGGAGCCGGTGCTGACCGAGGCCGAGCTGCCGGCCGAGCTCCATCATCGCCTGGTCTGGCTCGTCGCCGCGGCGCTGCGCCATTATCTGGTCCAGCACCATCGCCTTGCCGGCGTCGATGCGGCGATCGAGACAGCGGCGGCTGAAGTGCTGTCCCGCCACGACGAAGGCGAGAACCTGGAAGCGGCGGCCTCGCGCCTCGTCCGGCGGCTGGATAGCGCCGGTCGGCTCGACGGCGACCTGCTCGCGCAGACGATCGAAAGCGGTCTCTTGCCTCTGTTCCTGGCCGCGATCGGGGCGCGCTGCGGCCTCGATCCCGCGGCGGCCTGGGAAGTGCTGGCCGATCCGCAGGGTCGCGGCCCGGCATTGCTGGTCCGCGCCGCCGGGCTGGAGCGGCGGGACGCGGCCCGCATCCTGCTCGCGCTCAACGCGAAGGGACCGATCTTCTCCGGCGCCGAGGGCGACGCGACCGAGACGCAGCTCGAATTGTTCGACACGCTCGACCAGCCGGCGGCGGGCGAGGTGCTGCGCATGTGGCGCGCCCATCCGGCCTACCGGGCGAGCGTCGCCCGCGTTTCGACCCGCGCCCGCCCGTCGGGTGCGGCGGCGTGAGCGACACGATGGCCAGCGAGGCCCCGGTCACCGGCCGGCTCGACGCCGCCGGGCGGCTGATCGCCGCCGATCCGCCGCTGGCGGCGCTCCAGGCCAGCGCCGGCGGCAGCAGCGGCGGGCCTTTGTCGGTGCCGCAAATCGCGGCGCTGGCCCGGCTCGCCAGGCGGCTCGGGATCACGGTATCCCGCGCGGCGATCGCCGCCGAGGCCGACGAGGATGTCGATCTCTGGGTCCGCGCCGAGCCTGACGGCGAGGAGGTCGCGCTGTCGATCACCGGTTGGCAGCGGCGTCCGGCCCGGACGGTTTCGGAACCCGCGCCTGCCGCCGCTGCCCGCGAGAACGACTTCCTCCGCGCCAGTGCCGACTGGACCTGGGAGACCGACGACACGCTGCGCATCACCTCGCTCTCGCCCGGCGCGGCGGCGGCGATCGGCCGGCCGCCCGCCGATTTGACCGGCCGCCAGATCACTCGCCTGTTCCGCTTCCACGAGGATGCGGAGGGCGACCTGCCGTTGCTCACCGCGCTCGCCGAGCATGAAGGCTTCGCGGGCCAGCGCGCCGAGCTGCGCGGCGGATCGCAGGGCCATTATCTGCTCTCCGGCGTGCCCTTGATCGACGGCATGGGCCGCTTCGCCGGCTTTCGCGGCGCCGCGGTCCGCGTCGAGGGCGCGGCAAGCCCATCGGCCGCCGGCCCGGCATCGACCGACGCCTTCGGACGCCGCCTCGACGCCGCCTTGCGCGAGCCGATCGACCGGATCGTCGGCCAGGCCGAGAAAATGGGCGCCGCGGACGAAGGGCCGCTCGCCGCCGATTATGCCGGCTATGCCGCCGACATCGCCGCCGCCGGCCGCCATCTGCTCGCTCTGGTCGACGACCTTGTCGACCTCTCGGCGATCGAGCGGCCGGACTTCCGGCCCGCCGCCGAGGAGATCGACCTCGCCGACATCGCCCGCCGCGCCGCCGGCCTGCTCGGCGTTCGCGCCGGCGACAAGGGCGTCACGATCGACGGCCCCGACGAGGGCGCGCTCCCGGCCACCGGCGACTTCACCCGGACCTTGCAGATCCTCGTCAACCTGCTCGGCAACGCCGTCCGCTACTCGCCGGACGGCGGCCAGATCTGGCTGCGCGCCGAGCGGGAAGGCGACCTCGCGATTCTCATCGTCGCCGATCAGGGCAAGGGCATCGACGCGGCCGACCAGGAGCGGGTGTTCGAGAAATTCGAGCGGGTCGACCAGAGCGAGCCGGGCGGCGCCGGCCTCGGCCTCTACATCGCCCGCAAGCTCGCCCGCGCGATGAAAGGCGACCTCGCCGTCCACAGCGCGCCGGGGCAGGGCGCGCGGTTCACGCTGACATTGCCGGCACGGTAGGGGCGGGCGGCGCCGCAGCGCCAAAAAGTCGCGGGTAAACCTGACAAGTCCGACAGGTGCCCGCGTTGATGCGGCGCGAATGGTCCCAATGTTCGCACTGGCTCTGGGTGCCAAGCACCGGCTCCCGGCTGCGGAACCTGACGAACCTGACGCTACGTCGGGAGGGATTCCCCTTCCCAAGGGCGGGGAACCTCACCCCCGGATCGGGGTCCGGGGCAGGCTTTGCGTCGCGAACGACGCGAATTCGCCCAAATCCCTGAATGCGAGTTCAGGGCAGGCGACGACGGTCTCCTGAAAATTTGAAAGAGCCAGCCGCGCCGCCCCGGCCCGAGCGAGCCGAGACGATGTCGCGAATCGGAACATAACAGAAACATGCTGATGTAGGAAAGCGCGAACCGGAGATGCTTGGTGAGGCGTGGACGACGAGATGGCCCGCTTCCGAAACCGACTCCACAATGGGGTCGGACGCGTGCGGGGTTAAGCGACTTCTTCGCTATGATCGGGCGGGCAGCGATGGACCTGGACTTTGGCATCGTCCTCAAAAGGGTCGCCAGCACGAACCGCGGCCAGCAAGAGGCTGAGCCGCTCAAGGGGTGAGATGCGCATGAGTCGTCGGGGCCTTGTCCTGATTGCGTCCCTTGCCGTCACGGCAATCCTCGCCATGGCTGCGGCGGTCGCCATCTGGATGCAAACAGCACCGCCGAGGGCGCCGGCCCAAAACGTCGCTGCCGAGCCCGTGGAGCCGCTGACGCAGGAAATGGCGTGCATCGAAGGTGTCCTGAAAAATGGCGCTCTGGAAGCCAATCAGGTGCAGCCGGCGCTTGATCGCTGTCGCTAGCGCGAGAAGGAAACATCGGGTCTCGACCGTTCACCCCACCCCAGCCCTCCCCATCGAGGGGGGAGGACGGGTTCAGCGCTGCGCGACGGGCACATAATCCCGCTGCACCGCCCCGGTATAAAGCTGCCGCGGCCTGCCGATCTTCTGCTCGGGGTCCGAGATCATCTCGTTCCACTGGGCGACCCAGCCGACGGTGCGGGCGAGGGCGAAGAGGGCGGTGAACATCTCGGTCGGGAAGCCGATCGCGTTCAGGATCACGCCGGAATAGAAATCGACGTTGGGGTAGAGCTTCTTCTCGATGAAATAATCGTCCTTGAGCGCGATCTGCTCGAGCTCCTGGGCGGTGTCGAGGACCGGATCGGAGATGCCGAGCTCCTTCAGCACCTCCTGCGCGGTCTTCTGCATCACCTTCGCGCGCGGATCGAAATTCTTGTAGACGCGGTGGCCGAAGCCCATCAGCCGGAAGGGATCCTCCTTGTCCTTGGCGCGGGCGATATATTCGGGGATCCGCTCCGGCCGGCCGATCTCGCGCAGCATCTCCAGCGCCGCCTCGTTGGCGCCGCCATGAGCCGGGCCCCAGAGGCAGGCGATGCCGGCCGCGATGCAGGCGAAGGGGTTGGCGCCCGACGAACCGGCCAGGCGGACGGTGGAGGTCGAGGCGTTCTGCTCATGATCGGCGTGGAGGATGAAAATCCGCCGCATCGCATTCTCGATCACCGGATTGACCTCGTAGGGCTCGGCCGGGACGGCGAAGGTCATGCGCAGGAAATTGCCGGTGTAGGTCAGGCTGTTCTGGGGCGAGATGAACGGCTGGCCGATGCTGTATTTGTAGGCCATCGCGGCGATGGTCGGCATCTTGGCGATCAGCCGGTGGCTGGCGATCATCCGCTGGCGCGGATCGGTGATGTCGGTCGAGTCATGATAGAAAGCGGAGAGCGCGCCGACCACGCCGCACATGATCGCCATCGGGTGCGCATCGCGCCGGAAGCCGCGATAGAAGGTCGCGAGCTGCTCGTGCAGCATCGTGTGGCGGGTGATCGTGTGGGTGAAGTCCGCCAGCTCGTCCGCCTTCGGCAGCTCGCCGTTCAGCAGCAAATAGCAGACCTCCATGAAGGTCGATTGCTCGGCGAGCTGGTCGATCGGATAGCCGCGATGGAGGAGGATGCCGGCGTCGCCGTCGATATAGGTGATCGCCGAGCCGCAGGACGCGGTGGAGGTGAAGCCCGGATCATAGGTGAAGGCGCCGGTCTGGGCGTAGAGCTTGCGGATGTCGATAACGTCCGGGCCGACCGAGCCGTGCAGGACGTCGCCTTCATAAGCCTTGTCGCCGATCCCGATCGTTGCCTTGTCCGCCATGCCCCTAGTCCTTTCTGGTGAGCTGGTCTCCGATCCGGGCGAGGCTTTCGTCCCGCCCGAGCAGCGCCAGCACGTCGAAAATACCCGGCGACGTCGCCCGGCCGGTCAGCGCCGCCCGCAAGGGCTGCGCCAGCTGGCCCAGCTTCGCGCCTTCGGCCTCGGCAACCTCCCGCACCGCCTGCTCCGTCGCCTCGGCCGACCAGTCGGGGAGGGCCGACAGACGGTCGTGGACGAGGCCGAGCAGGTCCCGCGCCGCGCCTTCTAGCAGCGCGGCGGCCTTCTCGTCCATCGCGAGCGGGCGGGCGGCGAAGAGGAAGGTGGCGCTCTCGGCAAGCTCGTTCAGATCCTTCGCGCGCGGGGTGAGGAACGGCATCGCCGCGGCGAGCTTCGCCTCGTCGGCGCCGGGGATTTTCGCGGCGACCAAGGCGGCGAGCGCGGCCGGATCGGCGGCGCGCAGATAATGGCCGTTGAGATGCTCGAGCTTCCTGGTGTCGAAGCGCGAGGGCGAGCGGCCGACATGGGCGAGATCGAACCAGCGCGTGGCGTCCTCGCGGCTGATGATCTCGTCGTCGCCATGGCCCCAGCCGAGCCGGAGCAGATAGTTGGACAGCGCCTCCGGCAGGATGCCGAGCTCGTCGCGATAGGACTCGACACCGAGCGCGCCGTGCCGCTTGGAGAGCTTCGCGCCGTCCGCGCCGTGGATGAGCGGGACGTGGGCGTAGATGGGCTCCGACCAGCGCATGGCGTGGATGATCGCCAGCTGGCGGAAGGCGTTGTTGAGATGATCGTCGCCGCGGATGATGTGGGTGACGCCCATGTCGTGATCGTCGACGACGACGGCGAGCATGTAGGTCGGCGTGCCGTCCGAGCGCAGCAGGACGAAATCGTCCAGCTCGGCGTTGCTGACCGTCACCGGGCCCTGCACCCGATCCGGGATCGTGACCTCGCCCTCGCGCGGGGCCTTGAGGCGGATGACCGCCGGCGCATCGGGGCCATCGCCGCGGTCCCGCCACGGGCTTTCGATGCGGAACGGGCGCTTTTCGGCGCGCGCCGTCTCGCGCTGGGCGGCCAGTTCGTCCTGGCTGAGCCAGCAGCGATAGGCATGGCCCTTCGCCAGCAGTTCATGCGCGATCTCGGCGTGGCGTGCCTCGAATTGCGACTGGTAATATTCGTGCCCGTCCCAGTCGAGGCCAAGCCAGCGCATCCCGTCGAGGATCGCGTCGATCGCCGGCTGCGTGGAGCGGGCGCGGTCGGTGTCCTCGATGCGGAGCAGGAACCTGCCGCCATGATGGCGGGCGAAGAGCCAGTTGAACAAGGCGGTGCGGGCGCCGCCGATATGGAGGAAACCGGTCGGCGACGGCGCGAAACGGGTGACGACCTGGCCAGGTTCGGATGGGGTTGCGCTCAAGCGCCGAGTCTCCACAACAGGGGCCATGGCGACCCGTGACGCGAGCGCCCGTAGCATGGCGGACCGGCTGCGCGAAGGCCGCTGGTTCGGCGGCCTGGGCGCGCGGCTGGAGGCGCTCGCCGAAGCGGAGCGGGACCAGTTTCCGCTCTGGCTGCCGGTCGGGCTGCTCGGCGGGATCGCGGCCTGGTTCTGGCTGCCGGACCGGACGGGCTGGATCGGATTCATCGCGGGCGTGGCGGCGCTGGCGCTGGGCGCGCTGGCGACGGCGCGGGCCAGCCGCTGGGAGCCGGCGCTCGCCTGGTTCGGGCTGGTGGCGGCCTTCGGCTGCGCTTTGATCTGGTGGACCGCCGAGCGCGCCGCCGCGCCGCGCGCCGAGCGGGCGCAGGCGGTGGACATCACCGGCGTCGTGGAGAGCGTCCAGCCGCGGGCGGCGGAGCGGCTCACCCGGATCGTCGTCGCGCCGGAGGGGGAGGGCCAGCCGGCCCGGGTCAGGGTCAATATCGACGAGGTGCTGGCGCCCGAGGGCCTCGCGCCGGGCGCGCGGGTGCGGTTCCAGGTGTTCCTGATGCCGCCGGCGCCGCCGGCCGCGCCGGGCGGCTATGACTTCAGCCGCACGGCCTGGTTCCAGCGGCTCGGCGGGACGGGAAGGGTGGGGCGGATCGATGTGCTGGCACCGGCATCGGAGCAGGGATGGCGGGCAACGATCGCCGGCTGGCGGACGCGGCTCGGCGCGCATATCCGGGCGCAACTGGCGGAGGCGGAGGGCGGTATCGCGGCGGCGCTGGCCACCGGCGACCAGTTCGGCATTCCCGAAGCGGACGCCGAGGCGATGCGGCGCTCGGGTCTGGCGCATTTGCTGTCGGTGAGCGGGTTGCATCTGACCGCGGTGGTCGGCGCGGTGATGCTGCTCACGCTGAAGCTGCTCGCGCTCAGCCCGGCGCTCGCGCTGCGCTTCCGCCTGATCCTGATCGCCGCCGGGGCGGGGGCGTTGGCGGGCATCGCTTATACCTTGCTCACCGGCGCGGAGGTGCCGACGGTCCGCTCGTGCATCGCGGCCTTGCTGGTGCTCGCCGGAATCGCGCTCGGGCGCGAGGCGATCACGCTGCGGCTGGTCGCGGTGGGCGCGTTGATCGTGCTGCTGCTCTGGCCGGAATCGGCGATCGGGCCGAGCTTCCAGCTGAGCTTCGCCGCGATCGTCGCCATCGTCGCGTTGCACGAGCATCCGCGGGTGAAGGCGTTGCTGTCGCGGCGCGACGAAGGCGGTTTCGCGCGGGTCGGGCGCTTCCTGCTCGGGCTGGTGCTGACCGGCGTCGCGGTCGAGATCGCGCTGACCCCGATCGCCCTGTTCCATTTCCACCGCGCCGGCCTCTACGGCGCGGGCGCGAACGTGGTCGCGATCCCGCTCACGACCTTCGTCATCATGCCGCTCGAGGCGCTGGCTTTGCTGTTCGACCTGATCGGGTTGGGCGCGCCCTTCTGGTGGGTGACGGGGCAGGCGCTGTCGCTGCTGCTCTGGATTGCCCATTCGACCGCCAACGCGCCCGGCGCCGTGGCGATGCTGCCGGCGATCCCGCGCGGGGCTTTCGCTTTGATGGTGGCGGGCGGATTATGGCTCTGCCTGTGGCGGACGCGCTGGCGGCGGCTTGGGCTGGTTTCCGTCGCGGTCGGGGCGATCTGGGCGCTCGCGACGCCGCTGCCCGACCTCATCGTCACCGGCGACGGCCGCCACGTCGCCTTACGTGGGCCGGACGGTCGGCTCGCCATTCTGCGCTGGCGGGCCGGCGACTATGTCCGCGACACGCTCGCCGAGCTCGCCGCGGCCGAAGCGGATTATGTCGAGTTCGACGAACTGCCGGGCGTCTCGTGCAGCGAGGATCTGTGCGCGGCCTATGTCGACCGGGACGGAAGGCGGTGGCGTATCCTCGCCACCCGCACGCGGCATATCGTCGCCTGGCCCGAAATGGTCCGCGCCTGCGCCTGGGCGGACATCGTAATCTCGGACCGGCGCCTGCCGCGCGGCTGCAATCCCCGCTGGCTGCGCGCCGATCGCGATTTGCTGGCCCGCACCGGCGGCCTGTCGATCACCTTCGGCCAGCGCCCGCGCGTCACGACGGTGATGGGGGAGGCGGGCGACCATCCGTGGTCGACACGGCCGCCGCCCGGCGACTGATTATCGCGGCGACGGCGTTCGCGTGTCGACCGCGATCCAATTGTCTTCCCAAGTCGCGCCGGCGTCGGGCGAGAAGGATTGCACGAAGCGGATCCGATCGCGCCCCTCCGGCGTGACGACGAAGCGGACCAGCACGACGCGGCCGTCGACATTGTCCTGGCCGTAGAACAGCCCCCGCCCGGCCGCGTCGAAGCCGCCATAGACCGGCGCGGTGAGCTGGCCGCTCCGCATGCTGGCGAAGTTGAGGCTCCATTGCCGCGTCTGCGGATTGTAGAGCCGGAGCGAAAGGCCCCGGATCCGGCCGGCGGCGCCCGTCACGTCCAGCTCAACCAGATTGGCCTGGCCGTCCATCGCGGCGCGGACGATACTGCTGCCCTGATAGTCGACCCAGCGATCGGGCTCCGGATTCAACGGGTTTGCAAGATAACGCAACGCGGTGGCCCAGGTCCCGATCTCCCAGTCGAAATCGCGGCTCCCGTCGCGCGCGGCCGAACCCGGCTGCGCGACGGCGGCGGTCGTAATGAGCAAAAGCCCGGCAAACGCCGCAGCGGAGCGTGCAAACATTATCGGTGACTCCTTCAGCACATCGCTGTGCATGCCTCGGCATCGGAAACCAGTTTAGTTCGACAAGCAACATCCGAGGACCGTCGAAATGCGATATCGCCGCGATTCAGTCCCGCCGCCCGCCAGCAAGAGCGCAAGACTCAGTCCGATTTGACGCAGGCCAGCTCGTTGCCGGCGGGATCGAGGAAGTGGAAGCGGCGGCCGCCGGGGAAAGCGAAGATCGACCGCACGATTGTGCCGCCGGTGCCCCATATGGCATCGAGCGCCGCCTCGAGATCATCGACCTCGATGACCGCCAGCGGCGCCTTGGTCGCCTCCGCTTTGTCTCCCTGCAGCCCAATATCGGTGTCACCGCTCATCGTTGCCGCATAGGTCGGGCCGAAGCCGGTCAGTGACCAGCCAAACGCCTTCTCGTAGAATTGCCGGGCCGCGCCGATGTCTCCGACCGGCAACTCGACATAATTGAGGCGGGACGGCATCGGCTCAATAGCGCCGCAGCAGCCCGGCGAGCCTGCCCTGGATCTGGACCTGGTCGGGGCGGTAGCGTTGCGGGTCGTAGAGGCGGTTGGCGGGATCGAGGCGGATCATCTGGCCTTCGCGGCGGAAGGTCTTCAGCGTCGCTTCCTCCTCGTTGATCAAAGCGACGACGATCTCGCCGTCGCGCGCCGTCTCCTGCTTGCGGATCAGCGCATAGTCGCCGTCCAGGATGCCTTCGTCGACCATCGAATCGCCGGCGACCTCCAGCGCATAATGCTCGCCGGGGCCGAGCAAGGCGGCGGGGACGGGGAGGGTGTCGGTGCCCTGCAGCGCCTCGATCGGCGTGCCGGCGGCAATCCGGCCGTGCAGCGGGATATCCATGACGTCGTTGGCGGCGCGGGGCGGCGCGGCGGCGGGGGTGTTGATGTTCGCCGCGACGGGCGCGCGCACCTCGGGCACCTTCAGCACTTCGAGCGCGCGGGCGCGATTGGGCAGGCGGCGGATGAAGCCGCGCTCCTCCAGCGCCGAGATCAGACGGTGGACGCCGCTCTTCGACTTGAGGTCGAGCGCCTCCTTCATCTCCTCGAACGAGGGCGAGACGCCGCCTTCCTTGAGCTTGGCGTCGATGTAGAGCAGCAGCTCCTGTTGCTTGCGCGTCAGCATGGCGAGTCCTCCGCCGGGAACATTGGCGGAACGTGTATGGAACGTTAGGGGCGCTGTCAAGCGGTTGGGGTCAGGCCTCCGCCTCGTCACCATCCATGGTTCCATCCGCCGTCTCGTCGCCGTCTTCCTCGCCGCTCTCCTCGATCCTCGCGGCCGAGACGACGTGCTCCTCGTCGGCCACGTCGAACAGCCTGACGCCGGCCGAGCCGCGGCCGATCACCCTGAGACGCGTATCGCGCTTGCCTTCCTCAAGCTTCACTTTGGGATCGCGCAGTTCGATCGGGATGCGGATCATCTTGGCCTGGTCGGTGACGAGCATCAGCTCGTGTCCCTCGCCGGCCGGGAAGCTGGCGACAACCGGGCCGTTTCGCTCGATATTGTCGATATTCACGATTCCCTGGCCGCCGCGACCCGTCCGGCGGTATTCGTAAGCCGAGGACAATTTGCCGTAGCCGTTGGCGCAGACGGTCAGGATGAACTGCTCCTGCTCCATGAGCTCGCGATAGCGTTCCGGCTCCAGTGCCGGACTGCCGTCCTTCTCGCCCTTCCACGGCGCATATTTCAGATATTCCTCACGCTCCTCCTGGCTCGTGCCGACCCGGTGGAGGATGGACAGCGAGATGACCTCGTCGGCCTTCTTCAGCGTCATGCCGCGCACGCCTGTCGAGGTGCGGCTCTGGAATTCGCGCACGTCGTCGGCGGCGAAGCGGATCGCCTTGCCCTGACGGGTGGCAAGCAGCACGTCATCGCCCTCGGTCAGCAACGCCACGCCGATGAGGCGATCGTCCGAATCCTCATCGAAGCGCATTGCGAACTTGCCGTTGGACGGCACATTGGTGAAGGCGTCCATCGAATTGCGGCGCACGCTGCCCTTGGCGGTGGCGAAGACGACATGGAGCTTGCCCCATTCCGCTTCGTCCTCCGGCAACGGCAGGACGGTCGAGATCGTCTCGCCCTCGGCGAGCGGCAGCAGGTTCACCATCGGCCGGCCGCGGGTATTGGCCTGACCCTCCGGCAGGCGCCAGACCTTGAGCCGATAGACCTTGCCGTGGGTCGAGAAGAACAGGACCGGATTGTGGGTCGAGGTCACGAACAATTCGGTGACCGCGTCCTCGTCCTTGGTTGCCATGCCGGCGCGGCCCTTGCCGCCGCGGCGCTGGGCGCGGAACGCTTCGAGCGGGGTGCGCTTGATGTAGCCGCCGAGCGTCACGGTCACGACCATGTCCTCGCGCTCGATCAGCGCCTCGTCCTCGATTCCGTCCCAGGCGGGTGCGATCTCGGTGCGGCGCGGCGTCGCGAAGGCGGCGGCGACGGCGTCCAGCTCCTCGCGCATCACCGCGTAGAGCTTCACCCGGTCCCCGAGGATTTCGAGCAGGCCCGTGATCGAGGTGGCGAGCTCGCGCAATTCGCCGCCGATCTCGTCGCGGCCGAGGGCGGTCAGGCGGTGCAGGCGCAGGTCGAGGATGGCGCGGACCTGGGCGTCCGAGAGGCGATAGGCGTCGCCATCGACCTCGGTCTCGATCGCTTCGACGAGGCGGATGTAGGCGGCGATCTCGGCGATCGGCCAGGCGCGGGCGATCAGGGCGGCGCGCGCTTCGGCGGGCGAGGCGGAACCGCGAATGATCCGCACCACTTCATCCAGATTGGTGACCGCGATGACGAGGCCGAGCAACAAATGCGCCCGCTCGCGCGCCTTGGCGAGCTCGAACTTGGCGCGGCGGGTGATCACCTCTTCCCGGAACCTGACGAAGGCCTCGATGATGTCGCGCAGGGTCAGCGTCTCCGGCCGGCCGCCGCGGATCGCGAGCATGTTGGCCGGGAAGGAGGACTGGGCCGGCGTGTGCCGCCAGAGCTGGTTCAGCACCACGTCGGGCGTCGCATCGCGCTTCAGGTCGATGACGACGCGGACACCCTCGCGGTTGGATTCGTCGCGAATGTCGGAAACGCCCTCGATCCGCTTCTCCTTGGCCGCTTCGGCGATCTTCTCGACCAGGCCATTCTTGCCGATCTGAAAGGGAATGGCGGTGAGCACGATCGACCGCCGCTCGCCGCGCCCTTCCTCTATGATGTGGCGGGCCCGCATGATGATCGAGCCGCGCCCGGTCTGATAGGCGGCGCGGGCGCCGGCTTGCCCCAGGATCAAAGGCCCGGTCGGGAAATCGGGGGCGGGGATATGCTCCATCAGTCCTTCGACGGTGATGGAGGGATCGTCCATATAGGCTTTGCAGGCGGCGATCACCTCGCCGAGATTGTGCGGCGGGATGTTGGTCGCCATGCCGACCGCGATGCCGCCGGCGCCGTTGACGAGCAGGTTCGGGAAGCGCGCCGGCATGACTTGCGGCTCTTCCCGGGACGCGTCGTAATTCGGCGTGAAATCGACCGTATCCTTGTCGAGGTCGTCGAGCAGGGTCATCGCGACCTTGGCCAGCCGCGCCTCGGTGTAGCGCATCGAGGCGGGCGGATCGGGGTCCATCGAGCCGAAATTGCCCTGGCCGTCGATCAGCGGCACCCGCAGCGACCAATCCTGGGTCATGCGGGCGAGCGCGTCGTAGATCGCGCTGTCGCCATGCGGGTGATAATTGCCCATCACGTCGCCGACGATCTTGGCGCATTTGCGGTAGGGACGGCCGGCGACGAAGCCGCCCTCCTGACAGGCGTAGAGGATGCGGCGATGGACCGGCTTCAGCCCGTCGCGGACATCGGGCAGCGCCCGCGCCACGATCACGCTCATCGCGTAATCGAGGTAGGAGGTCTTCATCTCGTCGACGATCGAGATGGGGGAGATGTCGCTGGAATCGATGGTGATCGGCGGTTCGGTGGCCAAAGTTCTGTCCTGGGTTACGAGATCGGCCGCGCCGGACGGCGGCCTGGTCGGGCCCGGCCTAGCCGATGCCGGCAGGCCGCGCCACCCCTCGCGCGCGCATGCGCGCACGTGCGCGCGAGGCTCGTGTCATATGGTTGTTTTTCGCGGCTTTTCCAGCCCGTCCGGGTTCAAGGGCGGTTCATGGCCGGCCCCCTAGCAACGCGCGGGCGATGGCGGTAGAAGCCGCCCCGTTCGAGGGCAAGGAAGGCGAATTGATGCGTCATGTCAGGGCCGTTCTGGCCGCGATCCTTTCCGCCTGCGCCCTTGTCGCGATTCCGCTCGCCGCCGGCCAGGCGCAGCCCGCCGCACCGGCGTCACGGCCGCTCACGCTCAGCCGCGAGGAGCGCGCCGCGGTGACCGCGCTCCGCGCCGCCGCCGCCGGGCCCGACCGGGCGGCGCAGGACAGCGCGCTGGCGGCCGCCCGCAGCGCGACGCGCGGGGTCGACGCTCGCTATGCCGTCGCCAGCCTCGCCTACCAGATCGCACGCGCGCGGGGCGACGTCCGGGGGATGAACACGGCCGCGGACGAGATGCTGGCGACCAACCTGCCGCAGGGCGCCGAGCTGGCGGCGCTGCTCGCCAGCCAGGCGAGCCGCGCTTATTCCGCCAACGACCTTCGGCGCGCCGACGCCATTCTGGCCCGGATGGTCGAGGCCCAGCCGAACAATCCGGCGGTGCTCGCCGATCATGGCCAGTTCAAAGCACGGCTCGGCGACCGGCCGGCGGCGGTTGCGCTGTTCCAGCGCGCGCTCGCCGCGCAGCGGGCGCTCGGCCAGCCGGCGCCGGAGAGCTGGCACCAGCGGGCGCTGGCGATCGCCGTCGACGGGCGGCTGGCGGCGCAGAGCGCGACGCTCGGCCGCGAGCTCGTGGTCAATTATCCGAACCCGGCCAACTGGCGCGACGCCTTGCTTGCGCTGCGCGTCGGCGAGCCGCCGCGGCCGGCCGGGACCGCTATAGCCCCACCCGCCGATCCGGCGCTCGATCTCGACATTCGCCGCCTTGCCCGCGCCGCCGAAGCGCTGGCCGGCGAGCGGGACTATCTGGAATTCGCCCAGGCGCTGAGCCGGACGTCGCCCGGCGAGGCCAAGGCGGTGCTCGACGAGGGCGTGAGCCGCGGCGCGCTCGATGCCAACGAGGCGATCGTGCGCCAGCAATTTACCGCCGTCACCGCCCGTGCCGCGCAGGAGCGCGCCGGCCTCGCGGCATCGCGCGCGCGCGCGCTTGCCGGCGACGCCGCGGCGATGGTCGCCGCCGGCGACGCGCATTTCGGCAACGGCCAGTATCTGCCCGCGGCCGAGCTCTATCGCTCGGCGCTTCAGCGTGGTGCTGTGGATCCGGCGCTGGTGAACACCCGGCTCGGCGCGGCGCTGGCGCTGGGCGGGCAGCGTGTCGAGGCCGAGACGGTCTTGCGCGCGGTGACCGGGCCGCGCACGGGTCTGGCAAGCTATTGGCTGGCATGGATTGCGCGACGGCCTGGTTGACGCCGGTCGGGCGCGAGCCGTCAGATTTCGAATGAGGTATAACCGGCGCCGGTTGCGCCAACAGGAGATCCCGATGAAGACCTATCGTCCCGCTTTGTCCGGCCTGCTCGCCGCCGCCGCCATGCCGGCCCTGGCGCAGGGTGGTTATCAGCAGCAATCCCAGCCGGCCCAGCAGCCGCCGGAGGTGCAGCAACAGCGGCAACCGGCCCAGCAGCAGCAGGCGGCGCCGATCCGCCTATCGCGCGAGGAGACCGCCGCGATCCGGCCGCTCAGCGAGGCGGTGCGGACACAGAATTGGGCCGGCGCCGCGGCCGCGCTCCCCGCCGCCCAGGCGGGCGCCACAACGCCCCCGGCGCGGTTCGAGGTCGGCCGGCTGCAGCTGCAACTCGGGCAAGGCACCCAGAATCGCGAGATGCAACTCCAGGGCGTGGACGCGATGCTGGCCAGCGGTGGCGCCCCGGCGACCGCCATGCCGACCTTGCTGGGTGCGCGCGCGAGCATCGCGATCCAGGCGAGCGACTGGCCGACAGCCGAACGCATGCTGACGCAGGTTCTGGAGCTTCAGCCGAACAATACGGAGCGGCTGTTCCAGCTCGCCGAGGTCAAGATCGCGCTCAACAATAATGGTGCGGCGCTGGCCCTCTATCAGCGGCTGCTCCAGGCGCTCGAGCCCGCCGGCCAGCAGCCGACCGAACAGCAGCTGCGCCGCACCGCAGCCCTCGCGACCGACCAGCGCAACACGCAGCTTGCGGCACAGCTGAACGACCGCCTGCTGCGTGCCTATCCGAACGCGGCGAGCTGGCAGGCGGTGCTCGTCGCGCTTCGGCAGGGCGCCGGCGAGGATCTTCAGCTGGGGCTCGACGTCCGGCGGCTGATGCTGGTGGCCGGCGCCTTGCCGCGTGCCGGCGACTATGTCGATTTCGCGTCGCGGCTGGATCGTGCGGGCCAATGGGGCGAGGCCAAGGCAGTGCTCGACCAGGGGGTTGCGCGCGGAACGGTCAACGCCAGCGATTCGACCGTGCGCCAGATGATGACCACCGCGGAGGCGCGGATTCGCGAGGACCGGCCACAGCTCGGGGCGATGCGGACGCGGGCGCTCGCCGCCGCGACCGGACGCGAGGCGCGGATCGCGGGCGACACCCATTACGGCTACGGCGAATATGCCGCCGCGGCGGAGCTTTACCGCGCGTCGCTGCAGAAGGGCGGCGAGGACGCGAACCTGCTCAATACCCGCCTCGGCGCGTCGCTGGCGCGTGCAGGCCGGACTGCCGAGGCACAGGCTGCGTTCCGGGCGGTGACCGGGCCGCGTGCGGCGCTGGCCGGCTATTGGCTGGTCTGGATGGAGCGGGGCACGCAGCCCGCCGCGCAGCCGGCGCCGGCTCAACCGACGCAGCCGGCGCGGCCCACACAATAGGATCGAAAACCCCGCCGGCGGTTCGTCCCACTTTGTGACGGCCGCCGGGGCGGGGCTTCCTCGGCCACGGCCTTTGCGGTTACGCCTTCGGCGTAGTCGCGCCGCCCTGTGGCGCGCCATGGGCCGGGATCGGGATGCGCTTCAACGACATGATCGCCACGGTGCTCGCCGCCTCGGCCGAACGGCCGGAGGCGCGCGAGGCGCAGTGGCGGCAACTCGTCGACCTGCTCGCCCAGCGCCAGCCCGGCGCGCCGGACGCGGCGCGCGCGGAGGCTTTCGCATTCCTGCGCGACGAGCGCGCGATGGTGGAGCCGCGTGTTCGCGCCGCCGCGGCCGCCTCGCTGGCGGGCCTGGCGATCGATCCGGACCTGGTGGCGTTCTTCGCCGAGGACCGCGCCGAGATCGCGGCGCCATTGCTGCGCTCGGTGCGGCTCGGCGCGGACGACTGGCTTGGCATATTGCCGCGGCTTGGACCAACGGCGCGGGCGCTGCTGCGCCACAGGCGGGACCTGCCGCGCGATGTCCGCCGCGCGCTGGCGGCGTTCGGTCCCTCCGATCTCGTGCTCGGGCAGCAGCTGGCCGATCCCGGGCCGCAGCCTGCCGACTCTCCGCGCGGCGAGGCCGGCTCGCCCATTCTCGAGCTGGTCGAGCGGATCGAGGCCTATCAGCGCCAACGCCGCGAGCCGGCGCCGGAACCCGAGGCAGCCAGCTATGCGGCACCCGCCGCCGCCTTTCGCTGGGAGGCGGGGACCGAGGGGGTGATCCGCTGGGTGGACGGCGCACCGCGCGGGCCCTTGATCGGGCTCAGCATCGCCGCGCCGGCGGACGCCGCGCGACCCGGCGTCGATGACGAGGCTTCGCGCGCTTTCGAGCGGCGTACGCCGTTTCGCGACGCGCAGCTGCGTGTCGCCGGGCAAGGCGAAGCGGCGGGCGACTGGCGCGCGTCGGGCGTGCCTTTCTTCGACGCCGCAAGGGGCGCCTTTCTCGGCTATCGCGGCGCGGCGCGGCGCGGCGGCACGGCCGAGATGCCTTCGGCCACGTTCGGGCCGGCTTTGCCGCCCGATTCGCTTCGCCAGCTGATTCATGAGCTGCGCACGCCATTGAACGCGATCATGGGCTTCGCCGAGCTGATCGAGGGCCAGTATATGGGCCCGGCCGCGGATCGCTATCGCCACCGCGCGGCCGACATCATGGACCATGCGAGCCGGCTGCTGGGCACGGTCGACGATCTCGACACCGCGGCGCGGATCGAAACCCGGCGCCTTGCCGAGACCGCCGGCCGCAGCGACGCGGCGGCGCTGCTCGAACGTCTCCGGCAATCCTACGACAATGCGGCGCGCCAGCGCGGCGCGCGGTTCGACCTGACGGTCGCGCCCGATCTTCCCGAGGCGGCGGTGGCGCCGGACGTGACGGAGCGATTGCTCGCCAGAATGCTCGCGGCGACCATCGGACTCGCGCGCGAGGGAGAGGAGATCGCCGCCGCGCTGCGCGCCGACCGCGAGATGCTCGACTTCGCGATCGACCGGCCGCAGGCGGTGGAAGGGCTCGACGCGCAGGCGCTGCTCGATCCGGCCTTCAGCCCGGCGGGCGACTGGCCGGCCGCGCCGGCGCTCGGCCTCGGCTTCGCGCTCCGGCTGGTGCGCAACCTTGCCGAGGCGGCGGGCGGCGAGCTCGTCATCGGGGCCGAGCGTATCCAGCTTCGGTTGCCGGCCGCGCCGGCGGCGTGAGAGCCGCTCCGCCGGCTGGCGCCGCCGCGCCGGGTCCGCTATCCGCGGCAGGCGCGAGGTGGGGCCTGTAGCTCAACGGTAGAGCCGGCCGCTCATAACGGCTTGGTTGTAGGTTCGAATCCTGCCGGGCCCACCAGCTCCAAAAAGAAAAGGGCGCCGAGGTTCGACCCCGGCGCCCTTTCTCCTGGCCGGTCCGATCAGAAGCGGAGCGTGACGCCCGCCCGATAGGTGCGGTAATTGAGGTCGCCCCGGGCGATCGTGGTGTCGGCGGAAAGGTCGATGCTCACCCGGCCGGTGTTGAGCCGCAGCCCGCCGCCGATCTCGCCCCAGTTGCGGTCCGCATTGGGCAGGATGAAGTTCTGCGCCGCCGCGCCGAAGCCGGTCGCCGCGAAGCCGGCGCGGACCAAAGTCGGCTGATCCATGAACTCGTGGATCCAGTTAGCCGTGAGCCGCGGGCTGATCGACACTGAGCCCTCGATCGTGCCGCCGAGATCGACGCCGATGCGCCCCTGAAGGCTTTCGTAGCGCTGGCTGTCGATCACCAGGGCGAGGCCGCCGCCAGTCTCCCGATTGTCGCCGAAGTCGACCAGCGTGTAGCGGCCGGCGACGTTCGGCGTGAGGGTCAGGCTGCCCACCGGCATCTGGTACCCCAGACCGATCTCGCCCGATGCCGCGAGCCCGTCATTGCGGCCACGCAGGTCGAACGTCGTGCCACCGACGACGACCGGGCGGCGGCTCTCGACCGAGAATTCACCGACGCTCAGCTGGGTCGTGCCGATGAGGCCGCCGCCGAGGTTGCTCATCGAGTAGAAATTGCCCTCGACGAGCGATCCGTCGGTGGACTGGTTTCCAGGCGACAGGCCCTCGGTGTCGACATAGTGGATGGCGACGCCGATCCGGGTGTCTTCGTTGAGGTCGAGCTCCAGGCCGCCGGCGATATAATAGCCATTAAGCTCGTCGCGGCCGGCGATCAGGCTGGGCAGCGCATCGGCCCTGCCGTCGAGAAAGCCGCCCGCGAGGAAGGCGCTGACATGATCAGGGAGCACGCCATGCGCCTGGACCAGATTGCTGGACCCGGCGTCGTTCATCGTCTGCATGCCGCCCGCATTGTCGCCCATATTGTTGATCGCGTTGGACGCAAGCTGGATCGGATTGCCGATCATCGTCAGCGTGCCGCCCGACTCACCGCTGGCGAGGAACGAGATGCGGTCGCGATAGAAGCGGCCCATCGTGTCGGTCGACATCCGCGCCAGGGATCCCTGGGTCGCCTCGGTCCGCGGCGCGGCGGTTTCGAGCACCGTCTGGATCTGCGCCTGCGACAGCACGTCGAGCTCGCCGAAAAGATCGGCCAGCAAGGTATAATTGGCGCGGTTTCCGTCGAGCAGCCTGGCATAGGCAACCTGCACCGGCGAGTTCGGGTTGACGACGGAAAGATACGGCACCGCCGTGATCTGCACGAGGACGGTGTTCGCCGTGTAGGTGACGGTCGGCCGCAGGATGGCGGAGAGGGCGTTGGCGCTGGCGAACGTGTTGGTGCGCCCGCCCGCCGCGTTGACGATCGTATAGGTGGAGCCGAACGTGGCCCGCGCCACCGGGTTGAGCACCAGCGCGCCGCCGAGATCGATCGATCCGGTCGACGTGCCGTTGGCCGTGGTCCGCAGCAAATCGGACACGCCATTGGCGCCGAGATCGATCGCCGTCTGCGTGCCCGAAGACAGGATGACGTTGCCCGAGACGGTGAGCGTACCGATCGTGCCAACCGTGCCCGGCGCGATCGTGCCGAGGACGCTGGTCAGGAACGGCGTGCGGACCGTGCCGCTGCCGGAGAGCAGGCCGCCGATCAGCGCATAATCGCCACCGCTCGCCAGCGTGCCGTTCACGTTCATGGTGCCGGCGGTCTGGGTGATGTCGATCAGGCTCGTGAGCGAGGCGCCATTGTTGATCGTCAGGCCAGCCGTGGCGGCCGCGATCGCGAAGCGATCGATGGTCACCGCCGAGGACAGGGTGATCGTGCCCGCGTTGCGGAGCGTCACGTCATAATAACGCCCGAGCGCGCCGGTTGTCCGGACGGGGTCAACATTGTTCGGCACGAAATTGGTCGCGCCGGGCAGCCCGTTGGCGATCGACGGGGCGGGAAGCGCGCCGTCGCGGTAGCCGGGGGCCGCCTCAGGCGACTCGATCGCGCCGTCGATCAGGCCTGAAGCGGCGCCAGAGATGGCGACATCGCTGGCGTCGGCCAGCGACAACCGCCCGCCGGCGCTGAGCGTCGTCGTGCCCGACGAGCTGGCCGCGGCCTGCTCGACTTCGGCGTCGGCCGGCTGAGCGCCCTCCACTATCTGGACCGTCAGCGGCGCGGAAGCATCTCCCGTGCCCGTCGGCGTGTTCGGCACGTTATTGCGCGCCGCGCCGGTTGCCAGGTTTTCGCACTCGTTGAAGGCCGGCGGGGCCGGCGTGTTGAGCGGGGTCTGGAAGCAGACTTCGCCGAATTGCGGCGTCTGCGCGACAAGGGCGCCGCCGAGCTCGGTCGGGATCCCGTTGACGAGCTGGCCACCGGTCAGGATCTGGTAGGCCGGGTCGAGCGTCGTCACCCAGGTCGCCGCATCCTCCCAGTTGCGGTTGCCGGCATTGGCCGTCACGTACCGGTAGGGATTGTTGGCGACGATCCACTCCCAATAGAGGAAGAGCGGCTGGTAGAAGCTTTGCGCGCCGTAGCTACCGCCCGGCTGGCCGCCGAAGAAGGTCGAGCCGCCGGAAAGGACACCGATCACCACAGGGCGCGAGAAGGCTTGGTCGATGATCAGCGGGCCGCCCGAATCGCCGGGGCCGGTCAGGCCCTCGCGGGTCAGCGCGTTGTCGCGATAGCCGTTGAAATCCTCCGGATCGGCGGTCGCGGTGCCGCGCGCGGGATCGTCGAAGTCGGTCCAGTAGAGCAGCTGAGGCCGCGACGTCGTGCCGGTCGAACCGAACAGGAAGAGGTTCCGGCGATTGATCGAGGTCAGCGCGCCGAGCATGTTCTCGGCGACGCGGCGGCGGAAGCCGCCGCTGGCGGCCGAGCCGGTCGTGCCGTTGCCGGTGTTACCGTAGCCCGCGATGCCGACATGATAGCCGGTGCCGTTCGCCGGATTGATCGCCGCCGGCGACGTCAGCGGCGAGAAGAGCAGCACCCATTGCGGGACGCCGCGGGTCGGCGTGTCGAGCGAGAGCATCGCGATGTCCGCCTCGAGGAAGCAGGACGTCGGGACGGTGCATGAGGCCGGGGCGAGCGAGGCCGGATTATAGAGGACCTGGTTGCCGTTGTAGAATTGCTGCGCCCGGTTGGACTGGAACCGGCCCGGGCCGGTGCTGCCGCCGGTGAGCCAGTTGACCAGCTCGTCCGGCTGGCCCGGCGCATTGGCGCGGGTGTTGGTCTCGAACCCGACGCCGACGCCGACGCCGCCCGAATTGGCGCCGTAGGCGGTCGCCGCGCGTTGGTTCACACAGTGCGCCGCGAAGATCACGGTGCGCGGATTGATCAGCGAGCCGGTGCAGAGGCCGACGAAGCCGCCGCCGGCGTCGGTGACAATCTGCCCGATGCCTGTGACATTGACGGGATCGCGAATGTCATTTGGGGTGAAGTTATTGTTTATCGTGACGTTCGGATTCTCGGTCACATTCATGATCGATATTGGCGGCGCCAGCGGCATATCGCGCGCGTCGGCGATCGACAGGGCCGCGCCGGTCTGGGCCGAATCCCGGACGTCGCCGATCGACAGCGCCGAGGCCGAGCTCGCCGAATCCCGGACGTTGTTGATCGACAGATCGGAGCGCTGGGCGTGCGCCGGGGTGATGGCGAGTGCGAGCGAGGTCGCGGCCGAAGCGAGATAAAACGCGCGGCGAGCGGCAGAAGTGACGGTCATAATCCCCCCAAAAGGACTGGTTGTGATTCAGGCTTATGGCCGTGTCTTGGCGCAACGTCGCGTCGCAGGCAAGCAAAGGCGGCGTGGTTAACGACGGAATTTTGATTGTTTGCGCGGTGTTGCACGCCGGTAACATGGCTTCGGAACGCCTTGCTGCTGCGCGGCTAGCCCGATAGAGCGCCGCCGGACGGGGAGTAGCGCAGCCTGGTAGCGCATCTGCTTTGGGAGCAGAGGGTCGCAGGTTCGAATCCTGTCTCCCCGACCAGCCTTATTGCCGTGCGGCCGCTACCCCTGCCGGCTCGATCCGCTCCGGCGCATTGGCGGTCGCCGCCAGCACCGCCGTCCAGGCGGCGACATTCTGCCTCAGCTGCGCCGGATCGACCTTGTCGAGCGTGTCGTCGGGCGTGTGGTGATAGTCGAAATAGCGGGTGCCGTCCTGATTGAGGTCGATCGCGGCGATGCCGGCATTGGCCCAGGCGCCGAGATCGGCGCCGGCATTGGCGCGGTCGCGGCCGCGGACGATGCCCAAGGGCGCGAGCAGGGCGTTGATCCGGTCCCCCAGCGCGGTATTGGCCGGCGCGAGATTGGTCGTCATCCGCCACACCCGGTCGGCGCCGAAATCGGACTCCCCGACCAGCACGACATTGCCGTCATTGCGATGGGCGGCGAAATAGGCGTTGCCGCCGAACACGCCGACCTCCTCGGCGCCGAACAGGACGACGCGGATCGTCCGGCGGGGACGGCCCGCCTGCATGATCCGGTGCGCCGCGGCGGTGGTGATCGCGACGCCGGCGGCATTGTCGATCGCGCCCGTGCCGAGGTCCCAGCTATCGAGATGACCGCCGATGACGATGACGCCCGCGGAGGGATCGGTGCCCGGCACCTCGGCGACGACATTGCCGGACTGACGGCGGCCGATGTTGCGCGGCGTCAGGACGAGGCGCATCCGCACCGGCTGGCCGCGCCGCAGGATGCGCTGCAGCTGCTCGGCGTCGGGGATCGACAGCGCGCCGGCGGGGATCGGCCGGACGCCCTCGTCGAACGTCTGCACGCCGGTGTGGGGGTTGCGGTGATAATCGGTGCCGATCGAGCGGATGACGATCGCGGCCGCGCCCTTGCGGCTGGCGACGCTTGGGCCCCGGCGGCGCGGCGCGCCGAACGGGCCGTAGCCGGAGCCGTCCTGGTTCGCCTGCATCGCATGGGTGATGAAGACGATCCGGCCGCGCACCGCCGAATCCGGCGCCGCTTCCAGCGCCGCGACCGTCTCGAAATAGACGACCTCCGCCTCGATCCCGCGCACCGGCGTCGCGCCGCTGTTGCCGAGCGCGGTAACGACGAGATTCTGGGGGAAGGGGGCGACGATCTCGGCCCGTTCCTCGCCGCGCACCCAGACCGGCATGTCGAAGGCTTCGATATGGACGTTGGCGAAGCCCAAAGCGGTCAGCCGCCGCACCGCCCAGTCGCGCGCCCGCGCCTCGGCCTCGGTCCCCGCCATGCGCTGGCCGACCTCGGTGGTGAGCCCTTCGAGCAGGTCCCAGGCGACGGTGTCGCTGGCCAGCGCCGCGTCGCGCAGCGCGGCGGGATCGGGCTGGGAGGTCTGGAAGGCTGAGGCGGGCGAGAGGGCGAACGCGGCGAACGCGATGAGCAGCAGCGGCTTTTTCATGGATCGCCGCCTAGCCAAAGCGCGCTAGTGACGAAACCCGTAATATTATCTCATCGTCATAAGCTGCGCTTATCGCGCGCGGCATGGACGTTTCAGCTCGCCCGCACTAGGGGAGCGCCAAATCCCGCCAGCACCCCATATTCGGAGACCGCGCCGCGATGGCTCGTCAATTCAGCTACGTCATGCAGCACATGACCAAGACCTTCCCGGGCGTCCCCAAGCCGGTGCTCAACGATATCAGCCTGCAATTCTATTCCGACGCCAAGATCGGCATCGTCGGCCCGAACGGATCGGGCAAGTCGACCTTGATGAGGATCATGGCCGGGCGCGACACCGAGTTCGCCGGCGAGGCCTGGCCGGGCGAGAATATCCGGGTCGGTTATCTGGAGCAGGAGCCGCAGCTCGATCCGACCAAGACGGTGATGGGGAACGTCCGCGACGGCGTCCGGCCGGTCGCCGACCTCGTCGACCGCTACAACGCGATCGTCGCCGAGATGAGCGAGGACGGGGCCGATTTCGACGCGCTCGGCACCGAGATGGGCGAGCTTCAGGAGAAGATCGACGCGGTCGACGGCTGGACGCTGGACAACCAGCTCGAGATCGCGATGGACGCGCTGCGCTGCCCGCCGGGCGACGCCAGCGTCGAGCATCTTTCGGGCGGCGAGAAGAGGCGGGTGGCGCTGACCCGGCTGCTGCTGGAGAAGCCCGACATCCTGCTGCTCGACGAGCCGACCAACCATCTCGACGCCGAGAGCGTGCAATGGCTGGAAAAGCATCTCGTCGACTATCCGGGCAACGTCATCCTCGTCACCCACGACCGCTACTTCCTCGACAATGTCGTGAACTGGGTGCTGGAGCTCGATCGCGGCCGCTACTACGTCTATGAATCCAATTATTCCGGCTACCTGGAGAAGAAAGCCAAGAGACTGGAGCAGGAAGAGCGCGAGGAACAGGGCAAGCAGAAGGCGATCAACGACGAGCTGGAATGGATCCGCCGCTCACCCAAGGCGCGGCAGGCCAAGTCCAAGGCCCGCATCCGCGCCTTCGACGAGCTGGTCCAGGCGCAGGAGAACCGCACCCCGGGCAAGGCGCAGATCATGATCCAGGTGCCCGAACGGCTGGGCGGCAATGTGATCGACGTCAAAGGCGTTTCAAAGGCTTATGGCGACAAGCTCTTGTTCGACGAATTGTCGTTCAGCCTGCCGCCGGGCGGCATCGTCGGCGTCATCGGCCCGAACGGCGCCGGCAAGACGACGCTCTTCAAATTGATCACCGGCCAGGAGCAGCCGGACGAGGGCGAGGTCAAGATCGGGCCGACCGTCCATTTGGGCTATGTCGACCAGTCGCGCGACCATCTCAGCGCCGACAAGAATGTGTGGGAAGAGGTTTCGGGCGGCGCCGACGTGTTCCGCTTCGGCAAGCACGAGCTCGGCACCCGTGCCTATGTCGGCGCCTTCAACTTCAAGGGGCCGGACCAGCAGAAGAAGGTCGGCCAGCTCTCCGGCGGCGAGCGCAACCGCGTCCACCTCGCCAAGATGCTGAAGGAGGGCGGCAACGTCCTGCTGCTCGACGAGCCGACCAACGA